>NC_015259.1:3414175-3722973 GCF_000192745.1 Polymorphum gilvum SL003B-26A1
CAGCATGGCCGTGGTGCGCGCCGTCTCCAGCAGCAGCTTGAGCAGCGAGCGGACCGTCAGCGTGCGACGCAGCAGGGCGATGAAAAACGCGCCGGTAGCGCCGACGCCGGCAGCCTCCGTCGCCGTGAAGACGCCGAGATAGATGCCGCCGATGACCACGATGAACAGCACCAGCGTCGTCCAGACCGTGCCGAGCGCCGCGAAGCGCTCGCGCCAGGCCAGGCGCGGCCCGCGCGGGCCGGCCTCCGGCCGCAGCGTGACCACCGCGATGACCGCCAGGATGTACAGCAGGATGCCCATCACGCCCGGCACGATGCCGGCGATGAACAGCTGGCCGATGCTGGTCTCGGTGATGCTGCCGTAGATCACCATGATCACGGAGGGCGGGATCAGGATGCCGAGCGTGCCGCCGGCGGCGACCGAGCCGGCCGACAGGGAATCGGAATAGCCGTAGCGCTTCATCGAGGGCAGCGCGATCGCCGACATGGTCGCGGCGGTGGCCAGGCTTGAGCCGCAGACGGCCGCAAAGCCGCCGCAGGCGATGATGGTCGCGATGGCAAGGCCGCCGCGCCGGTGACCCACGAAGGCGTTGGAGGCGGCATAAAGCTCGCGCGACAGGCCGGCGTGGTTGACCAGGTTGCCCATCAGCAGGAACAGCGGCAGCACGGAGAGCGAATAGCTCGACAGCGTGTCCCAGGTGATCTGCGCGACCATCGCGCCGGCAGGCTTAAAGGCGATCAGGTAGCCGAAGCCGAAATAGCCGACGAAGCCGAGCGCCAGCGCCAGCGGAAAGCCGAAGAACAGCAGCAGGAAGAGTACGACGAAGCCGATCAGCGCGATGGTCATGATCCGCTGCCCTTTCGAAACAGTCCGATGAGCGCCTTGACGGCAAGGATTGCGGCGGCGGCGGCGGCAAGGCCGAGCCCGGCAGCACCGAGCATGACGACCGGCGCGATGGGGAACTTGAGGGTCGCGGTGGTGTCGCCGAAGCGGGCGAAGCGCGCCGCCATCTCCCACATGCGCAGGGCGAGGAACCCGGTGCCGGCGACCATGGCGGTCGCCACGACCAGATCGCGCAGGTGCGCCATGCGGCCGCCGAAGGCGTCCTCGAACAGGCCGACCGTCACGTGCTCGCGGCGCAGCGTCACCGAGGGCAGAGCGACGAAGACGATCGCCGCCATGGCGAGCTGGGTCATCTCGTAGGCCCAGCCGAGCGGCGCGTTGAAGAAGTAGCGGCCGACCACGTCGACGGCCGTGGAAAACATCAGGGCCAGTAGAAGCAGGCTTCCGGCGGCGCCCAGGACGGTCTCGACGATGTCGACCGGCAGCGACAGGAGCCTCGACGGGCGGTCAGAAGCGGGATCGGTTTCGGTATCAGCCATGGCAGGCCCTTTGGAGACGGCGGAGCGCCCCCCGGACCGGAAGTCCGGAGGGCGCGGGAAGAGATCACTCGGGCTTGTAGGCCTTGGCCTCGGCGATCAGCATGTCAAGCGCTGCCTTGCCGTCGACGCCCTTGGCATTGGCCTTCTCGATCCAGGCCTGGGTGATCGGCGCGGTGCGCTCGCGGATCGCGGTGGTGAACGCCTCGTCGGCAACGATGCGCTTGACGCCGTTCTTTTCCATCGTGGCGATGGCCGCTTCGTCCGTCTTGTCGAAGGTGCGGCCGCCGAGCCGGGCGAGATATTCACCGGAATGGTCCATCACGACCTTCTGGTCCTCCGGCGACAGGGCGTCGAAGGCGTCCTGGTTCATCACCGCGAACCAGACCGACGAATATAGCCCGTCCGGCACCGTCGTCTCGTAGTTGATCACGCCGCCGAGGTTGAAGCTGTCGTAGGCTTCCGAGGGCAGCAGCGTGCCGTCGACGATGCCGGCGGACAGGATCTCGTAGACCTCGTTGGCCGGAGCCGCGACATTGACGCCGCCCAGCGCCGGGTTGATGTCCTGGATCAGGCCGCCGCCGACACGGAACTTCTTGCCGTTCATGTCGTCGATGCTGTCGATCGGCTCCTTGGACGTCATGATGCGGCCCGCGCCGTGGGCGAAGATCGCCAGCAGCTTGACGCCCTCGAACTCGTTGACCTGCGCGAAATGCTTCTCGAAGGTGCGCCACAGCGCGACCGAGCGCGCCTCGCCGCTCTGGCCGACGAACGGCAGTTCCGCCGCGCCGACCAGGTCGAACCGCCCCGGCGTGTAGCCGGCGACGCCGAAAGTGATGTCGGCGATGCCGGCGACGGCGAGGTCGTACTGGCGCGGCGGAGCGCCGAGCGAGGCATCGGTCATCTGGATGTCGACGCGACCGCCGGACGCCTCGCGGATGGCATCCGCCCACGGCTTCATGGTGCCGACAACCTGGCTGTGCTGGGGCGGCAGCCAGTTGTTCATGCGAAGCACCGTCTGCGCTTCGGCAACCGACTGGTATGCGAGGGCGGCCAAGGCGACGGATGCCAGGCCAATACTCTTAAACACTTTCATGCTCTCCTCCCTAAGAATCGTCTCACCGCGAGACGGCTCGAGATCGACGGATCTCCATCGGGCCCGACGACAGGCCCGCAAGCTGATTGAGGCCCGGACTGCTGGGAAAGGTCCGCAGCGTTCCGGGATCCGCTGCCGGCTCAGCCGGCGAGCGTCGCCTTCAGGCTGGCAAGGCCGGACCTGAAGACGAAGGACATGCCCTGGGCCACGGCATCGAGCGCGTCCTCCGGCGCGTCGAAATCGCAACTCCACACCACACGGCTGCCAGCGCCGTTCGCCTCGACGCGTAGCAGGCCCTCGTGGCGAAGGAGCGGCATCGGGCTGTCCAGGATCGTGTAGCGGCAGGCCATGGCATCGACGCAGTCCAGCTGCTCTTCGACGACCTCGGCACCGTCCGGCACGACGAGGCGCCGGACCTTGCCGCCGCTTTCCGCCCGGCTCTCGACGACGCCCGGATGCCAGGCAGCCATCGCATGGAAATCGCCGATGACCTGCCAGACCACCTCCGGCGTCGCCGCAAGCTCGACTTCCTCGACTACTTTCATGGTCGCCCCTCCTCAGGCTACGCGTCTAGTAGGCGAAACAGACGGACTTGGTTTCGGTGTAGAGGTCGATCGCCGCCCGGCCCATCTCCCTGCCCATGCCGGAATGCTTGAAGCCACCGAAGGGCATGTTGGCGTCGACCGCGTTGTGGGTGTTCACCCACACTGTGCCGGCCTTGATCGCGCCGACCGCCCGCATGATCTTGGAGTAGTCGTTCGACCACACGCTGGCGCCGAGCCCGTAGACGGTGTCGTTGGCCTTGGCCAGCGCCTCGTCGAGGTCGTCGAACGGCATCGCCACCATGACCGGCCCGAAGATCTCCTCGCGCACCACCGACATGGCGTGGTTGGTGTCGACGAGAATGGTCGGACGCACGAAGAAACCGTCGCCGTCGGAGTCCGGGCCGCCGGTCGCGGCCCTAGCACCGTCGGCAAGACCCTGGGCGATGTAGCCCTTGACCCGCTCCTGCTGCCGGCGCGAGACGAGCGGGTTGATCTGATTGGCCGGATCCATGCCCGGCCCGACCTTCATCTGGGCCGCCGCGCCGGCCAGGTCGGAGACGACGTTGTCGAAAATCTTCTTGTGGACGTAAAGCCGCGATGACGCCGTGCAGACCTGGCCGTTGTTGAAGAAGATGCCGGCGGCCGCGCCCTGGGCCGCCATGGCGGGGTCGAAGTCGTCGAGCACGATCATCGGCGACTTGCCGCCCAGTTCGAGCGAGAAGCGGGTCATGTTCTTGAGCGCCGCCTCGCCGATCTTGCGGCCGACCTCGGTGGAGCCGGTGAAGGCGACCTTATCGACGCCGGGATGGGCGACGAGGCTTGCACCCGCGGTATGGCCATAGCCCGTGATCACGTTGACGACCCCGGCGGGCACGCCCGCTTCCAGGCACAACTCGGCCAGCCGCAGGGCGGTCAGCGGGGTCTCCTCGGCCGGCTTCAGCACAACCGTGCAGCCGCAGGCGAGCGCCGGTGCGATCTTCCAGACCGCCATGACGAGCGGGAAGTTCCAGGGCACGATCGCGCCGACGACACCGACCGGTTCGCGCAGCGTCATGGCGCGATACTGGACGCCCGGGGGAAAGCCGATCGAGACGTCCAGGGTCGAGCCCTCGATCTTGGTCGCCCATCCGGCCATGTAGCGGGTGAACTCCGACGAATGGCCCGCCTCGAGCATGCGCGAGATCATGATCGACTTGCCCTGGTTCATCGTCTCGATCTGGGCAAGTTCCTCGCCGTTGGCCTCGATCAGATCAGCCAGGCGCACGAGCACCTTCTCGCGGTCGGCGGGACGCATCTTCGACCATTCGCCGCCGAGCGCGGCGCGCGCGGCCTTCACGGCGCGGTCGACCTCCTGCTCCGTCGCATCCGGCACCTTGGCGATCACCAGCCCGGTCGCCGGATCGAACACGTCGATGGACGCGCCCTCACCGCGCTGGCTCTTGCCGTCGATGAAGTGGCCGTGCTCGCGGGCGAGGAAGCTGTGGGTAGCAGGATGCAGGTCAGATGGCACGTTCAGCATGATGTCCTCCCAGAGTGTCTTGACTGCCGGCGCCCCCGGTATGCGGGCGCCAGGCGGTTTTTTCAGCGCGAGGCGCGCGCCTTCCAGGCCTTGTAGGCGGCCGTGTTGTCGACGCCCTGTTCCAGGTCGTCGCGCGCCGTCAGCCACATCTTGCTCGTGGTACGCGCGAGCGGCATGTCGAGGCTCAGTCCCTCGGCAAGATCGGCCGCGATCTTGACGTCCTTGGCCAGCAGCGCGAGCGCGAAGCCGGAGGCGAAGGCGCCCTCGACGACATGCGGCTTCAGCGTCACGTCGGTGGCGAAGTTGCGCCCTGTCGAGGTGCGCATGATGTCGACCATGATTCCCTGGTCGAGGCCGAAGCGCTCGCCGACGATCAGCGCCTCGGAGGCCGCCGCGAAGCCCGCGGCGGCGACGTAGTTGTTGAGGGCCTTCATGGCATGGCCGGAGCCGAGCGGTCCGGTTTCGAAGATCTGCTTGCCCATGCCGGCCAGCACCGGCTTGGCCCGCTCGATGGCTGCCGGCTCGTCGCCGCCGACCATGATCGTCAAGGTTCCGTCATGGGCGCGCGCGACACCGCCCGAGACCGGGGCATCAATCAGATCGATCGACTTGCCCTTCAGCATGCCACCGAGTTCGCGCGTGCCGATCGGATCGGCCGAGCTCATGTCGATCACCAGCGCGCCCGGCTTCAGATGCGCAGCAAGACCGTCGTCGGCCGCGCCCAGCATGACCTTGCGCACGACGTGGCCGTCGGGAAGCATGGTGACAACGATGCTGCAGCGGGCACCGAGGTCGGCAAGGCCGGAGGCCGCGGAAACGCCGTTGTCTGCTGCGAATTTTACCGCCTTCGCCGTGTTGACGTCATAGACGACGACCGGAAAACCGGCCTTGGACAGGTTGAGCGCCATCGGCGAACCCATGTTGCCGATGCCGATGAAGCCGATCGTTTCCATCGTCCCGCTCATGCCTCCAGCCCCAGATCCTTGAGCACCTCCGAGGCGGAGCGGAAGCCGTCCACGGCCATCGGGATGCCGCAATAGATGATCGAGTGCATCAGGAGTTCACGGATCTCCTCCTTGGAGACGCCGTTGGCGATGGCGCCGCGGGTGTGGATCTTCACCTCGTGGCTGCGGCCCATGGCAACCAGCATGGCGAGCGTCAGGAGGCTGCGCGTCTTGCGGTCGAACACCGGGCGCTGCCAGGCCTCGCCGAAGCACTGCTTGGTCACCCATTCCTGCATCGGACGCGTGAAGTCGGTTGCCGCCTCGAGCTGCTTCTCGGCGCCTTCGGGGCCGAACATGGCGCGCCGCAGTTCGAGACCTCGGTCAAATTCCTCACTCATCGTATTCCTCCCGATACTGCCGGATGAGCAGATCCGGCGATTTCATTAACATGTTAATTTACTGATTTCAACCAGGCCCTGATCGGGATCGCGCCGATCGTGGCGACGCTATTCCGACCTGCCGATCGGTTTCGCTTGTCAGGAAGTCGGCCCCCTCAGCCGGGGACGCGCACGGTCAGTCCGTCGAGCTCGGCCGTGACGGTGATCTGGCATCCGAGCCGGCTGCCGGGATGCCGCTCGCCGACCGAGAATTCGAGCATTTCGTCCTCGCTATCGGATTTCGGCGGCAGGCGGGCGAGGCCGGCCTCGTCGACGAGCACGTGGCAGGTGGCGCACATGCAGGATCCCCCGCATTCCCCGACGATGCCCTCGACGCCGTTCTGCACCGCCGCCTGCATCAGCGAGGTGCCAACCGGCACTTCCAGGTCACGGCGGCTGCCGTCAGGTTCCATAAAGATGATCTTCGGCATGTGACTGTTCCCTCCCTGGCGCCGGCGAGGCGCCCTCCTCGTTCAAGCCGCGTCCAGCCAATCCTTGAGACTCGCAAGGCCGTTGCGCGCTTGGTCCGGCCGCGGTCCCGCGCCCTGCGCGATGAGCCTGCGCGCGGCCATGTGGTCGCCGGCCCGTCCGACCGACTCCACGCAGGCGAGCCGGCCTTCGCGGTAGCGCAGCACCGAGAAGGTCAGCCTGTCGGGATCGCCAATGACGATCCGCTCGTCGTCGTCCTGGCCCAGCCCGGCGATCTGCAGCTTGACCTTGCCCTGGTCGCTCCAGAACCACGGCAGCGCCGCATAGGGCCCGTGGGGCTTGCCCGCAAGGCGGGCGGCGACCAGGCGCGCCTGGTCGTTGGCGTTCTGGACCGACTCCAGGCGGATCCGGGGACCGGGTGCGAACGGATTGGGTGCGGCCGCGCAGTCGCCGACCGCCGAGATCGCCGGATCGCCAGTCCGCAGCAAGGCGTCGACGACGATGCCGTTGTCGGCTTCAAGGCCGGCTGCGGTCGCCAACTCAGAGTTCGGCACGACTCCGACACCGATTAGCACAAGGTCGGCGGGTATCCGGAGGGTTTCCGGCAGGTCCACATCGGTCACCCGCCCGGCGGTACCATTCAGCCGCGAGACCCCGGCGCCGAAGACGAATTCGATTCCCAAGGAGCGGTGATAGGCCTCGATCAATCCCGCGCATTCCGCGGAAACGGCGCGGGACAACGCCCGCGGCGCGATGTCGATGACGGTTACTTTCGCCCCCGCCAGAGCCGCCGTTGCGGCGAATTCGAGACCAATGAAGCCGGCGCCGACGACGACCACGCGGCCGGCGCCGCCCAGTTGCGAGCGGATCGCCCGCGCCTCCGCAACGGTGCGCAGGTGGCAGACGCCGTCGAGATCTGTCCCCGGAACATCGAGACTCCGGTTCCGCGCGCCGGTGGCCAGCACCAGATGGCCGTACGTGAGCCGCCGGCCGGATGCCAACCGCACAGCCCTTGCGGAGCGGTCGATTTCGACGACCCTGTCCGACGCCACCAGATCGATCCGGTTCTGCTCGAAGAACGCCGGCGGCCGGAAACACAGGCTGCCTTCCTCCACACCGTTGGCCAGATATCCCTTGGACAGTGGCGGTCGGTTGTAGGGCAGCCCTGGCTCGTCGCCGATCAGGACGATCTCGCCGGCATATCCAGACTGCCTGAGGCACGCCGCCGTCTGAAAGCCCGCATGCCCCGCCCCGGCGATCACGACACGATCTTCGACTGCCATTCACTTCACCCGCGCCCTTTAAATATCCATTTTTGTCAATTACTTGCACAGTTTCGGCGACACCCGCCACCGTCCTCGGAACGGCCAAGCCATGCCGCCCCGCCCCCAAACCCAGCCGGACCGGATGCTTGCATGAGGTATAAGTATCGGCATAATGGATTTATTCTCATAAAAAATTTGGTTTTATGGAGCTTTGTCGATGCCTGCCCCACGCTTCTCCCTTCGACAGCTCCACTATTTCGTGACGGTCGCCGAACTCGGTTCGATCCGGGATGCCTCGAGCCTGCTGAACGTTTCCCAGACGGCCCTGTCTCAGGCCCTGAGCGAGCTGGAGCGGGAGATCGGGACGACGCTGCTGCATCGCCGGCGCGCGATCGGGGCAAACCTTACCTCGGCCGGAACGATGCTGCTCGGCCGAGCTCGGGCGGTTCTCGATGCCGCCGGCGACTTCGAGGCAGCGGCTCAGAACTGGGAGCACGAGCTTGCAGGCCGGCTTGGCGTGAGCTGCTATTCGACGCTCTCGCCGTTCCTCGCGGCGCGGCTTCTGGGGCGCTTTCGCGAGGAACATCCGATGGTTCGCATCGACTTCCGGGACAGTTCAGCAGAAAGAATGGCCGCCGATCTCCGACAGGGCCGATGCGAACTCGGCCTGACCTACGAGATCGGCCTGGATGACGACATCTGCCGAGAGCGACTCTATTGGGTCCGCCCTCACCTGATCCTGCCGGCCGTCCACCCGCTCGCCAGCCGCACCGAGATCGCACTTGAAGACGTCGTCGACGAACCGCTGATCCTGTACGACGTGCCGCCTGCCGCAGCCAACACGCTCGGCATGTTCGCCCGGCTCGGCCTGACGCCACGGATCTCCTACCGGACCGAGAATTTCGAGCTCGTCCGATCCCTCGTCGGTGGCGGATTCGGATATTCCCTGCTTCTCCAGCAACCCTCTGCGGACGTCGCTCATGACGGCAGTTCAGTCGTCCGGCGACCGATCTCCAGCGACACCGGCGCCTTCGCCATCGTCATCGCATGGTCAGACACCGTGCGCCTGAGCAAGAAGGCCGAGGTCTTCAAGGCCTTCTGCAAATCGGTTCTTGCGGGCGGCCACCGACCGGAGGTTAAGGAAAACTCTGCATCCGGTTACGAAACCCGTTAAGAATGATACGATTTACGATGCGGCTTTAAAGGATAACACCAAACGTGACACAGAACAGCGCACAATCGGATACTGGGGTAGTCCGACGCAACAGTCCGGCAGCAACGCGCATCAGGCTGCGGAATTTCTCGCGCTCGCTGCCGATGTCTCTCCTGAAGGCGCGCGAAGCTGTGATGACCCATTTCCGCCCCGGCCTGCGCATGCTGTCCCTGACCGAACAGCAATGGCGCGTTCTGCGCGCCCTGACCACAATAGACAAGATCGGAATGCACGATCTCGCGATAGCCACCCTGCTTGAGAGCGGCGGTGCAAAATTCGGCCACGGTAGCGGCGGGATAGTCCTGCCGCGGGCGGCGTAAAAGTCGTCCACCTATTTTCCTTCTGCAACATGTGCAGGAGGGTCAGGGGATCTACACCGTGGACTTATATCTGAAGGTGCGTCTGGCGGTCTCGGAGGGGATGAGCCGACGTCAGGCAGCGAAGCATTTCAATATCTCACGCGACAGCGTTTCCAAGATGCTGTCGTATTCGACGCCTCCGGGCTATCGCCGTCAGGCCCCGGTGCGTCGGCCGAAGCTGGACGCCTTTGTTTCGACCATTGATCATTGGCTGGACGAAGACCTGAAGGTACCGCGCAAGCAGCGCCACACGGCCAAGCGTGTGTTCGACCGGTTGCGGGCTGAGTGCGGGTTCACCGGCGGCTATACGATCATCAAGGACTACATGCGCGAGCGGGAGCAGCGCCGGCAGGAAGTGTTCGTGCCGTTATCGCATCCGCCGGGCCACGCGCAGGCTGACTTTGGCGAGGCTGTGGTTGTCATCGGCGGCGTGGAGCAGAAGGCGCACTTCTTTGTGCTCGACCTGCCGCACAGCGACGCCTGCTATGTGCGGGCCTATCCGGCGGCGGTGTCAGAGGCCTGGATTGATGGCCACGTCCATGCGTTCGCCTTCTTCGGGGCGGTGCCACAATCGATCGTCTATGACAACGACCGCTGCCTGGTGTCGAAGATCCTGGCCGATGGCACGCGCAAGCGGACAGTGCTGTTCAGCGGCTTCCTGTCCCACTACCTGATCCGGGATCGCTATGGCCGCCCCGGCAAGGGTAATGACAAGGGAAGCGTCGAAGGCCTCGTCGGCTATGCCCGTCGCAACTTCATGGTGCCGATCCCGCGCTTTGCGACGTGGGATGAGTTCAACGCCTGGCTGGAAGAGCAATGCCGCAAGCGCCAGCGCGACAGGCTGCGCGGCGAGAGCGAGACGATCGCAGAACGGCTGCAGCGCGATCTTGCGGCGATGCGGCCGCTGCCAGCTTCGCCTTTTGAGGCCTGCGATCAGGCCAGCGGTCGGGTCTCTTCCCAGGCGCTGGTGCGCTACAGGACCAACGACTACTCCGTCCCGGTCGCCTTCGGCCATCAGGATGTATGGATCCGGGGCTATGTCGACGAGGTGGTGATCGGCTGCCGTGGCGAGATCATCGCTCGTCATCCTCGAAGCTGGGAACGGGAAGACGTTGTGTTCGACCCGCTGCATTACCTGCCGCTGATCGAACAGAAGATCAACGCGCTGGATCAGGCCGCTCCTCTTCAGGGCTGGGATCTGCCCGAGGCGTTCGCCACGCTGCGCCGCCTGATGGAAGCGCGCATGGCAAAGCATGGCCGGCGCGAGTATGTGCAGGTGCTGCGGCTGCTGGAAAGCTTCGAGCTTGCCGATCTGCATGTGGCGGTGAAGCAGGCCCTCCAGATCGGGGCCATCGGCTTCGATGCCGTCAAGCATCTTCTCCTGTGCCAGGTGGAGCGGCGGCCGCCGAGACTGGACCTGTCCATCTACCCGTACCTGCCAAGAGCCACCGTCGAGAAGACATCGGCAAAGGCCTATATGCGGCTTCTGTCGACGCATGCGGGAGATGCCGCATGAGCACCCAAGCGTCAGACAATCCCCCTGCGATCCTGCTCTCCCACACGCTCAAGACCCTCAAGCTGCCGACCTTCCAGCGCGAGTATCAGAAGCTGGCCCGGCTCTGCGCCACACAGGGCGTGGACCATGTCGGATACCTCACTCGGCTTGCTGAGCAGGAGATGATCGAACGGGATCGCCGCAAGGTCGAACGCCGCATCAAGGCGGCGAGGTTCCCGGTCGTCAAAAGCCTCGACAGCTTCGACTTCGCCGCTATCCCGAAGCTCAACAAGATGCAGGTGCTGGAGCTGGCCCGCTGCGAATGGGTCGAGCGGCGCGAGAACGTCATCGCGCTTGGCCCCAGCGGCACGGGCAAGACCCATGTGGCGCTCGGTCTCGGTCTGGCCGCCTGCCAGAAGGGCTTGTCCGTCGGCTTCACGACCGCCGCTGCCCTGGTCAGCGAGATGATGGAGGCGCGCGACGAGCGACGTCTGCTGCGTTTCCAGAAGCAGATGGCAGCCTACAAGCTCCTGATCATCGACGAACTGGGCTTCGTGCCATTGTCAAAGACCGGGGCGGAATTGCTGTTCGAGCTGATCGCGCAACGCTACGAACGCGGTGCCACCCTGATCACCAGCAATCTGCCATTCGACGAATGGACCGAGACGCTGGGATCGGAACGGCTGACCGGCGCACTGCTCGACCGGCTGACCCACCACGTCAACATCCTCGAGATGAACGGCGACAGCTATCGTCTCGCTCAAAGCCGCGCCCGAAGGGCAGGCTGAAGCCCCTCAAAAAGTCGCCAACGCCGCACGCGGGAAACTCTGGTCGGGCTACGCCCTCCCGACGTTCCCCGCGTGCGGCGTCAGGTGGCCTACTTTTACGCCGCCCAATGGACGACTTTTGCTCCGCCGTTGACAGATGGCAAGGCCCGCTGCGACCATGACGTAGGTCAGCGAGGGCACCCCGACCAGCTCCGGGATCTGCGCCATGAAGATCAGGATGGCGAGCGCGTTGACGAACCCGGTCATGACCGAGCGCGAGACGAACCGCATCAGATAACCGAGCTTCAGAAGGCCCGCCCCGACCTGAAGGACGCCGGCGAGAACGGTTGCGGCCAGCAGGTACTGCAGGCCGTGGTCCTTGACCAGCGTCACCATCAACACGGCCGTCGCCGCAGTCGCGGCCGATATCATGCCCGGGCGGCCCCCGACGAAGGCGATGAGCACAGCGATGGAAAAGGATGCGTAGAGGCCGACCTTCGGATCAACGCCGGCAATGATGGAAAACGCAATGGCTTCCGGAATGAGCGCCAGGGCGACCACAAGACCGGACAGCAGGTCGGCGCGGATGTTGCCGAACCACTGGGCACGGTAGGCGGAAAGTGAAAGCATCAGGAATCCCGTTGGAAATGGCATGGCCGTGCAGACGGACAGGGTCCGGTGCGGCAGGCTGAAAGTCTGTCTGGGATTGTCCGGCGGATCGGCGGCCGGAAGAGCCACCCGGATTCGCACCGGGTCCAGGTTGGTGGCTCCGCTAATAGCCCAACTTATGCCGCAATGCAACAAAACAGGTGTTGGCGACGCGCGCCCTGGCCCGTCCGGATCGGGACGCCCTTTAGCAGCAGTCGTGCAGATCTATGCGCCGGCCGGATCGTCGAGAGCGGCGAAAGCCGCGTGCACCCGTTCGGCATCGGCCGCCAGACCTGTGAAGAGTTCAAAGGTCCGCACAGCCTGGAACACCGCCATTCCCGCCCCGCCCATGGCGTGGCAGCCCATGGCCTTCGCGGCACGGACGAGTTCCGTCTCGAGCGGAAAATAGACGACGTCCGCCACCCACATGGTTGGCTCGAGCAGGTCGAGCGGAAACGGCGAACCCGGCATCTTGGCCATGCCGACCGGTGTCGCATTGACGATCCCGTCGATGCCGCCTGCAACGGCGTCGTGAAATGTGCCGACAGCCTCTGCGCAGGCTGCACCGTGGCGCGCCTGGACCGCCTCCAGCAAGGCGTCGACGCGCTCCGGCTGACGGTCATGGACCAGGAGGTGCTCGACCCCCTGTTCCAGCAAGGCGAAGGCGACCGCAAGGCCCGCGCCGCCCGCACCGATCAGCAGGACACGGCGCCGCGCCGTGCCGGCCATCGACCGGCGGAAGCTCTCGCCGAACCCCCACAGATCCGTGTTGTGGCCCATGCGCCGGCCACCCTTGAAGACAACCGTATTGACCGCCCCAACCGCTCGCGCGTTGTCGGACAGGCCGTCAAGGAACTCCATCACCTCGATCTTGTAGGGAAAGGTGATGTTCAGGCCGGCGAAACCGCACAGTTCCGCCGCGCGCAGGATTTCTTGAAGGGACGGCGGATTCGGGCCCATGCTGTCCGTGTCGAACAGGCGATAGACGTAGCGCAAGCCCGAGGCTGCACCTTCCGCCTCGTGCATGGCAGGGGTCCTGGACAGGCGGATGCCCCTGCCGACGAGGCCGGCGAGGATGGTCGCAGGCGTGCCGATCGGCTGGAAGCCATCCGTCATCCGGGATATCCAAACATGCGGGGAAGCCAAAGAACGACGCCGGGAAACAGGATCAGCACGAGCAGCGCCAGCACGAGCACCCCGAGGAACGCCCAGATCTCGCCGATGATCTCGCGCAGCGGGATCTGCGTCACGGCATTGATGACGAAGAGCAGGATGCCGTAGGGCGGCGTGATCAGCCCGATCATGCAGTTGACGATGGCGACGACGCCGAAATGGACCATGTCGATGCCCAGTTCTCGGCACGTCGGCAGGAACAACGGAATGATCACCAGGATGATCGTCGTCGCGTCGAGCACGCATCCGAGCACCAGCAGGACCAGATTGACGGCAAGCAGGAAGGTCAGCGGCGAAACGTCGAGGCCGACCAGCGTACCGGCTAGTGTGTTCGGGATGTTTTCCGAGGCGACGATATAGTTGAGGATCAGGGCCCCGCCGATAACCAGGCCGACGGCGGCCGAGGAGCGTGCGCTGTCGACCATGATCTGATACAGCGTCGCGAAGGTGAGAGCGCGGTAGAACGCTCCGGCCAGGAGGAGGGCATAGGCGGCGGCCACGGCGGCCGCCTCCGTCGGCGTCGTCACCCCGCCGTAGATGCCGTAGAGCAGGATCGCCGGCATTAGGAGAGCCGGGAAGGCATTGACGGTGTGGCCCGGCAGGTCGCGCAGCGGCACCGGCTGTTCCAGGGCAAAGCCGCGTCGCGCCGACAGATAGGCGTTCATGACCATGAGGACGCCCCCCATGATTAGGCCCGGAACGATGCCACCGAGGAACAGGTAGCCGATGGAACTGTTCGATACGAGGGCATAGAGCACCATCGGAATGGACGGCGGGATGATCGGACCGATGGTGGCGGATGCGGCGGTGATGGCGGCCGCATAGCCGTGCGAATACTGGCCGCTACGGGTCATCATTCCGATGACGATCTTGCCGATGCCGGCGGCGTCGGCGACGGCCGAGCCGGACATGCCGGAAAAGATCAGCGATGCCACGACATTGACATGGCCGAGCCCGCCCCGAAAGCGACCCACGGCCGCGACGCAGAACCTGAGCAGGCGTTCGGAGATCGAGCCGGCATTCATGATGTTCGCGGCGACGATGAACAGCGGCACTGCGAGAAGCACGAAGCTTTCGTAAAGCCCCTGGAGGATCTGCTCGCCGGCGAGGGCGATGTCCTGACCGGCGGCCGCAAGGTAGACGATCGCGGCAAGAATGATCGAATAGGCGATCGGCGTGCCGATCGCGGCCAGACCAAACAGCGCGACCAGACAAAGGGCGAGTTCCAGGCTCATTCGTCCGTCACCTCGAGATGGTGATGTCCGGTCGGGGCGCCATGGCGGAACACGCGCACGAACCGCAGCGCGTAGGCGACGATCACGGCAACAATGAACAGGGCGTAGATGCTGAAGACGGTGCGCAACGGGATCTTGAGGGTCGCGCTCTTCTTGATCTTCAGGAAATCGATGTAATCCCAGGTCGGCAGCAGCGAGACGGAGAAACCAACCACAATCGCGGCAGCCGACAGCATCGCAAACACCCGCTGCACCTTCGATGGCATCATCAGATAGAACAGATCGAAGGTGACATGGTCCCGTTCCCGAACCACGAAGGCCGCGCCCCAGAAGACGATCCAGACCCACAGGGTCAGACACAGTTCCAGGGTCCAGCCGTATGGCTCGGACAGGACGTAGCGGGCAAAGATCTGAAGCAGGAAGGTGAGGAACATGGCGGCGAGCAGCGCCGCCGCCACATTCTCGGCCCTCGCATTCAGCCAGCGCAGAGCGGCCTGCATGCGCACGTCTCCCGCGTCCGAAACCGTCCTAGAGAGCGTTGATCTTGTCGATCAGTCCGGCCGGCCAATCCTTGGCGAAGTCGGAGTCCTGGTACATCTTCTGCACGCGGCTGCGGAAGGCGCCGAGGTCCGGTTCGTAGATCCGCAGGCCCTTCTCCTTCAGGAAGCTGACGAGTTCCTCTTCCTTCTTGAGCTGGTTCTGGCGGCCGAATTCCGCTGCCTCGTCGGCTGCCTTCTGCAGGGTCGCCTGCTGATCGGGGGTGAGCGACTCCCAGACCTTCTTGGACAGCGCCAGATAGTTGAGGTCGACCAGGTGGCTGGTCAGCACGATCTGCTTGGTGACCTCGTAGAACTTGGCGTCGACCACGGTCGGCAACGGGTTGTCCTGGCCATCGACGGCGCCGGTCTGCAGCGCGGTGTAGACCTCGGTGAAGGCCATCGGCACCGGGCTCGCGCCGAGCGCCTTGCCGAGGAACTGCCAGGCATCGGTCCCGGGCATGCGCAGCTTCACGCCGGCCAGGTCCTCGGGCGTCTTCACCTCCTGGTCGGTGCGCAGGTTCACCTGGCGGCGACCCAGATACATGACCGTCAGCAGCTTCACGCCGAGTTCGTCCTCGACCTTCTTCTTGAACGGCTCCATCAGCTCGTTGTTAAACACCGCCACCTGGTGCGCGGCGTCGCGATGGACATAACCGGCCGTGAAGATAGAGAACTCGGGGAAGAACACCGCGAGCTCCTGCGCCGAGGCGATCGACATCTCGAGATTGCCGCGGGCAATGGCCTCAAGTTCCGTGCCCTGCTTGAACAGGGCGCCGTTCCAGTGCGGCTCGAACTCGGCGAACTCGGCAATGGCGGGGCCGAACTTCTCCAGAAGCGCAACGGCGCGCTGATCCGTCTCCGAATTCACCGAGGACAGGCGGAGCTTGACCTTGTCGGCGGCGAGCGCCTCGCCGGAACCGAGCGCGGCCATCGAGACGGCAAGGGCTGTGGCTGCGGCCAGAAGGCCGCGACGCGTGACGTGCTTGTTCATGTTCTTCCTCCCAGACAACGATCCGGCGCCTCCCGCAGTCCGGACCTTGACCATTCTAGTCGCACAACCCCCTTTCCATTTCAACATACATTTTTGATTTTATATTATGTTCCACCTCGCAACTGATGGTCAGATTGCCTCCCGGCCGCGATATTTCAGGCTGTGCTCCACGCCGCCGAGGATATGCTCGCGCAGCACGTCGGCCGCAGTCTCCGCATCGTGGGTGAGGGCGGCGTCGAGCAGCAGCTTGTGTTCCCGGGCCGCCTTTTCGCCGCGGAATGTCAGGGTCAGCATCTGATATCTCAGGTACTTGTCGAAGACGGCGCCGTGGGTGTCGAGCAGGAACCGCGATCCGCAGCCGCTGATCAGGGCGCGGTGGAACTCCCAGTCGCAGCGTTTCCAGTCCTCCCGGGCCTCCGTCTCGCCGGCCATCATCCGCCGTTCGAGGACATGCAGCTTGTGATAAGCGGCAACCACCTGTGCCTCCCAGTCGAGATCGCCCTGTTCGAACGACCGGCGCAGGGCATGGCTTTCGATCAGGATCCTGAGGTCCGCGATCTCCTTGAGATCGTCGTCCGAGACCGGCGCCACCTCGAAGCCCTTCTGTCCCTCGGCGATTACGAAGCCGTCCGACGTCAGGCGGTTGAGGATCTCGCGCAGGGTCGTCACGCTGACGTTGTAGCGCTTGCGTAGCGGCTCCAGCCGAAGGCGTTCGCTGGGCTTGAGGCGCCCGAAAATGATATCGTTGCGAATGGCGCGGTAGGCATTGTCGCCGACCGTCTCCCCGTGCGTTGCATCGATCATTTCATCTCCCGCGTATCGGCTTCTTGACACATCCCAAAGATATAGGACAAACGCTCATTCATAGGAAATTCTATCTCAAACTCGGATTTAAGGCGAAATGGTCCGTCAGCCGTTCGCGTCCCGGAAAGCCGTCGCCCACCGGGGAGGCCAACGCCGCGCCCCACCTTGCTGCCGGAGGGGCGATTGACCGCGCCATCCGGTCAGGACCAGACAAACCGGAGAACGACCCATGATCATCGAGCGCCAGGAACAGGTCACCGAAGCGGTGCTGGAGGTGATGCGCCAAACCCGCGACCCGCGCCTGCGTGAAATCATGGTGTCGCTGGTCACGCACCTGCACAGCTTCATCCGCGAGGCCCGCCTGACGGAAGAGGAATTCCGCAAGGCGACCGCCATCCTCAATGAGATCGGCAAGCTGACCAGCGACACGCACAACGAGGCCGTGCTGATGGCCGGTTCCCTCGGCGTCTCCTCGCTCGTCTGCCTGCTCAACAACGGCAACGACGGCACCACGGAAACCACCCAGAACCTGCTCGGCCCGTTCTGGCGCCTGAATTCGCCGCGCGTCGAGGACGGCGGCTCGATCCTGCGCAGCGGCACGCCCGGCGATCCGATGTTCGTCACCTTCACCCTGGTCGACAGGGCTGGCCAGCCGGTCGCCGGTGCCGAGGTCGACATCTGGCACTCGTCCCCGACGGGGCTTTACGAAAACCAGGATCCGGAGCAGGCCGACATGAACCTGCGCGGCAAGTTCATCACCGATCCCGACGGACGGATCCGGTTCCGCTCGGTTCGCCCGGCGGGCTATCCGATCCCGACCGACGGGGTCGTCGGCCGCCTCCTCGCCGCCCAGGACCGGCATCCCTATCGGCCTGCGCACGTGCACTGTCTCGCCTTCAAGCAGGGGTTCAAGACCCTCATCACCCAGATCTATGCTGACGACGACCCGCGGCTCGAGAGCGACGTCCAATTCGGCGTGACCCGGGCAACGACCAGCCATTTCGCGCGCCACGACGAGCCGCATCCCGATGACCCTGCGATCGTTTGCCCTTGGTATTCGCTGGACCATACGCTGGTCATGGAACCCGGTGTCGCCACGCTGCCGCAGCCGCCGATCCGCTGACGCCGCTGAACCGGAATTCCTCGACGCTCGTAGGAGACTGCGACCAATTCCGAGGAGGAGGCCGGGACATGACAGCGGCAGCGGATTGCCCCGAACCGGCGTCCTTCGATCCGGGCGGGGTGGCGGTAGTCGTCGGCGCCTCCGGAGCCCTGGGTGGCGCGCTGGCGGACCAACTGAACCAGGACGCATGCTTCGCCCAGGTCGTCGGCCTGTCGCGCCGCAGCGATCCGCCCCTCGACCTGATCCGCGAGGACACCATCGCTGCGGCGGTCCGCCATGTCGCCGATCTCGGCCTGCCGCTGCGCCTCGTCGTCGACGCCACCGGCTTCCTGCACGACGAGGCCTTCCTGCCGGAAAAGAGCTGGCGTCAGATCGACCCCGTTCACATGGCCCATACCTTCGCCATCAACGCGATCGGGCCGGCCCTGCTCATGAAGCATTTCCTGCCGCTCCTGCCGGCGACCGGCAAGTCCGTCTTCGCGACCCTGTCCGCGCGCGTCGGCAGCATCGCCGACAACCGCCTGGGCGGATGGCACGGCTATCGCGCGTCCAAGGCCGCGCTCAACCAGATCGTCCGCACCTGCGCGATCGAACTTCGGCGGACGCGTCCGCAGGCCATCTGCGTCGCGCTGCATCCCGGCACGGTCGAAAGCTCGCTGTCCGCTCCCTTTACCAAGAGCGGTCTTGTCGTCCGGCCGCCGACCGAGGCGGCGTCGGACCTTCTTAGGACCGTCTCCGGACTCATGCCGGAGTGTTCGGGAGGCTTCTACGACTACGCTGGCGCCCCTGTGCCCTGGTAAGTGTCGATGTCTCCCCTCGCTTGCCCCTGGTCGGATCCAAGCGTTTTCGCGCGTTCGAGGCTGCGCTCGACCAGGCGGGTCAGCGCATCGCGCAACTGCGGCGCGCAGGCGATCACCGGGCCGCCGTCGAGCCAGCCCTCCTCGCCCGGGTAGTCCGCGGTCCAGCCGCCTGCCTCGCGGATCAACAGCAGGCCGGCCATGCAGTCCCAGACGTTGATATGCGGCTCGTAATAGCCGGCAAGTCGGCCGCAGGCGACATGGGCGAGCATAAGCGCGCCCGATCCGCTGCGGATGAACATGCCGCCGGCACCGAGGAGTTCCGCCACGAAAGCCGTCACCTGGACGACGGGAATGCGGAAATTCGCTCCCATCCCCAGAAGCGCCGCATCGATGCGCGCGGCCCTATCGACGCCGATCGGCGCACCATTGAGAAAGGCGCCCTGCCCTGCGACGGCGGCAAAGAACTCCCCGGTCGACGGCTGACAGACCATCCCCAATTCGCAGGAGCCGTCCTTGACGAGGGCGAGGGAGATGCACCAGTCCCTCAGTCCATGCAGGAAGCAACTCGTTCCGTCGATCGGGTCGACGATCCACACATAGCCGCTCGTCCCTGTCGCAAAGCCTTTCTCCTCGCCGAGAAACCCGTCATTCGGAAACGCAGCACACACCGCCTGGCGGACCAGGTCCTCGACCGCCCGGTCGGCCTCGGAGGCAACATCCTGGCCGTTCTGCTTGGTCTCGCACACAAGCGTGTCGAGGTGGGCAAAATAGCCGACGGCAAGATCGCCCGCCTGGCGGATCACAGTCTGTGCAAGGGCATGGCGGGCATTGCTGTCAAGATCAAGAGGCATGTCGGGCTTTCGGCTGGAGGGGATCAACGCGGCGCGCCCCGCGGGACGAAGCTGCCGCGGATGACAAGTTCGGGGACGACGCGCAGGCGCTGAAGCGGACGCTGCGGATCGTGCTGGCGCGCTTCGATCAGGCTGACCGCCGCGGCAGCGATCGCCTCCGGATCCTGCCAGAAGGTGGTCAGGTCGAAGGAAGCCCAGCCGGCCTCGGGCACGTTGTCGAAGCCGACCACGGCAACATCCTCGGGCACACGCAGGCCGGCCTCGTGGCGCAGCACGTCGAGAACGCCGAAGGCCATCGGGTCGTTGACGCAGAAGACCGCTTCCGGACGCCGCTGGCTCCGCAGAAGCGTGCGGGCGGCCTCCCGGCCTCCCTCGTAGACGGAATCGCAGCCGCGCGCGGTGATGACGGTCGCGCCAAGGCGCTCGGCCTCCTCCGTGAACGAGGCCTCGCGCTCGACGACGCTTGGCGTGCCGCTGCGCGACCCGACCATGCCGAGCACAGTCCGGCCGCTTTCGACTAACAGCCGCGCGATGCGCCGGGACGCCTCCGAGTTACCGGCGCGGACATGGTCGGCGTCGGGCTCGGAGCGGCCGATAACGACCAGGGGCTGGCCATTGCGCCGGGCAAGCTGGGCGAATTCGGTCGGCGGCGTGCCCGACAGGATGACGGTCGCCTCGGCACGGTGGCGCAGCAGCACCTTCTGCGCCGCAAGCAAGTCTTCGGGCGTTCGACCGGTGTTGATGAGCACCGGCACACTGCCGCGGGCGATCAAGGCCCGGGCAAGCGCTGCGACGAGGAAGGCACGGAAACCCTCCTCGGGGTTGGTCACCACCAGACCAACCAGGCGGCTCTGGTTGGCGAGCAGCCCGCGCGCCAGGTCATTGACCTCGTAACCGAGTTCCTCGGCCGCGCGCAGGACCTTGCGGCGGGTTTCTGCCGAAACGCTCGCGCCGGGGGTAAAGGTGCGCGACACGGCCGAACGGGAGACCCCTGCCCGCTCGGCAACCTGCAGGGCGCTGACAAATCCGGGCTTGGAATGCTTGGTCATGCTGTGCGGCGCCGGCGGTCCATCTGCATCTCAATGGCCGACACGGGCGAGCACGTCGGCTTTCAGGAATCGCTCGACCACAAGCATAAACCCGATGGAGGGTATGAGCAGCAACAGCGCGGTGATCGAGGCGACCTGATAGTTGCCGCCCGCACCGGCGGTGTAGAGCAGCAACGGCAGCAGATTGACGTCGGGCGCGCCGACGAAATAGCTCGCCGTGAACTCGTCGAGACTTTCCAGGAAGACGAAGATGGCACTGGCCATCAGTCCGGGCATGGCCAGCGGCAGCGTAATGTCGAAGAAGGCCCGGAACGGCCCGGCGCCCATGGAGCGGGCCGCCTGTTCGAGTTCGGCGTCGACTGCCGAGAAGGCGGCCGTCGCGATCCACACGGCATAGACCAGTCCGTGGGTGACATGCACCAGGACGACGCCGGGCACCGTTCCGTTGAGGCCCAGTTCGTAGAAGGCGCGGGCAACGTTGACGTAGACCGGCAGGTTTGGAAACGCCTGCGGAATCAGGAAGGCGAGCAGGATCAGCCCGCGCAGCGGCAGCCTGAGACGGGCGAGCGCATAGCCGGCCGGAATCGCCAATGCCAGGGCGACGCAGACGGTGAGCGCGGCGATGACGACCGAGTTGGTCAGCGAGTCCACCGCGTTGCCGCGCGGCGAGAACACCCGCTGCCAGGAACCGAAGCCGTATTCGAGCGGCAGGGTGTGGGGGAAGTACCACTTCTCTGCCACGGTCCAAAGCAGCAGGTTGGTCAGCGGACCGAAGATTGCAAACGCGAGCAGGCCGAGCAGGATGCCGCGCGGCAGCCACCAAAGCTTATCCGCAACATGCGGCGAAAGGCGCGGCAACGGCAGGACCTTGTCCATCAGGCGTGCTCCTTCAGGCTGTGGCGCAGGTAGAGCCAGGCGACGCAAGAAGTGATCGCCAGCGAGATGAGGCCGAGTGCGTTGGCGACGCCGTAGTCGCGATAGGCGTTGATGCGGAAGGCGATGTCGGCCGTGAGCATGGTCGGCGACTGGGCGCTGACCATCAGCGGTACGGAGAGCACCGACATCATGGTCACGAAGCTGAGCACCAGGGCGACCATCAGCGTCTTGCCGACCTGCGGAACCAGGATCTCGGCCAGGATGCGCAGGCGCGAGGCGCCGAGGTTACGCGCGGCCTCGAGCGTGCCCCGGTCGACCGACGCCATGGCGCCAGCCAGGAGCAGAGCGACGAAGGGCGTCTGCTTCCAGACGAAGGAAATGACGATGCCGCGCCAGTCGAGGAAGCTAACGGCATGCAGCGGGTCGAGCACGCCCGCGGCGGCCAGGGCGTTGTTCATCAGGCCGTTCTTGGCGAGGAAGGTCCGCATGATCTGGCCGACGACGATGAACGGCACGAACAGCGGCCAGCGGTAGAGCCAGCGCAGGATCGCGACTGCACGCGGGTTCTCGCCGAGGGTCAGATAGCCGGCAACGGCGATGGCGGCGAGGCCGATCAGGACGGTCGACAGGGAGACGATGAAGACCGTGTAGAGCGCGTCGCCCCAATAGAGTTCGAAGGCCTTGCCGAAATTTGCCAGCGAATGGCCCTGAGTGGTCTCGAAGGCGCCGACCACCGAAGCCATCAGCGGCAGGATGAACAGCATCACGATCACGGCAAGGGCCGGCAGGACGAGGGCAAGGGCAAACAGACGCTGGGTCATGACGGGCGACTGCACTGGCGGGAGACGGACGAGCCGGCCCCGTCCCGGATCGGGGCGGGGCCGGCGGCGTGGATGCGGCGACTCAGTTCACCGTGCGCTCATAGGCTTCCAGGATGGCGCTGTTGTAGGGCGCGACCGGGAACGGCTTGCCCTTGGTGGCCAGATCCTCCGGGGTGATCTCGACGAACAGCTTGTCCCAGGTCGCCGGGTCGAGTTCGGCCTGGACATGCGCGGCATCGATGCCCGGATACCAGTTGAACTTCTCGACGATGCCCTTGGCCTGGACCTTCGGGCTCGTTGCCAGAGCGACGAACGCCTCCGCCAGCTCCTTGTTGGGCGCCTTGGCGGGGATGACGTAGTGCATCGGCTGTCCGGGCATGCCGGGGGCCGGCAGTATCAGCTTCAGTTCCGGCGGCAGCTGGCCGTTCGCTTTCCAGCTGTAGAACATGTCGACCCAGACCGGACCCATGGCGATCTCGCCGCGGGCGAGCATGTCGAGCGTGCCGGCGTTGCCCGGAGTCAGCGTGGCGTTGGCGGTGAAGTCCTTCAGGCTGGCGAGGGCGGCGTCCCACTTCTTGGTCTCCGCTTCCTCGAACGGGCCGTTCATCAGCTTGTCGGCATCGCCGTCGCCAAAGGCGTAGATCCAGCCCATGACGAAGCTGACGCCGGACGCGCCGCCCTTGATGCCGTTGTAGCCGAACTGTTTGGGATTGGCGGCCGCCCAGGCACGCAGGTCCTCGTAGCTCCTGGGCGGGTTGGGGACGAGCGCCGGATTGTAGGCGATCGCCGTCTGCGAGTTGAACATCGGCATGACGTAGCCATCGACCTCGGTGCCGAGCGCCATCCTGGCGTTGGCGCGGGTGACCAGGGCGCCGGTCTCGATGCTGCCGCGATAGTTGGCGAGGTAGCCCTCCTTGACCATCGGGCCGGCGAACTTCTCGTGCACGACGGCGACGTCGGTGTCCCAGGTCTGGACGCCGGCCTTGGCCTGCGCCTCGAAGCGCTCGAGGATCTTCTGCGAGCCGGCATCGCCCGGGCCGGTGCCCACAGCCCGGACCTTAGTTCCCGGATGCAGTTCCTCGAACAGCGGGCCGAGATACTCGTTGACGTAGTCGACCATGTTCTGATCGCCGGCCGTGATGACCGTCAGCTCGGCTGCGGTCGCCGGCACCGAGGCCAGGGCGAGCGCGAATGCGGCAAAGGCAGTCTTTTTCATCATAGTCTCCAGGGGTTGGCCCGAGTTTCCGGACGCTGGGTCTGATCCTCGGTTGGAGCAGAGGGGTGTCAGTCTCCTGACGCTTTCGGACCGGCCTGCGTGGCCGGACCGAAATTCCGGGGCGACACGGCGGGACCGCCGGGCGCCGTATCGAACAGGAAGGCCGCGGGACCAGGCACGCGCACGCGCACAGGCGTTCCGGGCGCAAGGGCGATCGGCGCGTCGACCTGGACCTCGCCGTCCGCGACGCACACCGCATGACGCCAGTGTCCGCCCGGATAGCTGACGCTGGC
Organism: Polymorphum gilvum SL003B-26A1; assembly: GCF_000192745.1. Classification (NCBI taxonomy): domain Bacteria; kingdom Pseudomonadati; phylum Pseudomonadota; class Alphaproteobacteria; order Rhodobacterales; family Paracoccaceae; genus Polymorphum; species Polymorphum gilvum. Next base: position 3,438,043 of record NC_015259.1, read on the forward strand.
GACCGTTCCGATCAGGTCGAGCGTGTCGTCGGCAGGTTCCGGGGCATCGGCGGCAGCAAGAAGTTGCGCCGCCTCGGCGCGAAACCGCGCCGCGACGGTTCCGCCGCCGATCCGGCGACCACCCAGCCGCATGCGCGCCGCACCGCAATGGGCGGCCGACTCGCAGATCCAGTCGTCGCCCTCGATCCGACCGGTCAGGCGGACCTCGTTCTCCGCGCCCATGAAGGCGGCGACGAAGGCCGTCGCAGGCCGATTGAAAATCTCCTGGGGAGCGCCCTGCTGCACGATCCGGCCACCGTCCAGAATGACGATGCGGTCGGCCATGACCATGGCCTCCTCGCGGTCATGGGTGACGTGCACGGCCGTGATCCCGAGGCGTTGTTGCAGCGCACGGATCTCGTGGCGCACGCTCAGGCGGATCCGGGCATCGAGATTCGACAGAGGCTCGTCGAGCAGCAGAATCTCCGGATTGACGGCAAGCGCTCGACCGAGGGCGACGCGCTGGCGCTGGCCGCCGGACAGGTTGTCCGGCTTGCGCTGCGACAGGCCGGACAATCCCAGCAGGTCTTCCATCTCGCGCACCCGGCGGACGACCTCGGTCCGCGGCAAGCCCTTGAGCTTCAAGCCATAGCCGATGTTGCGCTCAACGGTCATGTGCGGCCAGAGCGCATAGGACTGGAACACCAGGGCCATGCCGCGCTTGTCGGGCGCGGCGTGCGTGACGTCGCGCCCGGCCACGGCGACCATGCCGCAGGTCGGACGGACGAATCCGGCGATGGTGCGCAGCAGGGTCGTCTTGCCGCAGCCGGACGAGCCGAGGAGGGCGACGAACTCGCCCTTGTCGATCGCCAGATCGATCCCCTTTAGAACGCTGGTGCGGCCATAGCCGACGTCGATCCCGGTCAGGCTCAAAAACACTGGTCCGTCCATTCCACTCGTTTTTGCACAGCTGTGCAATGACCGGCGCAGATGTAGCGGCACCGTTTTACAGGGCGATGACAGACCGGGACCGAAGTCGGTCTTTTTGGTCGATCACAAAAACACGGGGAAAGGTCGCGCCCAGGCGGCCAGCAGAGATCGACCCCACGGCATGCAGGCGTCAGGCCTCAGGCAGGGCAAGGCAAGCTGCCGGCAGGCTGCGCCGGTCAGGTCACGCGAGGGGGAATGCTGGTCGGATCCCGGCTTGCCGGTCCAGCGTCAGGTCAGAGCCTGCACCGCCCGTTCGACCCCGCGCAATTCGGCGAGTCCGCGCAGACGGCCGATCGCCGGATAGCCGGGCGTCGAAGACTTGCGCAGGTCGTCGAGGATCTGGTGACCGTGGTCCGGACGCATCGGCAGCAGGCAGCCGCGTCGGCGTTCCAGCGCATGGATCGCCCGGATCACCGCGACCATGTCGACATCGCCATCGAGATGGGCCGCCTCATGGAAGCTCAATCCGTCGGCCTCCCGCTTCGTCGTCCGCAGATGCAGGAAGTGGATCCGGTCGCCGAACCGCTCGATCATGGCAACGATGTCGTTGTCGGCACGCACGCCGTAGGACCCCGTGCATAGGGTGAAGCCGTTGGCCGGACTGTCGACCATCGCCGCGATCGCTGCCATGTCGTCGATCGTCGAAACGATGCGCGGTAGGCCGAACAGGGACCGCGGCGGATCGTCGGGATGGATCGCGAGAAGCGCTCCCGCAGCCTCCGCCACCGGCACGACGATGGTCAGGAACGCTGCAAGGTTGCGGCGCAGGGCCTGCGCATCAAGGTCTTCATAGGCGGAAAGGCGCTGGCGGAAGCCCTCCAGTGAATAGCTTTCCTCCGAGCCCGGCAGCCCCGCGATGATGGTCTTCGTCAGCGCTTCGATGTCGGTCGGCGTCATCGCCTCGAATGCGACCCGCGCGGCGGCGACCGTCTCCGGCGAATGGTCGGCCCCGGCTCCGGCGCGGCCGAGGACAAACAGGTCGAAGGCCGCGTAGCGGACATGATCGAAGCGCAGGCACCGCGCGCCGTCCGCAAGCTCGTAGGCAAGCTCCGTCCGGGTCCAATCGATCACCGGCATGAAATTGTAGCAGACGCGGGTGATGCCGCAGGCGGCGAGGTTGCGCACCGTCTCCGCCCAGGCCCGAGCATGGCGTTCCCACCCCGGCGCGCCGGTCTTGATATCCTCGTGCACCGGGATGCTCTCGACCACCGACCAGGTCAGGCCGGCCGCTTCGATTTCGACCTTGCGCGCCGCGATGGCCTCCATCGGCCAGACGGTTCCGTTGGGGAGGTCGTGCAAGGCGGTGACGACCCCGGTCGCTCCGGCCTGTCGGATGTCGGCGAGCGAAACCGGATCGGCCGGCCCGAACCAGCGCCATGTCTGCTGCATGTCTTGTCCTGCCTCGTTGAGGAAATGCGTGTGGATCCGCTGGCGCTCAGCTTCCCACGGCGGCGACCGGACCGCTGTCGAACAGGTAGCCGTCGAAGGCCGGATCATCCACGTCGGAGAGTTCGAGCAGCGTCTGCCGCACGTTTTCCAGGTGCTGCCACATGGCCTGGCGGGCGGCCCGAGGATCTCGGCATTGCAGGGCGTTGAGGATGACCTTGTGATCGTCGAGCCATTTGCCGCGATAACCGGCATCGAAGATGCGGCTGTGCAGGCGGGCCCACATCGGGCTCTCCTCGCGCTTGCGCCACAGTTCGTCGGTCATGTCGACCAGCACGCTGTTCTGCGTCGCCTCGGCGATCAGGTGATGAAACAGTTCGTCGCCGGAATAGTCGTCCGACCCCTCCTCGATCGCCTTGCGCTCCATCTCCAGCGCCTCGCGCATACGCAGGATGTCGGACTTGGTGACCATGGTCGCAGCAAACGCCGCGATGCTGCTTTCCAGCAACTGGCGGGCCTGAAGCAGTTCGAACGGACCGATATCGCCGCGCGGTGCGGCAGTCTCGCCGGACGGCAAGCGGGAGACATAGATGCCCGAGCCCTTGCGCACGTCGACGTAACCTTCGATCTCGAGCATGATCACGGCCTCGCGCACGAGCGAGCGGCTGACGCCCATCTCCTCCGAGATCTGCCGTTCGGTCTTCAGCCTGTCGCCGACGCGGTAGCCGTGCTCGACCATATCCCGCTTGAGGGCTTCGGCAACCTCCTCGTAGCGGCGCTTGCCGCCTGCCTCGATCATGTCTGGGTCCCTCCGCCGCCTTCGCTGTCCCGCCGTTCGGCATAGTAGTTGGCCAGCACAGCGAAGGCGGTCTTTTTCGTTGCCTTGTCGGCGGCGATCAGCCCCTTTCGGTTGAAGCCGCCCTGAAACACGTTCTGGCGGCGCTCGACCCGGAAATCGTAGAGAATCCACGGCGACATGCCTTTGACATAGGATAACGGCCGCAGCGTTTCGATCTGGCGCTCGTAAACCTTGGTCATGTAGTCCTCGCTGAACAGGCCTCGGCGCGGCCCGCCGTCGCCGATCGCCCCGTCGGCGCCGGTTTCCGAGATCACCACCGGCTTGCCCGGATCCGAGTTGCGGCCGATCTCGGCCAGATCCTCGAAATTCTCCTCGTACCAGCCGTAATATTCGTTGATGCCGATGACGTCGATATGCTCGGCCAGCCGATCTTCGATCCGGTTGCGCGCGTGGTTGATGAGGCACGCCGCCGAGGTCAGCCGCGTCGGGTCGAGGCGCTTGGCCGTCTCCACCAGGCGGCGCATGAACGACAGCCGCGCGTCCGTATCCGGGTTCTCGTTGCCAACCGACCAGATGATGACGCTGGCGCGGTTGCGGTCGCGCTTTATCAGCTCGCACAGCTGGTTCTCTGCATCCCGGTAGGTGGCCGGGTTGTCAAAGGCGATTGCCCAGTAGACCGGGATCTCCTCCCACAGCAGAAAGCCAAGTTCGTCGGCGAGTTTCGCGGCCAGTTCGTGGTGAGGATAGTGCGCAAGGCGCAGATAGTTGCAGTTCAGGTCGCGCGCGTGGGCAAACCGCCGGCGAAGGTCCGCCTCGTCGGTCACCTTGCCGGCCTTGCGGTCGTCCTCATGAACAGAAATGCCGCGCAGGAACAGCGGTCGGCCGTTGAGGCGGATCTCGTCGCCGACCCGCTCTATCTGGCGGAAGCCGACCCGATCGGCAACGCGATCGCCGCCCGCCGTCAGTTCGACGTCATGGAGAACGGGCGTTTCCGGCGACCACAAGTCGGGCTGCGCGTCGATGACGATCTCGCCACGGCCGTCGGCATCGAGCGGCACGACAGCCTCGACGCCGAGAGCCGGCAGGCGCAGGACGGCGTCCCGGGCGTCGCCGTCGACCGCCACCTCGGCGCGGATACGGGCATAGCTGCCGTCCGGCACCAGGTGCACGAACAGGTCGCGGATCACCGTCGCCGGCGTCTCGAACAGCTCGACCTCGCGGTAGATGCCGCCGTAATTGAACCAGTCGGTGTTGCGCATCGGCACCCGGTCGAGGGTGCGGGTGTTGTTCACGACCAGCATCAGCCAGTTGCGGCCCGGCTCGAGGTGACCGGTCAGCTCCGCACAGAACGGCGTCGAACCGCCGTAGTGATTGCCGAGAAAGACGCCGTTGAGAAACACCTTGCAGTCGTACTGTGCGGCGCCGACGCGCAGGAAATAGCGCCGATCGGCAGCGATTTCCTCCATGTCGAGGGCACGGGTATACCAGGCGCTGCCTTCGAAGAAATACCATTTCTCCTTCAGCATCTGCCAGCACGACGGCACCGGCACGGTTTCGCCCTGATAGGGGTCGTAGTCCCACGGCTCGACCCGTTCCTCGGCCGGCTCGGGCCGCATCGCGAACCATTTCTGGCGCAGGCCCGTGTCGAGGAGGTCGACGCAGAAGTTCCACTCTCCGGCCAGGCTACGTGCGGGACGACCGCCGGTGAAGATCATGGTCGAATGGTTGAGGCTCTGCGTGTTGAAGGGGACGTCGTAGTCCTCGTCATGCAGGGCCTGGAGCGCATTCTCCGCGAGGGTCGAACGTTCGAGCAAGACGGATCTCCGGGGATCGGCTGCGGTCGGGTCGCGGTCCGGGGCGGAACATCCCGGACCGCGACACGGATTACTGGGCCAAAGCCTTGATCCGATTGATCAGATCGGCGACGCGCTCGGACTTGGCGGCAGCTTCCTCGTGCATCGGCAGAACTGCCTCGACGAAGGGCCCCTTCTCGACCTCAATGAACTTGACGCCGAGTTCCTTCTTGGCCAGTTCGATGCCTTCGGCGACCTGCTGGTTCCAGTTGTCGCGGTGGAAATCCATCGATTCGCGGGCGGCCTGCTTGAGCGCCTTCTGTTGGACTTCCGGCAGACCGTCCCAGGTCTGGGTCGAGATCATCACGACCGACGGGATCATGGTGTGCTCGTTGTTGGAATAGACTTTTGAGACCTCGCCATGGCGGGCGGTGGTCAGTGCCAGCGGGTTGTTTTCCGCCCCGTCCACGACGCCCTGCTGCAGCGCGCTGTAGAGCTCGCCCCAGGCGATCGGCGTCGGGTTGGCGCCCAGGAGCTCGACCATGCGGATCGCCGAAGGGCTTGGCTGGACACGGATTTTCATGCCCTTCAGATCCGCGGGGGAGTGGATTTCCTTGTTGGCGTAGAACGAGCGCGCACCTTCGACATAATAAGCGAGACCGAGGAAGCCCTTGTCGCGGGAGGCGTTGAGGATGTCGTCGCCGATCTCGCCGCTGAGCACCTGGTAGTAGTGATCGTCGTTGGCGAAGATGAACGGCAGGTTGAGGGCCGAATAGGACTCCTCGAAGGCCTCCAGTTCGCTGGCGTTGGAGCGGGCCATGTCGAGCGAGCCGTTCTGCATCAGCTCCATGGATTCGCGCTGGGAGCCGAGCTGCGCATTGGCGTAGACGCGGATCTTGAGGTCGCCGCCGGTCAGCTCCCTGACCCGATCCGCCATGAATTCCATGGACTTATGGAGCGGGTGATCCTCCGGATTGTTGTGGTTCAGCTTCAGCGTCTTGGCTTCGGCTGACGCCGCGAAGGCGAGCAGAGCAGCACCGGCGATGGCGGCAGCGCGAGTGGACATGCGCATTTCGAATACCTCCCTGGGATGATCGATCCGGCGGCCGGATCGTCTGGTTGCTGCCGCGTAGCGGCTGCGAAGCGCCGGAACGGCAGATTGGCCGATCAATTTCAGTCGGAACCAGGAGAAAGACTTGGCCAATCCCGCCAATATGTCAACCAGTTTTGAAAATTGGTTGACCAATTTGCGGAAATCGGCAATGTGAGGAAGCTGAACGCCTGCGACTTCCGTCCTACCCATGACCGGAGTCAGTCCGGAGTCCGTCCGGACTGCATCCGACCTTCCTGCCGGGGCGCTGCCGGACTGGTGCGGGGAAAGTGCTAGAAAGGGACGCGGGCCGGAGGCGGCGCGGGCAGACCCGACGCACCGCGGACGGAGACGTTTCCGGCTGCGGATGACACAATGACCGGCCCCGAACGCCGGCAGGCATAGCCGCAGGGAGGACCAGGCCATGCATGGACTGAAAGCCCGTATCGACCGGCTGCTGGGAGCGGTCATCGCCCTCGCCTTCGCGGTCCTGGTCGCCTGCGTCGTCTGGCAGGTGGTGTCGCGCTACATCCTCGGCACGCCGAGCACGGTGACGGACGAGATGGCGCGCTTCCTATTCATGTGGGTCGGCCTGATCGGCGCCGCCTACACCCTCGGCCAGCGCCGGCACCTGGCCATCGACGTGCTGCCGCTGATGGTCAGCGGCACGACCGCCCGGATGCTATCGGCGGCGACGCTGGTGCTGATCGCCGGCTTCGGCGCGGTGGTGATGGTCTACGGCGGCGGCCAGCTGGTGCTCAAGACGCTGGCGACCGGCCAAGTGTCGCCGGCCCTGCGCCTGCCGATGGGATACATCTACGGCGCCATCCCCTTCTCCGGCGCCATGATCCTCTACTACTGCCTGCACGACATCGCCCTCCTTGCCAGGGGCGAGGATCCGAACGCCGACCCCGACGCCCCGGCGCCGGCCGGCGCGAGACAGGACTGAGGAGCGCGACCATGGAACTGCAAAGCGCGCTCACGCTGTTCGGCGTCTTCGGCCTGCTGATGGTGATCGGCGTGCCGATCGCCTTCGCCATCGGCATTGCCGCCGTGCTGACCTTCATGCTGTTCATGACCTTCGACCAGTCGGTCTACATCACCGCGCAGCAGATGGCGTCGGGACTGGACAGCTTCACGCTGCTCGCCATCCCGTTCTTCATCCTGGCCGGCAACATCATGAACCGCGGCGGCATCGCGCTGCGCCTGATCGAGTTCGCCAAGGTGCTCGGCGGCCGCCTGCCCGGCTCGCTCGCCCACTGCAACGTGCTCGCCAACATGATGTTCGGCTCGATCTCGGGGTCGGCGGTCGCCTCCGCGGCCGCGGTCGGCGGCGTCATGGCGCCGATGCAGAAGAAGGAAGGCTACGACCCGGCCTATTCGGCCGCCGTCAACATCTCCTCCTGCCCGACCGGGCTGCTCATCCCGCCCTCGACCACCTTCATCGTCTATTCGCTGATCACCAACGGCACGTCGATCGCGGCCCTGTTCGTCGCCGGCTACATCCCCGGCCTTCTGATGGGCCTCGGCATCATGGCCATCGCGGGGGTCATCGCCAGGAAGCGCGGCTATCCGGTGTCGCCGCGGCCGTCGTGGCGCGAGGTCGTGCACAAGACCGCCGACGCGCTGCTGCCGCTCGGCCTGATCGTCGTCGTCATGGGCGGCATCATCGGCGGCGTGTTCACCGCGACCGAGGCCTCGGCGGTGGCGGTCGTCTACACGCTGTTCCTGGCGCTGGTGTGGTACCGCGAGATCGGTCTGAAGGACCTGCCGGCGATCATCCTGGAATCGGCGGTGACGACCTCGATCGTGCTGCTGATGATCGGCTGCTCCATCGCCATGTCCAAGGTCATGGCCTTCGCCGACATCCCCTACACCATCTCCGACGCGCTGCTGGCGGTCTCGGACAATCCGCTGGTGCTGTTCCTGGTGATCAACATCGCGCTGCTGGTCGTCGGCACCTTCATGGACATGACGCCGGCGCTGCTGATCTTCACGCCGATCTTCCTGCCCGTCGTGCAGGACCTCGGCATGGATCCGGTCCACTTCGGCGTGATGATGACCTTCAACCTCTCCATCGGCATCTGCACACCACCGGTCGGCTCGGCGCTGTTTGTCGGCTGCTCGGTGGCCAAGGTGTCGATCGGCAACGTGCTCAGGCCGCTGTTGCCCTTCTACGCGGTCCTGGTCGTGCTGCTCCTCGCCGTCACCTACATCCCGGCGCTCAGCCTGACGCTGCCGCGCCTCGTCCTCGGCTACTGACCGACCCGCAACGGGACACTGCGATGAAACCCCTGAAAAGCCTTCGCCTCGAACACCGCTTCGAGACCGGTCTCGACCTGCGTGTCGACGGCCGCCACCTGCTGACCCTGTTCGTCCTCGACGACGCCCTGATCCGGGTGCTGCTGCGCAAGGACGGTGCCTTCCGTCTCGACCGCACCTGGACGGTCGCGCCGCAGAGCGGCAGCGCGCCGACGGACGTGCCCTGGCAGGGGCGCAGCCGGCTCGATCTCGCCGGCTTTGCCTGCCCGCCCTTCGCCGTCGAGGAGACCGGCGACGGCCTGGTGCTGACCACCGCCTGCCTGCGCCTGACCGTCACAACGCCGCTGACGCTGACCTGGCAGGCGCGGCAGGAGGACGGCAGCTGGCGCGCCTTCGCGCAGGACCGTCCGACCGGCGCCTACATGCTCGGGGTCAAGGATCACGCGCATGCGCATTTCCTGCTGCGCCAGCCGGGCGAGCGCGTCTATGGCCTCGGCGAGAAGGCCGGCGAGCTGGAGCGCTCGGGCCGACGGTTCGAAATGCGCAACCTCGACGCCATGGGCTACGACGCGCGCAGCACCGACCCGCTCTACAAGCACATCCCGTTCACGGCAACGCGGACCGCGGACGCCGGCAGCTACGGGCTGTTCTACGACAACCTCGCCGGCTGCTGGTTCGACCTCGGCAACGAACTCGACAACTACCACAAACCCTACCGCGCCTACCGGGCGCAAGACGGCGATCTCGACTATTACATGAGCTGGGCGCCGTCGCTGCGCGACGTGGTCAGGAGCCATGTCCGGCTGACCGGCGGCACCGCCTTTCCGCCACTGTGGAGCCTCGGCTATTCCGGCTCGACCATGCACTACACGGACGCGCCCGACGCGCAGGCGCAGCTGGAGGGCTTCGTGCGCCTCGTCGCCGAGCACGACATTCCCTGCGACAGCTTCCAGCTGTCCTCCGGCTATTCGTCCATCGGCGCCAAGCGCTACGTGTTCACCTGGAACCGCGACAAGGTGCCGGACCCATCGGCCATGGCGCGGATCTTCGCCGAGGCCGGCATCCATCTGGCCGCCAACATCAAGCCCTGCCTGCTGCAGGACCATCCGATGTACGGCGAAGCGGCCGAGCGCGGCCTGTTCGTCCGCGATAGCGAGGAGGCGGCGCCGGCCCGCTCGCCGTTCTGGGACGATGAGGGGTCCAACCTCGACTTCACCAATCCGGACACGATCCGCTGGTGGCAGGACAACATCGCCGGCAAGCTGCTCGCGCACGGCATCGGCTCGACCTGGAACGACAACAACGAGTTCGAGGTCTGGGACGGCAGCGCGCGCTGCCACGGCTTCGGCGAGGAAACCGAGATCGGCCTGATCCGGCCGCTGATGCCGGTGCTGATGACGCGCGCCAGCCACGAGGCGCAGGTCGCGCACGCGCCGGACAGGCGCCCCTACCTGATCTCGCGCTCCGGCGCGCCGGGCCTGCAGCGCTACGCGCAGACCTGGTCGGGCGACAACCGCACTTCCTGGGAGACCCTACGCTACAACATCCGCATGGGCCTCGGCATGTCGCTGTCGGGCCTCTACAACATCGGCCACGACGTCGGCGGTTTCGCCGGGCCGCGACCCGATCCGGAACTGTTCGTGCGCTGGGTGCAGAACGGCATCTTTCATCCCCGCTTCACGATCCATTCCTGGAACGACGACGGCACGGTCAACGAGCCGTGGATGTATCCCGAGGCAACCCCGCTGGTGCGCGCGGCGATCACGCTGCGCTACCGGCTGCTGCCCTATCTCTACACGACGCTGTACCGGGCCGTGGCCGAGGCGGAGCCGATGCTGCGGCCGACCTTCCTCGACCACGAGCACGACCCGCGCTGCTTCGCCGAAACCGACGATTTTCTCATCGGCCGCGACCTGCTGGTCGCCAGCGTGGTCGAGCCGGGGGCGAGGGTGCGGCGCGTCTACCTGCCCGACAACGCCACCGGCTGGTGGGACTTCTGGACTGGGACCTGGCACGCCGGCGGGCAGGACATGACGGTGCCGGTGACGCTCGCCTCCATGCCGCTGTTCGTGCGCGCCGGGACGGTGTTGCCGCTGGCCGACGGACTGAGCCGCGCCGATGCGGCCCGCGACAGCCGACGCACGCTCGCCGTCTATCCCGCATCCGGCCGGGCCGAGGTCGACGCGCTCGAATACGCCGACGACGGCATCAGCGCCGACGCACTCGAAAGCCGCCACTGCCTGACCCGTTTCTCGCTTCGAAGCGATGCGGATGCGCTGGCGCTGGACTGGCGGCTGGAAGGCTGCTACCGACCTTGCTTTGACAGCGTCGTCGTGACGCTGCCCGCCGGCGAGCGCCGCCCGCTGACCGTCAACGGCCGGCCGGCGGCTTCCGGCGCAACCGTTGCGTACCGACCCGCCTGAGACCGCGCATGGCCCGACCCGACCTTCCCCCGCTGACCACGACCACGCCCGGCTACGACCGCTCGGCGCTGCAGCCGCGCGTCCTGCACATCGGCTTCGGCGCCTTCGCGCGCGCCTTTCTCGCCGCCTACCTGGACGAGACGCTGGACGCCGCAGGCGGCGACTGGGGCATGGTCGCCGTGCGCCTGCAGTCGGGCGCCGACGACCTCGACGCGCTCGACGCCGCCGGCCGCGTCTATACGGTCGCGGCCGCGGACGACGAGGGCATCGAGGCGCGCATGATCCAGGCCCTGGTCGGCACCCGCCACCCGGCGCGCGACGGCATCGACGCGCTGCTCGGCCATTTCGAGCATCCGGCGCTGGCCATCGTCTCGCTGACGGTCACCGAGAAGGGCTACTGCTCGCGTGCCGGCCGGCTCGACGCCGAGCACGCCGGCATCCGCCAGGACCTCGCGACGCCGGAGGTCCCGGCGACGACGATCGGCGTGCTGGTCGAGGGCCTGCGCCGACGCCGGGCGGCCGGGCTCGGTGGCGTGACCGTGCTTTCGTGCGACAACCTGCCGGACAACGGCACTGTCTGCCGGGCCGTCGTCACGGACTACGCACGGCGCCGCGATCCCGCCCTGGCCGAGTGGATCGACGCCCACGTCACCTTCCCCTGCACCATGGTCGACCGGATCGTGCCGGCGCTCGATGCCGACGCGCAAGCGCTGCTGCGCGCCATCGGCGCCGACGACGCGACCGGCATCGTCTGCGAGCCGTTCCGGCAATGGGTGATCGAGGATCATTTCGTCGCCGGACGGCCGGACTTCGCGCTGGCCGGCGCCGAGTTCGTCGCCGACGTGCGCCCTTTCGAGGACATGAAGCTCAGGATGCTCAACGGCAGCCACTCGTTCCTCGCCTATCTCGGCGCGCTCGCCGGCGTCGAGACGATCGCCGACTGCGTCGCCGACCCGGCCTTCCGCGCCGCCGCGCGAGGCCTGATGCTGAAGGAGCAGGCGCCGACCCTGTCGATGCCGGACGGCATCGATCTGGAGGCCTATGCCGCCGCCCTGCTGAAGCGCTTCGCCAACAGCCGACTGAAGCACCGCACGCGCCAGATCGCCACCGACGGCAGCCAGAAGCTGCCCCAGCGCATGCTCGCCTCGGTGCGCCACCACCTGCGCCAGGGCACGCCCTGGCCGCGACTCGCCCTCGGCATCGCCGCCTGGATGGCCTATTGCCGCGGCCACGACGAGACCGGCGCAGAGCTGCCGCTAAGCGACCCGCTCGCCGAGCCGATCCGCGCCATCGCCGCGACGACGGCGGACGGCAGCGCCCATGTCGCGGCGATGCTGAAGCTCGACAGCGTCTTCGCGCCGGACATCGCCGGAGATGCGGCGTTCCGCAGCCCCGTCGAGGCGGCCTACCTCAGCCTGCGCCGCGACGGCGTGCGCGCCAGCCTGGCCGCGCTCGGCGACTGAGCGCCAGCTGGCGCGCGCCTGGCCTGCCGCGCGAGTGGTCTGCCGCGCGAGTGGCCTGCCGCGCGAGTGGTCTGAGCGCGCGCGCCGCCTATACTTGCCGTTCATCCGCCCGATTCGCGGGCGTTCCCCAAGGCCATGCCCGGCCCGCCCCCCGGATCGCAGCGGGGCCGACGCCGATGCCCGGGCCGGCGGGGGGATCCTCTCCGCCCGGCCCCGACGGGACCGCCACCCGCCCCAAGGACGAAGGCTCGCCATGGCCCGCACCCGCGCTGCCGACTACGACGACAAACGCAACGCCATCCTCAACCGCTCGGCGGCGCTGTTCGCCGCAAAGGGCATCGACCGCGCCGCCATGTCGGAGGTCGCGCGCGCCTGCGGCGTGTCCAAGGCGCTGCTCTACCACTATTACGCCAGCAAGGAAGCCCTGGTCTTCGACATCATCCACGCCCACCTGTCGGAGCTCGACGAGGCGATCGCAGAGGCCGACGCGCCCGACCTCGCCCCCGACCAGCGCCTGCGCGCCCTGGTGCGCCGAACGCTCGAGGCCTATCGCGACGCCAACGACAAGCACAAGGTCCAGCTCGCCGGCGTGCCCGCCCTGCCCGCCGACAAGGCAGAGGCGATCAAGGCCATCGAGCGGCGCATCGTGCGCCGCTATTCCGACGCCCTCCTCGCCGTCAACCCCGACCTCAACCGCGACCGCCCGCTGCTGCGCCCGGTCACCATGAGCCTGCTCGGCATGCTCAACTGGGTCTACATGTGGTTCCGGCCCGACGGACCCATCTCGCGCGAGGACTACGCCGACATCGCCGCAACCCTCGTCCTCGAAGGCGTCAAGGCCGTCCGCTGAGCGCGCGGTTTTAGGGAAAATTAACCCTGTTCGGCCGAGCATGACGCATCGGCAGAACAGGAGTTCAGCGATGACCGATCTCCGGCGGCGCCTGGACAGGCTCGACGACTTCTTCGACGCGGTGGAGGGCTACACGGACCTGCCCGTCGACCAGCTGGTACAGGTCCTGCTCGACCATTTCGTCGTGGATCTCGACCTGCTCGGCGAGTTCGCCCGAATGCTGGAACACCGCACGGCCGCGACCCCGGCAGCGGTCGCCGCCTGAGCGGACGGTGCAAGCGGCGGAGGGGCCCTCAGCCGATCGACAGCGTCTGGCCTTGCTCAGCCGCCTCCTCGCGCTCCGGCGGGCGGGTCGCTCCGCCCTGCCAGATCTTCTGGCGGTTGCGGATCTCGCGCGGCGCGGGACCGAAATAGCTTGAGGTCTTGACGAAATCGCGCGGGTGCAGGATCACGCTGGAGACACGCTGGTAGAGCGCCTTGGCGGAGATCGGCTTCGACAGCAGTTCGTGCACGCCGAGCCGGCGCGCCTCGATGATGCGGCTGCGTTCGGTGTGGCCGGTGACCATGATGATCGGAATGTAGGCGAACGGGTTGTTCGGCGTGCGGATCATGCGCACCATGTCGGCGCCGTCGAGGATCGGCATCACCCAGTCGAGGATCAAGATGTCCGGATTGGCGCGGTCCATCGCCTCCAGGCCGGAGGCGCCGTCCTCTGCCTCCACGATCCGGCGCGCGCCGAAGCCCTGCAGCATGGTGCGCAGGATGGTCCGCATGTAGGCGCTGTCCTCAACCAGCAGAAATGTCAGCGAGGCAAGATCCAGGCTCACCGGCGACCTCCGTTCGTGACGCACAGCCTAACCCGGAAAATCTGAAAAGAGCGTTAGTGGCCGGGAACCGCGCAAGTCGGATTTGAGCTAAATGCACGAGCCTACTTGTCACCCTCCGGCAAGGTTGCAGCCGATTAACGGTTTGCGGGACAACGCCTTAACGGGCCCTTCAAACTTGGCGCCTATCTGTCGCAAACAGCACAAGCGGACGGCACACAGCCGGCCGCGCAGGACATTCAGGGATCGGAGGGGACGATGCGGGCGGAGCGAGAAGCCGACGACGGCAAGGCCGGGGACGCGCACGGCGCGCTCAGGGCAGCTGCGTCCGAGATCGCCGGCGCCCCGCTGCGCGAGAACGTCCTGCTCGTCTCGGGCCTGGCGCTGCTGGTCGTTGCCGGCAGCATGATCCTCACCACCGTGGTCGGCTGACGACCGCCGCCGACGCTCCGCCGGCCTGTCAGCGGCGCTCCTCGCCGTCCTCCTCCTCCCTGCCGGAACCGCGGTCGGGCTGGTCGGGAAGGTCGTCGTCCTGCAGGATGCGCCACTTGGCGCCCTCCAGGTCGTCGTACTGGCCGCTCTTCAGCGACCACAGGAAGGCGACTAGGCCGAGCAGGCCGAGAAACAGCGCGATCGGGATCAGGTACAGCAGGACATCCACGGCGACGGCTCCTATTTCCCGGCGCCGAGCCGCAGCCGCAGCGCGTTGGCCGTGACGATAATCGACGACCCCGACATGGCCAGCGCCGCAATCAGCGGCGTGACGTAGCCGGCAACGGCGATCGGAACGGCGATGAAATTGTAGATCACCGAGATCCACAGGTTCTGCATCATGGCGGTCTTTGCCTTGCGCGCGATGGCGAGCGCCTCTGCCACGGGTGCAAGCCGGTCGCCGAGAAAGACGGCGTCGGCCGCGGCCTGGCTGAGATGGACGGCGGTCACCGGCGACAGCGAGACATGGGCGCCGGCAAGCGCCGGAGCGTCGTTGAGGCCGTCGCCGACCATCAGCACGCAGCGGCCATCGGCCTTGAGCTCCTCCAGCCGCGCGATCTTGTCGGCCGGCGTCAGGCCGGCGCGCCAGTCGGCGATGCCGAGCGCGCGCGCGGCCGTGTCGACGGCGCCGGCCCGGTCACCGGACAGGATCTCGATCCGGTAGCCGCGGGCGCGCAACGCCGCGACGGTCGCCGCCGCGTCGGGCCGCAGCGACTGGCGCATCGGCAGCAGCCGCGGCGCCGCCTCGCCGATCCTGAGCGCGAGCAGCGAGGCATCGGGATGGCGTGCGAGGGCCTCCGCGACGGCGGCCTCGTCGACGCCGCAGAAGGCGGGACTGCCAAGGCGCACGAGCAAGCCCTCGTGGACAGCCTCGACGCCGGCGCCGGTCGTCTCGACGACACCGTCGAGCGGGCGGTCGGCCCCAACCGCACGGGCCAGAGCGAGAGCCAGCGGATGCTTGCTCGACAGCGCAAGACGGCCGGCCAGATCAAGCACCGCGTCCATCGGCACGGCCGGTTCGATCAATTGCGGCTCGGCAAGGGTCAGCGTGCCGGTCTTGTCAAAGACGATCGTATCGGCAGCGGCGAGCCGCTCGATGGCATCGCCGGAGTTGATCAGCACGCTGGAGCGGAACAGCTGGCCAGAGGCGACGACCTGGACGGCCGGAATGGCGAGACCGAGGGCGCAGGGACAGGTGATGATCAGCACGGAGATGGCGATCACCAGGGCGGGCTGCCAGTCGAGCCCGGCCAGGATCCAGCCGAGGAAGGTCAGAGCCGCAGCACCATGGACCAGCGGCGAATACTGGGCTGCCGCCTTGTCGGCGAGGCGGACGTAGGTCGACTTGGCCTGCGCGGCCGCCTCGAGCAGCCGGTTGACCTCGTCGAGCAGGGTGGCACCCGACGCCGCGGACACGCGCACCTTCAGGACGCCGTCGGCGTTGAGCGTGCCGGCATAGACGCGCTCGCCGGCGCCGACGGGCTGCAGGGCGGTTTCTCCGGTGACCAGACTCTGGTCGATCTCCGAGCGGCCGAATTCGACGATGCCGTCGACCGGGATGCGCTCGCCGGCGGTGACGAGCACCAGGTCGCCGGGCTCGATCTTCGACAGGGGCACCTCGCGCACCGCTCCGTCCGCCCCGATGCGGGCCGCGACCTCCGCCTTCAGGGCGGCGATGTTCTCGGCCAGCGACCGCGTCCTGCGTCGCATGTTGTGGTCGAGATAGCGCCCGACCAGGAGGAAGAACAGCAACATCACCGCCGATTCGAAATAGGCGTGATGCTGGCTCTGCATGGTCTGCACGAAGGACAGACCGACGGCGAGGGTGACGCCGATGACGATCGGCACGTCCATGTTCAGCCGCCCGGCGCCGAGGGCTGCAAGCGCGCTGCGCAGGAACGGCCGCCCGGAATAGGCGACCGTGGGCAAGGCAATGATCGCCGACACCCAGTGGAACAGGTCGCGCGTTTCGGGAGTGATGTCGGTGACGTTGCCGGACCAGACCGAAATCGACAGCAGCATGATGTTCATGCCGGCAAAGCCTGCCACCGCCATGGCGCGCAACAACTCGCGGCCGTCCCGGTCCTGACGCTCCTTCTGGGCGGCTGGATCGAAGGGATGGGCGCGGTAACCCATGCGGTCCAGCGCCGCGACGATGTCCTCTGCTCCGGTTTCCTCGGCCCGCCAGGCGACCGCAAGCCGCTGGCTGGTCAGGTTTACCCGGGCATGGGCGATGCCGGGAAGCCTGGCCAGGCCGCGCTCGATCTCGCTCATGCACGCCGCGCAGGTGATCCCCTCGACCGCAAGATCCATACGGACCGACCCGTCCTCGGCCGGCGTCACGAAGGATTCCCAGTCGCGCATGTGAACCGTCATGCGCGCAACTCCTATTCTTTCAGGAACAACCTGTTCTCCGACCGGAACACCCTGCCCTCGCCGCCCTCCGCCTCGAGGATGAGATTCCAGTTGCCGGCGTCAAGCGACGCCTCCGTGTGACCGACGAAGCGGCCGGTCTCCTCCTCCTGGAGCAGGATGAGATGGTCGGCGCCCTGGCGGGTCGGATGGTTGAGACGGGCGGTGAAGGCAACGCCGGTAACCGGCAGCCCCGCGCCGTCGCGGGCACGCACGACGATGCGCGCCGTGCCGCCGGCCGACCGGTCGAGACCGGCCTCGACCGCCCAGCCCCGCGCCGCCTGTTCCCGTGCGGCCGCGATTTCCTGGTTGTAGAGCTGTCCCGCCGTGTAGGAACTCTCGACCACGACGCCCGGGAACGACCCGAGCGCGACCCACAGGAACACCGCGTTGGCGGCGAAGATGACCCCGAAGAAGCCGACCAGCCACAGCAGCACCGTGCGTCCGGTCATCGGCTTGCCGCCGCTGCTGTCCGCGTCCCGAATCGGGCCGGCATTTCCGATCGTCGACATGGTCCCTCCTATGGTGCCTTGAAGTAGTCTTTTGTGGTGACGACCTCGCCCATGACCGATTCCGTCAGCCGGAAGGTCACCGGCGTCGACGGCGGCATCTTCGTACCCGCCGGCGAATGGACGAGAACGCGCAACTCCCGGGTCTGGTCGGGCCCAACCTCGATGAACGGGCGGCCGTCGACATACTGATCGATGCCGACCGCCTCGATCCGCGACCCGCCCGGCATTCCCTCAACGTTCAACACGAAGCTGCGGGCATGGTTGCGCTTGTTCATCAGGCGCACGGTATAGCCGTTGCGGACGCTGCCGTCGCTCTGGGTGACGAAGATCGGATTGCGGTCATGCAGCACGCTGATGCCGGCGAAATCGCGGCTGAGCAACGCATAGAGCATAAGGGCACCGACCAGGGCGATGATCGCCGCGTAGATCACCGTACGCGGGCGGACGATCTCGTAGACCGGTTCCTTGCCGGCGACGCGGCGCTCAATATTCTCGTCGGTGTCGTAGCCGATCAGACCCGTCGGCTTGCCGATCTTGGTCATGATGTTGTCGCAGGCGTCGATGCACAGGCCGCACTGGATGCAGTCGAGCTGCATCCCCTTGCGGATGTCGACGCCGGTCGGACAGACGAAATAGCACTGGTTGCAGTCGATGCAGTCGCCGGCCGGCAGGCCCTTGGCTTCCAGTTCCCTGTTGTGTTTGAGCGACCCGCGCGGCTCGCCGCGGTCCCAGCGATAGGTAACGTTGAGCGCCTTCTCGTCGGTCAGCGCAGCCTGGATGCGCGGCCAGGGGCACATGTAGATGCACACCTGCTCTCGCATGAAGCCGGCCAGAAGATAGGTCGTGGCGGTCAGGATGCCGATCCAGACATAGGCACTCACCGGCGCCTGGAAGGTGGCGAGTTCGTAGACGATGGTCGGCGCGTCGGCGAAATACAGAACCCATGCGCCGCCGGTCCACCAGGCGATCATCAGCCACAGGAAATGCTTGGTCGCGCGCCTGGCGACCTTCTTGGCGGTCCACGGCGCCTTGTCGAACGCGATGCGCTCGCGCCGGTCGCCCTCGACCTTGCGCTCGACCCACAGGAACAGGTCGGTCCACACGGTCTGCGGACAGAGGTAGCCGCACCAGATGCGGCCGGCGACAGCGTTCATCAGGAACAGGGCCATCGCCGCAACGATCAGCAGGCCGGTGAGGTAGTAGACCTCCTGCGGCCAGATCTCGATGAAGAAGAAATAGGCGCGGCGGCCGGCGAGGTCGATCAGGACCGCCTGGTCGGGCGCCTCCGGCCCCCGGTCCCAGCGCACGAAGGGCAACAGGTAGTAGATGCCGAGGGTGATGAACAGAAGGGCCCACTTGATCCTTCGGAACGTCCCATGGGTGGCCATGGGATAGATCTTCTTGGCAGAGGCGAACCATTCGTCCGGCTGGCCGCTGCCCACTGCGGCATCTGGCTCGACGCGCATCGATTCCGTCCTTCTCAAAGCGCGATCCGGCCCCTACGGATCTTCGTGATGATCAGGGCCGGCGCTCGGCCGGCCCTTTTTTCAGTATGGTTGCAAGTCTAGCCCTGCTCGAAGGCTTCGGCCTTGCGACGGATCAACCCGCGACATCCTGTCCCGCAGCGATCACTCGCCGCCGCCGAAGGCGTGGACATAGACGGCCAGCGACTTGATCGTCGCCGGGTCAAGACGGCCTTCCCAGGCCGGCATGACGCCGTTGCGCGGCGCGTTGACCTGCGCCTTGATCGCGGCCACGGACTTTCCATACAGGTAGTTCGCCGCGGTCAGGTCGGGCGCACCGACCTCGCGCATGCCCTTAAGGTCCTCGCCGTGGCAGGATGCACAGTTGTCGAGGTAGACCGTCTCGCCAGCGGCCAGATCGACGCCCGCCTCCGGCTCCAGGCCGGCCTGGGCGGCGACATAGCTCGCGACCTGATCGATCTCGTCCTTGTCGAGCAGACCGTCGCGGCCGAAGGCCGGCATGTCGCCGATGCGGGCTTCATCGTGCCCCGAACGGATGCCGTATTTCAGCGTGGTGTGGATGTCGTCCAGCGTGCCGCCCCAGATCCAGGCGTCGTCCTGCAGGTTCGGGTAGCCGAGCGAGCCGGTCGCGCCGGAGCCGTGGCAGGGCGCGCAGTTGTCGCCGAAGGCCGCCCGACCGTTGGCCATGGCGAAGTCCAGCATGCCCTGGGTCGAGCGGATGTCGTCCAGCGAGGCATCGACGAGCGCCGAGCCGATCTGCGCGCGTTCCGCCATGCCGGCCTCCAGCGCGGCCAGCGCGTCGGCGCGCTGGCTGTTACCGAGGACACCGGCCGTGTAGGTGGTCAGCAGTGGCCAGGACGGATAGACGATCCAGTAGCCGATGGCCCACACGATGGTGGCATAGAAGACGTAGAGCCACCACTTCGGCAGCGGGTTGTTCAGTTCCTTCAGGCCATCCCATTCGTGGCCGGTCGTCTCCACGCCTGACAGCGCATCGACTTCCTTGTTGTGAGTATCGGTCATGGATCAATCCTCCCGGAACGGGATGTTCGCGGCATCCTCGAAACGCTTGCGGTTCTTCGGCCACAGGGCGTAGGCGAGCACGATGCCAAACAGGATCACGAAGTAGAGCAGCCCCCAGGTCTGGGCGAAGGCGGCCAGGGACGTATAGGTCTCGTTCATGCCAGCCTCCTCACCTCAGGTCTGCCTTGGAGTCGTAGATCGAGAAGTCGACCAGCGTGCCGAGCATCTGGAGATAGGCGACGAGCGCGTCCATCTCCGTAACCTTCTGCGGGTTGCCGTCGAAGTCGCGCACGATCGCATTCGGATAGCGCTCCAGGAAGGCATCGACGCCATCGGCATCCGGGTTGGCCTGAGCCAGAAGGTCTGCCGCTGCGTTCTCGATCATCGTCTCGGTGTAGGGGACGCCGATGATCGCGTTGGTCTTCAGGTGGTCGGCGATATCGCGCGTGCCCAGGGTCGCGTTCAGCAGGAACGGATAGCCGGGCATGATCGATTCCGGCACGACCGAGCGCGGATCGACCAGATGGTCGCGGTGCCACTCGTCGGAGTACTTGCCGCCGACGCGGGCGAGGTCCGGACCGGTGCGCTTGGAGCCCCACTGGAACGGATGGTCGTACATCGACTCCGCCGCCAGCGAGAAGTGGCCGTAGCGCTCAAGCTCGTCGCGCATCGGGCGGATCATCTGCGAGTGGCACAGGTAGCAGCCCTCGCGGATGTAGATGTTGCGGCCGGCGAGTTCGAGGGGTGTGTAGGGACGCATGCCCTGCACCTTCTCGATCGTGCTCTTCAGGTAGAACAGCGGGACGATCTCGACCAGGCCGCCGATGGCGACCATGACGAGAATGCCGACCAGCAGAACCAGCGAGTTCTTCTCGAAGACTTGGTGCTTGTTCCAAACAGACATGTTCGCGCCTCCCCCTTATTCAGCCGGGGCCAGGGCGCCGCCTGCCTTGGCTTCGGCCTGCTCGGCCTCGCCATGACGGACGGTCATCCACAAATTGTAGGCCATGATCAGGGCGCCGAGCACGAAGAGCGCACCGCCGAGAGCACGGATGACATAGAAGGGATACATCGCATCGACGGTCTCGATGAACGAGTACTCCAGGAAGCCGAGCGAGTCATACGCCCGCCACATCAGGCCCTGCATGATGCCGGACACCCACATCGCGGTGATGTAGAGCACGATGCCGATGGTCGACAGCCAGAAGTGCCAGTTGACCAGTTTGAGCGAGTACAGGCCCTTCTTCTGCCACAGCCAGGGCACCAGGCAGTAGAGCGCGCCGAAGGAGATGTAGCCGACCCAGCCCAGCGCGCCGGAATGGACGTGACCGATGGTCCAGTCGGTGTAGTGCGACAGCGAGTTGACCGCACGCAGGCTCATCAGCGGGCCTTCGAAGGTCGACATGCCGTAGAAGGCGACCGACACCACCATCATGCGCAGCACCGGGTCTGTCCTGAGCTTGTCCCAGGCACCCGACAGCGTCATCAGGCCGTTGATCATGCCGCCCCAGGAGGGCATCCACAGGATGATCGAGAAGGTGGCGCCCAGCGTCGACGCCCACTGCGGCAGCGCCGTGTAGTGGAGGTGATGCGGGCCGGCCCAGATGTAGATGAAGATCAGCGCCCAGAAGTGCACGATCGACAGGCGGTAGGAATAGACCGGCCGCTCGGCGCGCTTGGGCACGAAGTAGTACATGATGGCGAGGAAGCCGGCGGTCAGGAAGAAGCCAACCGCGTTATGGCCGTACCACCACTGCACCATGGCATCCTGCACGCCCGACCAGACGATGTATGACTTGGTGCCGAACACCGACACCGGAACGGTGGCGTTGTTGACCAGGTGCAGCATTGCGATGGTGACGATGAAGGCCAGGTAGAACCAGTTCGCCACATAGATATGCGGCTCCTTGCGCTTCCACAGCGTGCCGAGGAACAGGAACAGGTAGGCGACCCAGACGATGGTCAGCCAGAGGTCGGCGTACCATTCCGGCTCGGCATATTCCTTCGACTGGGTGGCGCCGAGCAGATAGCCCGTACCCGCGATCACGATGAAGGCGTTGTAGCCGAGGATGACGAACCAGGGCAGCACCTTGCCGGGCATGCGCGCGCGGCTGGTGCGCTGCACCACGTACATGGAGGTGGCGATCAGCACGTTGCCGCCGAAGGCGAAGATCACCGCGGAGGTGTGCAGCGGCCGCAGACGGCCGAAATTGGTCCAGGGCAGGTCGAAGTTGAGCACCGGATAGGCGAGTTGCAGGGCGATGATGAGCCCCACCGTGAAGCCCGCGATGCCCCAGAACATGGCGGCAATGGCGCCGAACTTGATCGGACCCAGGTTGTAGTTGGGCTTGCCGTCGATCTCCTGGGGGATCGCAATGCCGCCGTCGTTGAAATAGCTCTTGAAAATGACGAAGACGCCCACCGCCGCAAAGAGCGCGCCGACGGACGCGTGAAACGCCATCACTTGGTCGTAGGTCTTGCCCGCCACGATCAGGCAGGCAAATGCCAAAAGCACGAGGAAGGCCGCGAACAGCCCCTCCTCGAGCGAGATGAGTCTGGCTTTTGAATGTGCCATTCTTCCGCCCCAGTCTTGTTCGTCGCTGCACTGTGCCAGCGAGCCGGATTGACCTTGCGCACGGGTGGGCCCGAAACGCGTTGATTCAGATCAACTTGTGCCGCGCGCCGTTGTGCGGCGCAGTCGGACGGATGGCCGCAGGCAGTCGTCCACAGAAACGCGCATCCCCCTCCCGACGGGGCCCGCGACACGGAAAACCTCACTTATATCTTTGTTTTCAAAATTAATTTTAATACTTCGAAGATTGAAAATAAAAGGATCGACATGCCCGCTACCAGGCCCCGATGCGCGCGATTGACGCAGCGCAGCAGCTTTCGGACGCAGCGGAAACTTCGTGTTCCGACCCACCCCCTTACGTGGGAACGCCGGCCGATTCGCCACCGCGCCGGTCGGGATCACCGGCGCGGAGCCCGACCGATGATTGCAAGGGTCGCAGCCGGCAGGATCAGGACGAGCACGACGTAGCGGGCAAGCTGGTGCGCCGCGACGAAGGCCGGGTCGAGGTCGAGCATGAAGGCGAGCAGCGTCATGACCTCCAGCCCGCCCGGCGCATAGGCGAGCAGCACCTGACCGAACGGCAGGTTCAGCCAGACGGCGATGAGCCAGGCGCCTGCAACGGAGACCAGGATGCCGACGACGAAGGCGCCGATCGAGGCGAGCACGAGACGGACGAACATGGCCACGGTCGTGCCGCTGAAGCGAGTGCCGATCATCGAGCCCAGGCCGATATAACAAGCGATCAGGACGGTTTCCGGGGGCATGGTATGAGTGAGGCCGGAGGCATTGAGCGCCGCGCTGACGAAGAAGGCGCCAGTCAGCCAGCCGCCGGGGACGTTCAGACGAATCGCGACGATGCTGCCGGCGAAGCAGGCGAGGAAGGCGGCACCGAGTTCGTACCACGGCGGCAGTGTGGCGGGCGCTGTCGCCAGGCTCGGCATGGGCTCGGTTCCGACGATCAGCGCCGGCAGGATGGCAACCAGAAAGAACAGCCGCACGGTCTGCGAGGCCGCGATCTTCGGCAGGTCGGCGGAGCGTTCGGACGCGAGCGCGATGACGAACGACAGCGCACCGGGAATGGCGCTGAAATAGGCGGTCTCGCGCGGCCATTTCGCGACGCCGTGCAGGAAGGCATAGGTCGCGCCGGTTACCGCGACGACGACCAGCGCCAACATCGCCATGGACGCCGGCCAATCGCCGATGCGCTCGACCGTCTCGGGCGTCACGCCGGCCCCCATCATCATGCCGAGCAGGATGAACATGCCGTCGCGCAGGCGGTTGGGGAAGGCCGACGGCATGCCCGCGAGGGACGCCAGGGCGACCGCGACCATCGAGCCCGACAGCCAGGCCGCCGGCACGTCGATCCGGTCGAACACAAAGCCCCCCACCGCGCCGACGAACAGGGTCGCGGCGAGCGCCTTCAGCAGGGTGGAATCGAAACGGGGCATGGTCACGAGAAGGCCGAGGGAGGATCGGTGCGGCAGTGAGCCTTCCGTTTATACATCCACATGCCGTTCCGGCCAGTCCTGTTTGCGTTTTTCCTCGCTCCGCAACCGCGGACTGCAATCGGTGCAGGGTCTTGAGCAAGATCAAGGCGCCTCTGCCGGCAACCGTGGCATGAACAGATCATGACCAAGAACGCCCTCACCTACGCGTCGCGGAACGTTCCCCGCTACACGAGCTATCCGACGGCGCCGCATTTCCACGGCGGAATCGACGGCGCCCTCTATGCCGACTGGCTCAGGGCCTGCCCGCCGGAAACGGAGCTTTCGCTCTATCTGCACGTGCCGTTCTGCCGCGAGATCTGTCACTATTGCGGCTGTCACACAAAGGCGACGCGCAAGGACGCGCCGCTGATCGCCTATGCGAAGACGCTCGGCCGGGAAATCGAACTCGTCGCGGAGAAACTCGGTTCCGCGCGGCCGGTCAGCCACATCCACTGGGGCGGCGGAACGCCGAGCCTGCTGCCGCAGGAAAGCTTGCTGGAACTCGCCGGCCTGCTGCGGGTCTCCTTCGCGCTGTCGCCCGACCTGGAACATGCCATAGAGCTCGACCCGCGGCTGGTGTCACCGGGCCTAGCCGCGACGCTGGCCGCCATCGGCGTGAATCGGGCGAGCCTGGGTGTCCAGGACATGGATCCCGTCGTGCAGCGGGCGATCGGCCGCGTCCA
This sequence comes from Polymorphum gilvum SL003B-26A1, assembly GCF_000192745.1. Lineage (NCBI taxonomy): Bacteria > Pseudomonadati > Pseudomonadota > Alphaproteobacteria > Rhodobacterales > Paracoccaceae > Polymorphum > Polymorphum gilvum. The sequence continues at coordinate 3,462,567 of NC_015259.1, forward strand.
GCCTTACGATGACGTGGTCAGGGCCACCGACGCCCTGCGCAACGCCGGCATCACCGCCCTCAACTTCGACCTGATGTACGGCTTGCCGCATCAGACCAGTGCAACGATCCTCGATACGGTGGCGCGCACGCTCGAACTGGCGCCGTCGCGGATCGCGCTGTTCGGTTACGCCCATGTGCCCTGGATGAAGAAACACCAGCGCCTCATCGACGAGGCGGCGCTGCCGAGCCCGCAACTCCGCCTGGAACTCGCCGAGATCGCGCGCTCCGCGCTGCTGGAGGCCGGTTACGAAGCGATCGGTCTCGACCATTTCGCGCTTTCGGACGATTCCATGGCAATCGCTCAGCGCGAGGGCAGGCTGCGCCGCAATTTCCAGGGCTACACCACGGATACCGCAACCGCCCTGATCGGCCTCGGCGTCTCCTCGATCGGCCTGCTGCACCAAGGCTACGTCCAGAATGCGTCGGACGTCGGTGCCTGGGAGAGGGCGATCGAGGCCGGTCGCCTGCCGATCGTGCGCGGCATCGCCATGGACGACGACGACCGCGCGCGGGCCGACATCATCGAACGGCTGATGACCGACTACGAGGCCGACGTCGCCGCGATCGCGACTGCTCACGGAATGCAAGTCTCCGCCTTCGACGAGAGCATCGCGAAGCTGGACGATTTGGTCGTCGACGGACTTGCGCTCGTCGACGGCTACAGGGTCCGGCTGACGGATGCGGGCCGCACCTATGTGCGCATCGCCGCCGCGGCGTTCGACGCCTATCTGGGCAAGGCCGCACCGACCGCCGTCGTGCCGCGCCATTCGATGGCCGTTTAGAAAACGGTCGTTGTCGCGACGAACGCAGGCTGCCTGGCCGAAGGCCGCGCCCGAGCAGACCATGACAAGCGAAGGCCGGGAAAACAAAGGGCCGGCTTGAGGCCGACCCATAACGTAACGTAAGGATTTATGCCGTGGAAACCGCGTCAGTGCTTGCCGGTCAACTGACACATGGCACAGACCTTGTTCAGGCGGATCTCGTCGTTGCGCTCGACAGTGATCAGACCGCGGCGCTTCATCTCCGAGATGACCCGGCTGACGGTCTCAATGGTCAGACCGAGATAGTCAGCGATTTCCTGACGAGTCATGAACAGTTTCAACTGACGCGTATCGCCTCCCGTCTCGGACGGACCGGCGCATTCCGTGCCGCCGCGGTCGGGAACGAGATGCATCAGGAAACTGGCGACACGCTCCATCGCCGATTTGCGGCCCAACAGAACGGCGTGCTCATGCAACACCTGCATCTGGGCCGCGAGGCAGCGGGTGATCTGACGCTGGAAGTCCGGCGAGCCGGCGATGTGGTTCATGTCCACTACGTTCACCTTGGCGTCGGTCAGCGTTTCGGCGGTGCAATTCTGTTCCTTGCCGGCCGGAATGCCGAAGATGTCGCCGGGTCGCAGAACCTCGACCACCTGGCGCCGCCCGTCGGGCAGGAGCTTGAAGAGCATGACGCTCCCCTTGGCCAGCTCGAAGATCCGGTCTGCCGGGTCGCCTTCGTAATAGACGACTTCGTGCGGCTTGAAATGCGATGTCTTGGCTCCGAAAGCGGCCAGACTGGGCACCTCGTCTGCAACGGCAGTACCAAAGACGGCGGTTCGCTGAGCGATATCGATCCCCGGGTTTCGGTCAAGGTAAGCCATTCTTCCCTCCATTGGCAGCCGACGCACCGGTCCAGAGGTTGCGATCCTACACCGAGTGGAAGACCGTCCTGGCTGGTCAAAGTGTCGCTTCTGCCCCGTCCGACAGAAGTGACTTGTTCGCCGACACCGAAACCGTAGACCGACCCTCGACCATGCAAAATCCGGTCGAACGCGTAAGGCCTTCTACCTAGCTGGATCGACCGGAAGAGGATCAGCAAATTCCGCAGCGTCCAAAAGGCACTTGCAGCTTGTCGGCGCCGACAGAAGGGAGACCGCGAACGGCCAGCACGTACGCGCCAGACAGGCGGAAGCGAGCCACCGGGCGAGTCAAAGGTAGGGGACGAGCGCTTCTTCGGTCAGCGGCTTGCGCAGGAAGACGACAGGCCGGATCTCGTCGAAGATCCTGCGGATCTGATTGTTCGACTGGCCGGAGATCACGATGATCCGAGGTGGCTGGCGCATCTGCTCGAGCCAGCGCACGACCTGGACGCCGCTCAGTCCCGGCAGACCGAGGTCGACGATGACCGAATCATCGGGATTTGGCGGCCGAGCTTCGAAAAAGGATTCCGCATCGGGATAGCAAACGGTTTCGTGGCCCACGCCCGACAGAAGGACCGCAAGCGCATCCGCCACCGCGAAATCGTCTTCTATGATGTGAACCGTCACCGACCAGAAGCTCCCGGCAAGCAGACCCGATACCAAGTCTCCCCATATAGGCCCTTTTGGCGCATTCCGAACTACGCACTACTACTGCCTTCCGGATTTTCGGCAAGTTTCCAATTATTTTGCTTGATGCGAGTGGGTCACACGGCGCCCCGCGCTCAGGTCGCACCTGGGCCGGGCCATCAGCGTCCAAGAACGATGCGCACGAGGTCGGCCGCATTCCTTGCACCGAGCTTCTCCATGATCCTGGCGCGATGTACCTCGACGGTCCGGGGGCTGATGCCCAGAGAGCGGCCGGCTTCCTTGTTGGACGCGCCCGACGTGATCTCGGACAGCACCTCGCGTTCGCGACGGGTCAGTTGTTCGGCACCCGCAAAGTCGCCAGGAAGGTCGGACTGGGTCTGGCTGCGGGCCCTGGTGGCGGCTATGCCTTCGCGCACCCGGTCCACCACGGTGACTGCGTTGAACGGCTTCTCGATGAAATCGAAGGCGCCGTTGCGGATCGCCTCAACCGCCATCGGAATGTCGCCCTGACCGGAGATGATGAAGATCGGTGCGTCATAGTGGTCGGCGCTGAGCGCCTTGAGGACGTCGATGCCGGAGCGACCCGGCATGTGCACGTCGAGGATAACGCTGGCCGGCGCCTTGAGCCTGGCCGCCTCGACGAAGGTGTCCCCGTCCTCGAAGGTTTCGACGGCAAAGCCTTCCATTTCGAAGACCACGGCCAAGGCATCCCTCACGGCAGGATCGTCGTCAACGATGTAGATTGCCTGTGCGCCAGTGGTCATTGCTTTTCCTTTCTTGGCCGAACCGCGACACGCCCGCTCATCCGTTCGAACCCTCAGCGGCGTTGCATTCTATCGGCAACCTGAGAATGAATGTCGCCCCTTCGCCGGACAACGGCGGCTTCAGTAGCAGGTCGCCGCCATGATTTTGTGCAATGGTCCGTGAAATGGCGAGTCCGAGACCGAGACCCTTGCGCTTGTGGCTCGAAAAAGCACGGAACAGTTCCGGGACCACTTCCTTGGGCACGCCGGGGCCGCTGTCCGAGATCCGGAACTCGACGAAGTCGTCGGCGCGGGTCACGGTCAGCCGCACGGACTTGACCGGGCTGTCCGCGACCGCTTCCTTGGCGTTGCGCAGCAGGTTGACCAGGACCTGGCGAATCTGGACCTGATCGATCGCCAGCGCCGGCAGGGTGTCGTCCAGCGCGATCGAGAACCGCACGCCGCTGCCGGCCGAACCGAGTTCCACCAGTTCCACGCAGGAGCGGGCGAAGGCGGGCAGATCGGTCTCGCTGCGGTCGGGCTCGCGCTTTTCGACGAACTGGCGCATGCGCTGGATGATCTCGCCGGCACGTTCCGCCTCGCGCACCGCCTTCTCGATCACTCCATGCGTCTGGTCGTCGATCTCGCCGGTGCGTCTGGTCTTGCGCGCCACGGCCTGCAAATAGAGCAGGATCGCGGTCAGGGGCTGGTTGAGTTCGTGGGCGATCGCCGCGCCCATCTCGTCAATGGCGCTGATGCGGGTCATGTGGATGAGCTGGGCCTGGGCCTGGGCGAGGCTCTTTTCCACCGCCTTGCGCGGCCTGAGGTCGCGCAGGATGCCGATGAACTGGCGGCCGTCGGGCGTCGGCGCCTCGCCGACCGACAGTTCGACCGGGAATTCCGTTCCGTCCTTGTGGCGGGCGGCGACCTCACGGCCTATGCCGATGATGCGCTTTTCGCCCGTCCTGAGATAGTTCTCGACATAGCCGTCGTGCGCGACGGCATAGTGCGCCGGCATGATCAGCGAGACGTTCTGCCCAAGCGCTTCGCCGAGGCTATAGCCGAACAGCGCCTCGCAGGCCTTGTTGTAGGCAAGGATGTGCATCGTCTCGTCGATCACGACGATGCCGTCGACCGCCGTGTCCAGCACGCTGGCAAGACGCGCGCCGGAAACCGTCCAGGCCTGCTCCCCCTCCCTGACTTGCCCCTCACGCATCGCGCCCTGCCGCCGGTTTCGCGCCGAACCGCCAGAAATCCTTGCGGATTCAGTTGTTACGCAAAAACCCGTAGCGCATTGCGAGGCTGCACGTCAACGCGCCAGCCAGCCGGCAATTCGTCGCGCCCCTTCTTCCAGGTGATCGACCCGGCGGGCGAAACACAGCCGCAAGAAGGCTCCGCCGCCGGCACCGAAGGCCGACCCGGGCGCCAGCCCGAGACCCGTGCCGGTCGCCAGGTCGAGGGCAAGCCGGCGCGAATCCGGATGGCCGTCGAGCGCGAAAAACAGATAGAAAGCGCCGGCCGGCGGGGCGTAGCGGGCCTGCCCCAGGGCGTCGAGGGCGCTGCAGACGAGGTCGCGGCCGCGCACCGCGCGGGCGATCTGCTCGGCGACGAACGCCTCGCCCTCGTCCAGCGCCACGGTCGCCGCGCGCTGCATGAAGGCAGCCACCCCCGAGGTCGAATACTGGATCAGGTTTTCCACAACCTGGCCGAGCTCCGCGGGCGCCGACAGCCAGCCGATGCGCCAGCCGGTCATCGCCCAGTTCTTGGAGAAGGTATTGACGAACAGGATCCGGTCGTCCGGCTCGCAGATGTCGTAGAAGGACGGCGCCCGGCCGCCCTCGCCGTAGTAGAAGCGGCCGTAGACCTCGTCGGCGACAATCCACAGGCCGTGGCGGCGGGCGACGTCGAGCATGCCGGCGAGGATCTCGCGTCCGGCGACCCAGCCGGTCGGGTTGCAGGGCGAGTTGACGAACAAGACCCTGGTCCGCGGCGTGATCGCGGCGGTCAGGCGCTCTAGGTCGAGGGTCCAGCCATCGGGCGAGAAGGCCATCTCGACCGGAACCGCCCGGGCGCCGAGCACCTCCGCAGCGGCGGCGAAGTTGGGCCAGGCCGGGCTCGGCACGAGCACCTCGTCGCCGTCGCCGGCGACCATCTGCAGGGCGATCTGGATCGCCTGCATGCCGGAGCCGGTGACGAAAAACCGGTCAGGCGAGAACGGCCTGTCGTACAGGCGCTCATGGTAGCGGGCCAACGCCTCGCGCAGCGTCGGAAGTCCGCGCTGGTAGGTGTAGAAGGTCTCGCCGTCGCGCAGCGACCGCTCCGCCGCCGCGCAGATGAACTCCGGTGTCGGCAGGTCACCCTCGCCGACCCACAGCGGCACCAGGTCGGCCCGCTCGCGGGCCGCGTTGACGACTTCGACGATGCCGCTCTCGGGTGCAAGGCGCGCCGGCGCGCGCAGGGCGGCGAGCAGGGATGTGGTCACGCGTGTCTCCGTCTCGGGCAGGAGGTCCAGAAGGGCGGGACCTTACAAAGCCTCGCGGCGAAAGACACGTCAAACTGCGTGAAACGCAGTTCACGGGAATTGATGGATGCCGGAGCCGGACTCGGGGGCCGGCGCTGCTCCGGCTGCCGTCACTTCTTCAGCAGGTCGCGGATTTCCTCGAGCAGGACTTCCTGGCGCGGCGGCACCGGCGGCGCCTCGGGTGCTTGCTCCTGCTGACGGCGCAACCGGTTGACGCCCTTGACGACGACGAACAGGGCGAAGGCGACAATCAGGAACTTGACCACGGCGTTGATGAACAGGCCGAGGTTCCAAGTCACCGCGCCGGCCGCCTTGGCCGCGTCGACGGTGGCATAGGGCCCCTCGGGCGTGCCCTGCTTGAGAATGACGAAGAGTTCGGAAAAGTCGACGTTGCCGAGCACGAGGCCGATCGGCGGCATGATCACGTCGTCCACCATCGACGACACGATGGCGCTGAAGGCCGCGCCGATGACGATGCCGATCGCCATGTCCAGCATGTTGCCCTTGATGGCGAATTCCTTGAATTCCTTGAACATTAGAACCCCCTTAAGTGAGCCGGCGCACCCGTCCGGCGACGGCGGCGGACGGAAACGCCGTTCAGCCTGCGGATTAACTCATTGTTTACGCTGCAGCGCAATTCGCCTTCGCGGACCACCGTGGCGGGTTCGTCCGCAAGGCCAATGGACAGGGGGCAGCGCTTGTGATCCGATCTCCTGCAAAAGGTGCCGCCCGGACAGGGCGGCGTCGGCAAGAGGGCCAGCCGGCGCGCCGGCGCGGCCAGGGAGGCGAAACGACAGGGGCATGCTGGACGGCTGGATCGTCATTCTCGCGGCGCTCGGCTACATCCTGCTGCTGTTCGCGATCGCCAGCTACGGCGACCGGACGGCGCGCCGCCTCGTGCCCGGCCAGGGCCGGCCGCTGATCTACGCCCTATCGCTGTCGGTCTACTGCACGTCCTGGACCTTCTACGGCTCGGTCGGCGCCGCCACGCGCAACGGCTTCGAGTTCCTGACCATCTACCTCGGCCCGATCGCGCTGTTCCTGCTCGGCTATCCGCTCCTGCGCCGGATCATCCGGCTGTCCAAGACCGAACGGATCACCTCCATCGCCGACTTCATCGGCGCGCGCTACGGCAAGAGCCAGTCGGTCGCCGCCGTCGCCACCATCATCGCGGTGATCGGCGTCATTCCCTACATCGCCCTGCAGCTCAAGGCGGTGTCGCTGTCGGTGACGACGATGATCGGCCCGATCGGTCCGCCGGCCGACGCCTGGCTGCTGTCCTCGTTCGGCGACATCACGCTGCTGATCGCGGTCGGCATGGCGGTGTTCACCTGGCTGTTCGGCACGCGCCACATCGACGCCACCGAGCACCAGGAGGGCCTGATGCTGGCGATCGCCGCCGAGGCGATCGTCAAGCTGTTCGCCTTCCTCGCCGTCGGCGTGTGGGTGACCTATTCGCTCTATGACGGACCGGTCGACCTGATCTCGACGATGTCGCACAATGCCGAGGTCGCAGCGGTGTTCTCCCAGCCGCTGAGGACCGACCACTGGCTGGTGATGACGACCCTGTCGACCATCGCCGTCCTGCTGCTGCCGCGCCAGTTCCACGTCACCGTGACGGAGAACAACTCGGAGGCCGAGCTGCGCCGGGCGACCTGGCTGTTTCCGCTCTACCTGGTTCTGATCAACCTGTTCGTGGTGCCGATCGCGGCCGCCGGCATGCTGCAGATCGGTGACGGCATAAACCCCGACACCTACGTTCTCGCGCTGCCGATCGCCGCCGGCCACGGCTGGCTGGCGCTGTTCGCCTTCATCGGCGGCCTGTCGGCGGCCACCGCGATGGTGATCGTCGCCACCGTGGCGCTGGCGATCATGATCTCCAACGACATCGTCGTGCCGCTGATCCTGCGCCGGCGTAGCGAAGACGAGATCGTCGCCGCCTCAGGCCGGGACATGAGCCGGCTTCTGCTCAACACGCGGCGCATGGCGATCTTCGCGATCCTGCTGCTGGCCTATGCCTACTATCGCGCAGCCGGCGACACGGCGGCGCTGTCGGCCATCGGACTGCTGTCCTTCGCCGCCGTCGCGCAGTTCGCGCCGGCCTTCGTCGGCGCGCTCGTGTGGCGGCGGGCGACCGCGCGCGGGGCGATTGCCGGAATGGCGTTCGGCTTCGCCACCTGGGCCTATACGCTGCTGCTGCCCACCTTCGCGGAATCCGGCCTCATCCCGCGAACCATCCTGGACACCGGCCCGTTCGGCCTGACGTTTCTAAAGCCGCAGGCGCTGCTGTACATCTCGATCGACCCGTTCATTCACGGCGTGCTTTGGAGCCTTCTCGGCAATCTTGTGTTCTTCATCGGCTTCTCGCTGACGCGTCCGCCGGAGCCGGCGGAGCGGCTGCAGGCCAACATCTTCGTGCCCGCCGACCTGGCCCCGACCCCGTCTCTTCGGCTGTGGCGCAGCACCGTTACGGTCGGCGACCTGAAGGCGACGATCGCCCGCTATCTCGGCGAGGAACGCACCGAACGCTCCTTCGCGCGCTTCGCCAACGAGCGAGGCCTGTCGCTGGACCCTGCCGCGCCCACCGACGCTGCCATGCTGCGCTACGCCGAACAATTGTTGGCGTCGGCGATCGGCGCGGCCTCGTCGCGCCTCGTGCTGTCACTGATGATCAAGCGCCGGGACACGACCGTCAAAGGCGCCATGAAGCTGCTGGACGACGCCTCCGAGGCGATCCAGTACAACCGCGACCTGCTGCAGACCGCGCTCGACCAGGTACGCCAAGGCATCGGCGTGTTCGACCGGGACCTCCGGCTGATCTGCTGGAACCGGCAGTTCCGCGACCTGCTCGGCCTGCCGCCGGAATACGGCCAGGTGGGCACGTCCCTCGACGCGATCATCCGCTTCAACGCCAAACGCGGCGAACTGGGCGGCGGTCCCGTCGAGGCCATCGTCGCCGACCGTATCGAACGCCTCGTCGTCCGCCAGGACACGTTCCAGGAGCGGCTCGCCCTGTCCGATACCGTGCTCGAGATCCGCATCAGCCCGATGCCCGGCGGCGGCATCGTGACCACCTTCACCGACATCACCGAACGGGTGATGGCCGAGGACGCCCTAGCGCGGGCAAACGAGACCCTCGAGCGGCGGGTGCGCGAACGCACCGAGGAACTAACCCGTGTCAACCAGCAGCTCGTACAGGCGACCAATGCCGCCGAGGAAGCCAATATCGGCAAGACCCGCTTCCTGGCCGCCGCCGGCCACGACATCCTGCAGCCGCTGAATGCGGCCCGGCTCTATGCCTCCGTGCTGGTCGACCGCTTCCGCGACGGGGAGACCGGCGAACTGGTGCGCAACGTCGAGGCCGCGCTGGAATCGGTCGAGGACATCATCGGCGCGGTGCTCGACATCTCGCGGCTCGACACCGGCGCGCTCAAGCCGGAATGCACGGTCTTCCGCCTCAACGAGATCTTCCGCGCCTTGCATCTCGAGTTCGAACCGGTTGCGCGGGAAAAAGGCCTCACCCTGACCTTCGTGTCGACGTCGCTGTCGGTACGCTCGGATCGCCGCTTGTTGCGCCGCTTGCTGCAGAACCTGGTTTCCAACGCGCTCAAGTACACCGGCAGCGGCCGCGTCGTGATCGGCTGCAGGCGCCACATGGGAAAGGTGCTGGTCGAGATCCACGATACCGGCATCGGCATCCCGCCGTCCAAGCAGAAGGTGATCTTCCTGGAGTTCCACCGGCTCGACGACGGCATCCGGGCCGCCAAGGGGCTGGGTCTCGGCCTGTCGATCGTGGAGCGGATCAGCCGGGTGCTCGACCATCCGGTACGGTTGCGCTCGAAGGTCGGCAAGGGCTCGTGCTTCGCCGTCGAGTTGCCGGTCGCCGCAGCCGTGCCGGTGGAATTCCAGCCGCCCGAAGCGCCGCCGCCGCCGGGGCAACTGGATGGATTGCTGGTGCTCGCCATCGATAACGAACCAGGCATCCTCGACGGCATGCGCCGGCTGCTGGAAAGCTGGCGCTGCGAGGCGATCACGGCCCGCGACGACATGGAGGCGGCCGTCAAGATCGGCCAGGCCGGCCGACGACCGGACATCCTGCTGGTCGACTATCACCTCGACCAGGGCAACGGCATCGACTGCGTGGTCCGCTTGCGATGGAAGTTCGGCTCGGACATTCCCGCGCTGCTCATCACGGCCGACCGCAGCCGGGCCGTGCGTGCCGAAGCCAAAGACAAGGACATCGACATGCTCAACAAGCCGGTCAAGCCGGCGGCATTGCGCGCGCATCTGGCGCGCTGCCGGGCCGAGATGACCCCAGCCGAATAGGCGCGGACGCTACTCGACGTCGACCGAGACCTGCCACTGGCCGGCCTCGATGCGGGAGGCGGCGATCACTGCCTGGGTCCGGCTCTCGACGCCGAGCTTCTGCAGGATCGCCGAGACATGCGCCTTCACAGTCGCCTCGGACACCGACAGCTCGTAGGCGATCTGCTTGTTCAGCAGGCCCTCGGACAGCATCATCAGAACGCGGACCTGCTGCGGCGTCAGCGTCGCAAGCCGCTGCACCAGTTCGGCGCTGCCGTCGTCTGCGGCCAGGTTGACTTCCGGGGGTGTCCAGACGCCGCCGTTCATCACTGCGGCGATCGCCTCGCGGATCACCTCGATGCCGTGGGACTTGGGAATGAAACCGGAGGCGCCGAATTCGACACAGCGCCGGATCGCCTGCGGCTCCTCGTTGGCGGACACAATGACCACCGGCACGGCGGGGAACTGCGCGCGCAGGTACATCAGGCCGGAAAATCCGCGCATGCCGGGCATGGTCAGGTCCAGCAGAACCAGATCGACCTCGCCGTCCGACTCGAGCCGCGCGGTGACATCCTCCAGCGTCCCGGCCTCCTCGATGACCGAACCGGGGTATTGGAGCTCCAGGGTCTGGCGCAAGGCGCCGCGGAACAAGGGATGATCGTCAGCAATAATGAAACGGTATGCGGTTTCCGGCACGCCCTTGGCCCTCCCCTTGGTTCCGCTCCGGATCGTCCCGGTGCAACCGCCGTGATTGCGCGTGACGACGGGATGCAGCGACGGGATGCAACGACGGAGTGCATCCGGCCCCTGCCCTTGCCCCCGCCGCTTCCTCCCGCCATACGGCGGTTCCTGTCCTCCCCGGCCGGAGACGGGCCGAACCACCGTCTTCCATACATCAGGATGCAGTCTTGACGAATTATGTTTGCGCCACAATCAATACGCAAGCGCCGGCTTGTGTCGCCGCTCAGGCGCCAAGGTAGTGCAGGGTCAGGGACCGCTGGTGCGCCTGCGCGCGGTGCTCGACCACATAGACCGCCTGCCAGGTGCCGAGGTCCATGCGTCCTGCGACGACAGGTATCGGCAGGCTGACGCCGGTGAGGACCGCCTTGACGTGGGCCGGCATGTCATCCGCGCCCTCGCTCGCATGGCGATAGGGCGCAGTTTCCGGCGCCAGACGGCCGAGGGCATCGACGAGGTCTGCCTGCACGTCCGGATCGGCGTTCTCCTGCACCGCCAGCGACGCCGAGGTATGACGCAGGAACAGGGTCAGCAGCCCGTCGGCGGCGGCGATCTCGGCCAGCCAGGCGTTCACCGGCGCGGTGATGTCGTGAAACCGGCGCGGTCGCGTCGCGACCACCAGCCGTCCGAGCGCCTGACGCAGGCTGCGCGCCTCCGCATCAAGGGTCCAGACTTCCGCGGCACGACCGTTCATCCGACCTCCTCCGGTATCTCCGGCCCACACGCAGGCGCGGCCGTCCGCCCTTGGCAGCAGACCTGCCAGGGGCTAGCTTGACCGCCCGACCGAGGCACCGGAAAAAGAACCACAGCCCATGACCTTGATCAATCCCGCGCTGTTTCGCGACGAGGCCGCCAGCGACGAGACATTGGCATTCAACCGCGACCTATCCGCGCGCCTGAACGCGCTTCCCGACCAGTGGATCTTCCCGCCGCAGGTGGTGCGCGAGCGCCGAGAACAGGGCCTCGGCCCGTTCCCCGCGCCGGTGCGCAGCCCGCGCGCCGAGACGCGGGTGATCGAGGGGCCGCACGGACCGGTGCCGCTTCGCCTGTTCCGGCCCCAGGGCAAGTCGGCAACCGGTGCCTTCCTGCATATCCATGGCGGCGGCTGGACGCTCGGCTCGGCCGACGCGCAGGATCCGCGACTGGTGGAAATGGCCGACCGGACCGGCCTGCTGGTCGTCTCGGTCGACTATCGGCTCGCCCCCGAGCACCCCTATCCACAAGGTCCCGACGATTGCGAGGCCGCGGCGCTGTGGCTGGTGCGGGCCGGCGCGATCGAGTTCTCCGTGTCGCAGTTCGCGCTCGGCGGCGACAGCGCCGGCGCCAACCTGGCCGTGGCGACGATGCTTCGCCTGCGCGACCGGCACGGGCTGACCCCGTTCTGCGCCGCCGTACTGATCGCCGGCTGCTACGACCTGCGGCTGACGCCGAGCGCGCGCTCCTGGGGCATGGACAAGCTGGTACTCAACACACGCGACATGGATATGTTCGTGCGTCACTATCTCGCCCATGGTCAGGATCCATGGACGCCGGACATCTCGCCGCTCGCCGCCGACCTGCGCGGCCTGCCGGCAGCGCATTTCGTCGTCGGTACCCGCGATCCGCTGGTCGACGACACGCTGTTCATGGCGATGCGCTGGCTGGCGGCAGGCAACGCCGCCGAGTTGAAGCTGTTCCCCGGCGGGTGTCACGTTTTCCAGAATTTTCCGCTACGGATTGCGGCAGAAAGCAACAATCTGATTGATAAATTCCTGATCGAAAGTACCCAGTAGAAACATAGATGCACAGATTCGCCACGAAGCGTCCGAACGAAAATATTACCTCGGAGACGAATTTTAATGACAATTCAGGATACGCTTTTCTCTTTTGTTAACAACTGGGAATGTGACGAGAACTACCATCTCAACGTGCAGTTTTATTTCTCCAGATTTGACGAGGCTGACCGGCAGTTCCGGCTAATGACCGGTTTCAGCGATTCTCTCGTCGGCCCACGGCGGGTGCGTCACGTACGCTACCACCGGGAGCTGACCCTCGGCACCCTGGTCACGGTGCGCTCGTCGATCGCGTTCGACGGGCCGCATGTCATCACCGTCGTGCACGAGATGCACGACGCCAGCCGCGGCGTCCTGGCCGCGACCGCGATCGACGGCTACACGCCCGGCGCGGACTCGGCCAAGGCGTTGCGCAGCCGCTTCAAGGACGTGCAGCAGCCGATGAGCGACGAGGCGACACCCAGGGGCCTGTCCGCTTCGCCGGCAACCGGGAGGGCGACCCTAGACGGCGTGCTCGCCGCCGGCGCCGGTATCGTCTATCGCGCCACCGTTCTGCCGCGCCACCTCGGACCCGACGGGCGCGCCGACGACGCCTTCGCCCTGTCGTGCTTCACCGACAGCGCACCGCACCTGTGGGAACGCACGCCGATGACCCACGCCTGGCTGAGCCAGCACGGCTGCGGTCGCGTCGCTGTGGAAATGAAGCTGACCTGGCTCAGCCCGGTGAAGGTCGGCGAGCCGGTGGTCGTCGCAACCGGCCTTACCGGCTGCCAGAACCGCACCTTCTCGTTCCGCCACCACATGTACGAGAGCCGCACCGCGCGTCCGGTCGCAGTCTGCGACGTGGTCGGGCTGGTGATGGACCTGAGCGCGCGCAAGGCGGTCGACCTGCCGGCCGGCGCCCGCGAGGCGATCAGCCGGATCAAGATGGACTGAACCGCCGGCGTCGCTGCGGACGCCGGATCCCAGCTAACGGGCTCCCTCGCCCTCGAAGCCCTGCTGCAGGTCCTTCATCAGGCCGAAGAAGCGGCGCATCGCCTTCTCGGTGAAGTCGAGAATCTCGTCGAGCTGCTGCTCGTCCTTCTGCGACAACTCCGATTCCGCTGCGTCAGGAACCTCCCGTTGCGAGGGCATCGGCGGCGCGGGCTCGGTGCGCTGGCCTTCCAGGTCCTCGACGCGGGCCGCCAGGCGCTCGATCTCCTGCGTCAGGCGCTCGATCTCCTGCGTCAGGCGCTCGATCTCGGCCTGGTATGCGGCCTCGGCATCGGGCGCCGGCATGCAGCGCCACAGCGCATTGACGCGCCGGCAGAAGGCGACCGCACCGGTGCTGCGGTCGAGGCGCAGGTATTCGCCGTCGACGGCGATCAGGCTGTAGCGGTTGCGGTCGACCGCGGGCGCGCCCACTCCCTGGTCGGCCGGCGCCGGCGTCGCGTCCGGGGCCTGCGCCTGCGCCCCAGCGGAAAGACCCGCCACCAGCACGGCCGCACAAAGGGCTCCGAGAAGTCCCGACCGCCGCATCCATGCTCCTGTCATCGCCGTTGCTTCCCTTGTCCGTGCCGCCAGCGGCCGATGCGCCGGCAAGTCCTTGCTATCGCGTCCTTGTGACGAAAGAGCGGCGCTCCGCGTCCTGCTCCGGTCAGACCGGCACATAGGGCGGACGGGCGCTGATCAGCGCATCCTCGAGGAGGTCGAGCCGGTCCTGGCCCCAGAACGGCTCGCCGTTGAGCACGTAGCAGGGCGAGCCGATGACGCCGATATCGACCGCCAGCTTCTGGTTCTGGGCATAGCGGGCCTGCACCGCCGGCCCCGACGCCTCGGCCAGGATCGCCCGCGCGTCGGCTCCGACCTCGCCGAGCAGGGCGTCCAGGGTGGCCGCGTCGGAAATGTCCCGGTCCTCGACCCAGATCGCCCGGAAGGCCCGAATGCTGAAATCGCTCGTCGGTCCGCCGGCTTCCGCCAGCGCGATGGCACAGCCGTCGCACAGGGTCGGATCGACGGGAAAGAACTTCGGCTTCAGCGTCAGCGGCTGGCCGCGCTTGTCGCGCCAGCGCTGCAGCTCGATGACGCGGTAGGCCTGGCGCACCGGATGACGCCTGGCCAGCGGCAGACCGCCCGAGGCATCGAACACGCCGGCCAGATTGACCGGCCGCGGGATGACCCGCGCGCCGTGCCGCGCCGCAAGGTCGAGAAAGGCCCTGTGGCCCAGATAGGCCCAGGGCGAGACATGGGTATAGAAATAGTCGATGGTGACGGACACCGCGGCCCTCCTGCCTCTTGGCTCGTCGCTTCGTGTCGCCACCTTGCGCCGGGGCCGCGACCAGATCAAGCGCCGCTCGGGCCGCCGTTCAGGCGCGCGTCGCCGACAGCAGGGCCTCCAGCGTGTCGATACGGTCCGCCTCGGCCGGGATCTTGTCCCAGCGCAGGCGCGAAATGCGCGGAAAGCGCATGGCGAGACCCGACTTATGCCGCCCGGACCGGTTCAGCCCCTCGAAGGCGACTTCGACGACAAGCCCGCGTTCTGGCGTGTGGACAACCTCCCGGACCGGGCCGAAGCGGTTTTGCGTGTTGGCGCGCACGAAGCGGTCGATCTCGCGCAGTTCCTCGTCGGTGAAGCCGAAATAGGCCTTGCCGACCGGCACGAGTTCGCGCGCGTCAGGCGCGCCGCGCCAGACCCCGAAGGTATAGTCGGAGTAGAATGACGAGCGTTTGCCGTGGCCGCGCTGCGCATACATCAGCACCGCGTCGATCAGGAACGGGTCGCGCTTCCATTTGAACCATTCGCCCTTCGGCCGGCCGGGAAGGTAGGGCGCTGCGCGCCGCTTCAGCATGACCCCCTCGACGGCGGCGGCATCGGCCTCGCCAAGCAGGCGGCCGGGTTCGTGGCGGGCGGTTGCAAGCTCCGCCCAGCCGTCGAACGGCACCAGCGGCGACAGGTCGATGCGCGGCGAGGCAAGCTCGGCGACGAAGCGTTCGAGCCGCGTCCGCCGCGCATGGAACGGCAGGGAGCGCAGGTCCTCGCCGTCAACCGCCAACAGATCGTAGGCGCGGATGGCGACCGGATAATCGGCGATGATGCGTGCTCCCGCGCTCTTGCGGTTCAACCGCTTCTGCAGGTCGGAGAAAGGCTGCACCGCGCCGTCGCGCACGACGAGCAGTTCGCCGTCGATCGCCGCATCGAAGCCGAGATGGTCGAGCAGGTCCGGGAAGGCGGCCGAAATGTCCTCGCCGCTGCGCGAATAAAGGCGCCGGCCGTGCATGCCTCCAGGCTCCCGGCCCGCCGCCGCCTGGACGCGGATGCCGTCCCATTTCCATTCAGCGGCAAAATCGGCGGCATCGAGCGCGGCAAAATCCTTCTCCTCGTTCACGGGATGGGCCAGCATGGGCGGTCGGAACGGAGCCGGATCGACATTTCGCGGCCGGTCCGCGCGCCCTTCGGCCCAGGCGAACAGTTCCGCATAGGGCGTCGCAAGCCCGTTCCAGATCTCCTCGATGTCGTCGGGCTCGAGCCGGCCGAGGCGGGCGACCGCTGTCTTGGCGAGGCGCGCCGAGACGCCGACGCGCAGGCCGCCGGTGATCAGTTTCAGCAGCGCCCAGCGCCCGATCTCGTCGAGCCGGTCGAGCCAGGTCGACAAAAGCGCCGGCGCCTGCGTCCTGCCGGCTCCCCGCAGGCCGGAAACGACATCGCGCAGCGCCAGTGGCTCGGCCCCGTCATCCGGGCGCCCCGCCGGGGCAGTCCACATGAGGGCGATGGTCTCCGACAGGTCGCCGACGAAATCGTAGGACAGGCCGAACAGCACCGGATCGACCCGTTCGGTCACCAGCCCCTTGAGCAGCGCCGGCTTGGCATGGGGGAAATCGAGACTGCCGGCCAGCGCGGCCAGGGCATAGCCGCGGTCGGGATCGGGAGTCGTGCGGAAATAGTCGACGAGCAGCGCTTCCTTCGCCGTGCGGCGCGGCTCGAAGGACAGGCGATCCAGCAATCTGGCAAAGGCGTGCATGGGCTCCCGGACGATCGGAACGGAGCCATTCACAAGGCCCCCTGCCTAGATGAGCCCCGGTGAGCGAACCGACAAGGGGCCGATGCGCGGCCTTGTGCCGTTTTCGGCGGTGCTCCGGCGGTAACAGGTGGACGACAGACGCCGTTTGCCGTATAGGCCAACCAAGCTTGAACGAGCCGGGCCCCTGACGCAAGATGGCGTCCGCCACGGCTACCCTCACTGAAAGACACGCATGATCGAACAGCACGCCGTCGCCCCGGCGCTCGCCGCCGCATTGGCGAAACGCGGCTACACCAGCCTGACCCCGGTCCAGGAGACCATCCTGGCGCAGGCCCCTGCGGAGGCCGACCTGCTCGTTTCGGCGCAGACGGGATCCGGCAAGACCGTCGCCTTCGGCCTCGCCTTGGCGCCCACGCTGCTCGGCGACGCGGACCGGCTCGGCGCGGCCGGCGCGCCGCTGGCGCTCGCCATCGCCCCGACGCGCGAGCTCGCGCTGCAGGTCAAGGCCGAACTGACCTGGCTCTACGAGGAAGCCGGCGCGCAGACCGCGTCCTGCGTCGGCGGCATGGATCCGCGCTCGGAGCGACGCGCGCTCGAACGCGGCACCCATATCGTCGTCGGCACGCCTGGCCGGTTGCGCGACCACATCGAGCGCGGCGCCCTGGACCTGTCGCAGCTCCGCGCCGTCGTCCTGGACGAAGCCGACGAGATGCTCGATCTCGGCTTCCGCGAGGACCTGGAGTTCATCCTCGACGCGGCGCCCGAGGACCGGCGCACGCTGATGTTCTCCGCCACCGTGCCCAAGCCGATCGCCGATCTCGCCCGCCGGTTCCAGAAGGACGCCGTGCGCCTGTCGACGATCAGCGCGCGCGAGCAGCATGGCGACATCGACTATTTCGCCCATCCGGTCGCACCGAACGAACGCGAAAACGCGATCATCAACGTGCTGCGGTTCTACGAGGCTGACAAGGCCATCGTGTTCTGCTCGACACGCGAGGCAGTGCGCCGGCTGACCAGCAGGCTGGCCAACCGCGGCTTCTCCGTCGCGGCGCTGTCCGGCGAACTCAGCCAGAACGAGCGCACCCATGCGCTGCAGGCGATGCGCGACGGCCGGGCCCGCGTCTGTGTGGCAACCGACGTCGCCGCGCGCGGCATCGATCTGCCAAACCTGGACCTTGTCATCCACGCCGACCTGCCGACCGGCAAGGCCGGGCTGCTGCACCGCTCGGGGCGCACCGGCCGCGCCGGCCGCAAGGGCTCCAGCGTGCTGATCGTGCCCTTCCCGCGCCGGCGGGCGGCCGAACGGCTGCTGCTGAGCGCCGACGTCAAGGCGGCCTGGAGCGACGCGCCGGCGGCGGCGGCGATCCGGGACAAGGACAAGGCCCGCCTGCTCGCCGACCCCGTGCTGACGGAGCCGGCCGAGGAGGAGGACCTGGCGCTCGCCCGCGAGCTTCTGTCCGAACACGGCCCCGAGCGCATCGCGGCTGCCTTCGTGCGCCTGCACCAGTCCGGCCTGCCGGCTCCCGAGGACCTGACCGAGGGCGGCGCGGACGACATTCGCGGCCGCAGCCGGGGCGAGCGCGCGCCTTTCGAGAGCGGTCCGTCCAGGGCCTTCGAGGTCCGCAACAAGTTCGAGGACGGCATCTGGTTCCGCCTGTCGCTCGGCCACAAGCACAAGGCCGACCCGCGCTGGCTGCTGCCGATGATCTGCCGCGCCGGCCACGTCACCAAGCGCGAGGTCGGCGCGATCAAGATCGGCGGCACCGAAACGCTGTTCGAGATCGCCGGATCGCATGCGCACAAATATGCCGACATCATCCGCCGCGAGGGCTCCGGCGAGCGCGGCGTCGTGATCGAGCCGGTGGACGTACGCGGCGGACGCGCGCCGGCCTTGCGCACGGAGCATGACGACGAGGACCGGCCGAGCCGCTACGAGCGCGCCCGCGCCCGGGCGCCCGAACGCGGCTTCGAAGCGCCGCGCAAGCCGGCCCGCCGGCGCCGCTTCGACGACGAACCGGCACCGACCCATCCCGCCTTCGCGCCGCTGTCGGAAGCCCCGCTCGACACCGGCGAGCGCCGCGCCAGGCCAAGCAAGGCCGAGCGACAGCCGCAGCCCGGCGACGGTGACGGCGGTGCGTCACCGGAGCGCAAGAAGCCGGCGGCCAAGGCCGCCAAGGGTGCTGCCGGCAAGAAGGCCGCCCGGAAGAAGGGGCCATCCCGCGCCGAGCGCAAGGCGACCAAGGCGAAGTCCTGACGGCGGACACCGCGCAGTCGGCACCGCCTGACCGAAGTCAAGTCGCGTCCCGCGAATATGCGGTTAGATGCTTGTCGGACCGCATTTCGCAAGGAAGGGCTGGATCATGGCGCGCGCGGCTTCATCCCGGAGCGCTCTGCGCATCGCGGCCTCGGTCGCCATCCTCTTCGGCATCCTGACGCTCGTCTCCGGCGGAACGGCGCTGTTCGGTGCGCCGGCCGCCCGGGCGCGCTTCGGCGACACCGTTGCCTTCGTGCTGTGGTTCAACTTTCTCGCGGGCTTCGCCTATGTCGCCGCAGGCATCGGGCTCTTCCGGCGCCGGCGCTGGTCGGCGTGGCTGAGCGTGGCGATTGCCGTCGCCACGATCGCCGTCTTCGCCGCATTCGGCCTGCATGTCGCCGGCGGCGGCGCCTTCGAGCCGCGCACCGTCGCTGCACTCTTCCTGCGAACCGCGGTCTGGCTGATGATCGCGGCAACGGCGATCCGCACGCTCGGCTGGCGCTGAACGCCGGGCGGTGGAGCGAGAGCCGGTGCGGGCCGCCTACTGCTCGTTGACGATCATGGCGATGCGCCAGTCCTCGCCGTCGAAGATCAGATGATAGTGGCAGGTGAACTCGAACACGCTCTCGCCGTCGGCGCTCTCCTGGCGCCAGTCGAGGGTGACAAGAGCGGTGGTACCGGAGATGTGGCTGGACACGACCTCGAATTCGGAGAAGGAGATATCCTCCTTCTCGAGGGCCTCGAGCAGGGCGTCGATGTTCTCCAGCAGGTCTTCCTCGTCGTCGAAGACGTAGCCCTTGTCCATCTGCCAGATGGTCGCCGGCAGGGCGAAGCAATCGACAATGGCATCGGAATCGGCATCGTTGAAGCCGGCCAGATACTCCTCGAACAGGGCGGCGATCGCCTCCTCGCCCGCTTCGGCGCCAGCCCCGTTCACGCCATTGCCCGACCCGTCGGGCGTCCTGTCGTCAGCCATCGTCCTGTCCTGCGTTGCTGCCGGGATCCGCTCACGGCGCCTCGATGCGCGCGGAATCGGCGTCGTCCTCCTCGCCGTAGGCGATCATATTGAGGGGGCGGGCCTTTCGTCCAACGCTTTCGCACCAGTGCACGAGGGCCTCCTCCGCGCCGTGAGTGACCCAGATCTCCTCCGCGCCCGTCTCCAGCACGGTGCGACACAGGCCGTCCCAGTCGGCATGGTCGGAGACGATCAGCGGCAGTTCCGCGCCGCGCTGGCGCGCGCGCGCGCGCGCGCGCATCCAGCCCGAGGCCATCGCCGTCACCGGATCGGCGAAGCGACGCGCCCAGCGGTCGGTCAGCTGGCCGGGCGGGCACAGCACGATTTCGCCGGCAAGTTCCCGACCGCGGGCGCCGACGGGCGCAACCGGACCAAGCGCAATGCCGTGCGCCTCGTAGAGGGCGGTCAGCGCCTCCAGCGCACCGTGCAGGTAGACCGTCCGGTCGTAGCCGGCGGCGCGCAGCTCCGCGAGCAGCCGTTGCGCCTTGCCGAGGGCATAGGCGCCAACGAGGTGGGTGCGGTCGGAAAACAGCGCCTGCGAGGCGAGCAATCTGGCGATTTCCTCGCTGGCCGGCGGATGGCGGAACACGGGCAGGCCGAAGGTCGCCTCCGTGACGAAGGTGTCGCAGGCGACAGGCTCGAAGGGCGCGCAGGTCGGATCCGGCTGGCGCTTGTAGTCGCCGGAGACCACCGTGCGCCGGCCGGCGGACTCCAAGAGCACCTGTGCGGAGCCGAGCACGTGACCGGCCGGATGCAGCGACAGGCGCACGACGCCGAGGGTCAGCGTCTCGCCGTAGCCGAGCGCCTGGGCCGTGCCGCAGAAGCCGGCGCCGTAGCGCGCTGCCATGATCGCCAGCGTCTCGGCAGTCGCCAGCACGGCGCCGTGGCCGGCGCGGGCATGGTCGGCATGGCCGTGGGTGATCACCGCGCGGGCGACCGGGCGGACCGGATCGATGTGGATCCCGGCCTGCGGGCAGTAGAGACCGGCGGCAGTGAGGGTCAGATGCGCGCTCATGGCGCCAACATAGGCGCTTGCGGCAAAACCGCCAGCGGCACTTGCCTCTCGCCATCGCCGGAGCCGGCCCTTACATAGGGCGGCATGGATGCCGGCCTGCTGCCTCCCCGTTTCCAGTCCTGGTTCGCCGCGCGCGGCTGGTCGGCCCGGCCGCACCAGATCGCCCTGCTCGATCGCCTGGCGGCCGGCCACTCGACGCTGCTGATCGCGCCGACCGGCGCGGGCAAGACGCTGGCCGGCTTCCTGCCGAGTCTGGTCGACCTGACCAACCGCAACCGGAGGCCAAGCGGCACGCAGGGCCTGCACACGCTCTACATCTCGCCGCTGAAGGCGCTCGCCGTCGACATCGCCCGCAACCTCGAGGCGCCGATCGCCGAAATGGGCCTGCCGATCCGGGTCGAGACGCGCACCGGCGACACGCCGGCGCACAAGCGCCAGCGCCAGAAGCTCGCGCCCCCCGACATGCTGCTGACGACTCCGGAACAGATCGCCCTGCTGCTGTCGGACCCGGCCGGCAAACGGTTGTTCTCGACGCTGCGGACCGTCATCCTCGACGAGTTGCACGCGCTGGTCACCTCCAAGCGCGGCGACCTGCTCGCCCTCGGGCTGGCGCGGCTGCGGCGGCTGGCGCCGGGGCTGAGGACCGTCGGCCTGTCCGCCACCGTGGCCGCGCCCGAGGACCTGCGGGCCTATCTGGTCGAACAGCCGGATCCGGAGCGCCGCGCGCTGGCGGACCTGATCGAGGTCACCGGCGGCGCGAAGCCCGACGTCTCGATCCTCGCTTCCGGCGAGCGCGTGCCGTGGTCGGGCCATTCCGCCCGCTACGCCCTTGCCGACATGTACCGGCTGATCAAGGCGCACAAGGTGACGCTGCTGTTCGTCAACACGCGCGCGCAGGCCGAGGCGCTGTTCCAGGACCTGTGGAAGATCAACGACGACACGCTAGCGATCGCGCTCCACCACGGCTCGCTCGACGTCGGCCAGCGGCGCAAGGTCGAGGCGGCGATGATCGCCGGACGCCTGCGCGCGGTCGTCGCCACCTCCTCGCTCGACCTCGGCATCGACTGGGGCGACGTCGATCTGGTCGTCAATGTCGGCGCGCCAAAGGGCGCGAGCCGTCTCGCCCAGCGCATAGGCCGCGCAAACCATCGCATGGACGAGCCGTCCAGGGCGGTGCTGGTGCCGGCCAACCGTTTCGAGGTGCTGGAGTGCCGGGCCGCGTTGCAGGCCTCGCTCGACGGTGCCCAGGACACCCCGCCGCTGCGGAAGGGTGCGCTCGACGTGCTCGCCCAGCACGTGCTCGGCACCGCCTGCGCCGCGCCCTTTTCGCCGGACGCGCTCTATGCCGAGATCCGCGCTTGCGAAACCTACCGCCATCTCGACCGCGCCCGTTTCGACAGGGTGGTCGACTTCGTCGCCACCGGCGGCTACGCGCTGAAGAGTTACGAGCGCTACGCCAGGCTGAGGCGGGGGCCGGACGGGCTGCTGCGCATCGCCCATCCGCGCATCGCCCAGCAGTACCGGCTCAACGTCGGCACCATCGTCGAGGCGCCGATGCTCAAGGTACGCCTGTCGCGCTCGAAGGCGGAGGGCCGGCGCACGCCGATCGGGCGCGGCGGGCGCGTGCTCGGCGAGATCGAGGAATGGTTCGTCGAGCAACTGGCCCCCGGCGACACCTTCCTGTTCGCCGGCGAGATCCTGCGCTTCGAGGCGATGCGCGAGAACGAGGCCCATGTCTCGCGGGCGCGTTCCGACAGTCCGATGATCCCGTCCTACATGGGCGGCAAGTTTCCGCTGTCGACCTATCTGGCCGCCGGCGTGCGCGCCATGCTGGCCGATCCCGCCGCCTGGGGCGGGCTGCCGGAGCAGGTGCGCGAGTGGCTCGCCCTGCAGCAGGAAAAATCACATCTGCCGCGCCGCGACGGGCTGCTGGTCGAAACCTTCCCCCGCAACAGCAGGCACTACATGGTCTGCTACCCGTTCGAGGGCCGGCTCGCCCACCAGACGCTCGGCATGCTGCTGACCCGCCGCCTCGAGCGTCTCGGCGCTCGCCCGCTCGGCTTTGTCGCCAACGACTATGCGCTCGCGGTGTGGAGCCTCGGCGACCTGTCGATGCTGTTCTCGTCGGGCCGGATCCCGCTCGAAACGCTGTTCGAGGAAGACATCCTCGGCGACGACCTCGACGCCTGGCTGGCGGAATCGAGCCTGATGAAGCGCACGTTCCGCACCTGCGCGGTCATCGCCGGACTGATCGAGCGTCGTCATCCGGGCCGGGAGAAGTCCGGCCGGCAGCTCACCGTCTCCTCGGACCTCATCTACGACGTCCTGCGCGCCCATGAGCCCGACCACATCCTGCTCGAGGCGACCTGGAACGACGCTGCGGAAGGACTTCTGGATATCTCGCGGCTGGGGGAACTTCTCGCCCGGATCCGGGGACGAATCACGCATACTCGCCTTGGCCGGGTATCGCCGCTCGCCGTTCCCATCCTGCTCGAAATCGGCCGGGAACCGGTTCATGGCGAGGCCAACGAAAGTATTCTCGCGGAAGCCGCGGATGACCTGATTCAGGAGGCCCTCGGATGACGGCGCTGAGATCGGCAGGCGTTCACCAGCGCGGAGCGCCCGTCTGTCACGACATAGCGGTGGCCGGCCGGCTGGTCGGCCTGCACGAGAGCGGCGTGCTATGGTGGCCGGAGGAATCGACCCTTGTGGTCGCCGACCTGCACCTGGAAAAGGGCTCGTCCTACGCTCGCCGCGGCGTGATGCTGCCACCCTACGACACCGCCGCCACGCTGGAGCGCCTCGCCACCGTCATCGACGCCTTCGATCCAGCGCGTGTCGTTGCCCTCGGCGACAGCTTCCATGACGCCGACGGCTCGGATCGCCTGCCCGCCACCTACCGGGCATTCCTGACCACCATGCAGCTCAATCGAGAGTGGATCTGGGTGACCGGCAACCACGATCCGGTCGCGCCCGTACGCCTGTGCGGCGAGACGGTGCGCGAGATCGCCATCGGCCCGCTGACCTTCCGCCATGAACCCTCGGAGGCGGCCGGCGCCGGCGAGATCTGCGGCCATCTACATCCGGCCGCGCGCGTGCGCCGCTACGGCCGCTCGATCCGCAGGCCCTGCTTCGTCACCGACGGCAACCGCCTCATCCTGCCCGCCTTCGGCGCCCTCACCGGCGGCCTCAACGTCATGGACGGCGCTTTCGCCAGGGTCTTCGCGCCCAAGCGCTTCTCCGCCTTCCTGCTCGGCAACGACCGGCTCTACCCCTTCACCGCGGCGCGCCTGATCGGGGATTGACCCCGTCAGCAATAACGCTCGATGCCGACGATCTGCTGGTCGGAATAGCGGTCGCCATGGGCGAAGCCGCGCGGCAGCAGGCGGTCGATTTCGGACAGTTGGTCCGCGCTCAGCGCCAGCGTGCCGCTGGCGGCGTTCTGGACGAGGTGCTCCGCCGAGCGGGTGCCGGGAATGGCGAGGATGTGCGGCGCCTGCGCCAGCACCCAGGCGAGCGCCATCGACGCTGGCGCGACGCCCTGGCTTGCGGCATAGGCGTTGAAGCGCTGCACAATGGCACGGTTGAAGGAGAAGTTCGGCTCGACGAAGCGCGGCGTGTTGTAGCGGAAATCCTGCGGACCGAAGTCGTCGCGCGTCGGCATGCGGTCGGCGAACATGCCACGGGCGAGCGGTGAGAAGGCGACGAAGGCCGCGCCGACCCTGGCGCAGGCGTCGATCAGCCCGAGTTCCGGCAGGCGCGTCCACAGCGAGTATTCGCTCTGCACGGCGGCGACGGGATGGACGGCGGCGGCCCGGACGAGCGAGGCCGGCGCGATCTCCGAAAAGCCGATGCCGCCGATCTTGCCCTCCTCGACGAACTTCGCCAGCGTCCCGGCGACCTCCTCGATCGGCCGCTCCTGCTCGCGCCGGTGGACGTAATAGAGGTCGATATGCTCCACGCCGAGTCGGCGCAGCGAGCCTTCGAGCTGTTCGCGCAGGCGGTTCTCGGAATTGTCGAAATGGCGTGCCGGCTGGAGCACGATGCCGCCCTTGGTGGCGATCGAGAAGCGGCGGCCCGGATGGGCCTTGAGGAACCGGCCGATGATCTCCTCCGACTGGCCCTGGCCGTAGATCAGCGCGGTGTCGAGATGGGTGACGCCGAGGTCGTGGGCGGCGGCCAGGGTGCGGTGCGAGGCCGCCTCGTCGGTGGCGCCATAGAAGCCGGAAAAGCTCATGCAGCCGAGGCCGATGGCACCGACTGTCGGTCCGGCCGTGCCGAGTGTTCGTTGATCCATGTCCGGCTCCCCTCGCTGGTGCGCCGCGCAAGGTAGCCGATTTTTCGCCGCTGCCAAGGCCACCCCGCACCCAAGCTGCCCTGCCGCTCAGTCCCTGCGGAAGACGACCCCGGCGAGCCAGCCGGTGAACAGCGCGAGCAGCACGGCGATGATACCGTAGGCAGCGGAATAGACATGGGCGAGCGCATAGGTCAGTTGCTCGAAGCCGGTCTTGGCGACGACCAGGGCCTCTTCCTTCATACTCAGCACGGCGCCCTCGTGCAGCAGGTAGGTCTTCACCGTGTAGACGCCGATCGGCACCGTCGCCGGCAGGGACACGTCGGTGCGGAACATGGTGTCGGTAAGGAAGTCGACCGCGCCGATCCGCTCGACATAGTGCCCCTGTTGGCGGCGCAGGCGCAGGAAGGCGGCGCGGAAATCGTCCCGCTCGGACGGTGCCACGGTCGTGTCGGGTGTGACGGGCAGGTTCAGGTAGTTGAGCCCGATGCCGTGGCGCTCAAGCATCGGCCGTGCGCCGATCTCGCCGATCGGGCGCGTGGTGGCGAGCGCGTAGAAGGATGGCACGGCGAAGAAAGTCTCGGAGTCGCGATTGACCCACAGGCCTAGGAAGCGGCCCTTGCGGCGGGCAGTCACGGTCTGCGGCGGGCCTTCCACGACGATCGCGAGGTCGTAGGGGCCGGGGCGAGCGATGGTGCGCGCGTCGCGGCCGATCTGGCCGAAGACGACGATCTTGGTGCCGGTGAAATTGGAGGCGATGCTGACCTCGGCCGACGACAGCGAAGTGACCAGCTCCTCCGCCCGGCTCGCCGGGACGGCAAGGGCAGTGCCGAGACAGCCGGCCAGGGCCAAGGCGGCGAGAGGCAGGCGAACGGTCATGAGCCCGCCCCCCGCACCACGGCCAGCGAATAGAGGTCGTCCGGCACCACCAGGAGGTCGACGGCAAAGCGGATCCCGACGGCGAGCACCAGCAGCGCCAGCAGCAGGCGCAACTGGTCGCCGCGCAGCTTCTGGCCCATGCGGGCGCCGAACTGGGCGCCGATCACGCCGCCGACCATCAGGATCAGGGCGAGCACGATGTCGACGGTCTGGGTTCCGATTGCGTGCAGGATGGTCGCCGCGGCCATGGTGAACAGGATCTGCATCAGCGAGGTGCCGATGACGACGCTGGTCGGCACGCGCAGCAGATAGATCAGCGCCGGCACCATCATGAAGCCGCCGCCGATGCCGAGCACGGTGCCGAGGAAGCCGATGGCGCCGCCGAGGAGGACGATCGGGATGACGCTGACATAGAGCTTCGACCGGCGGAAGCGCATCTTGAACGGCAGGCCGTGGATCCAGTTGTGCTGGCCGGGCCTGCGTGCCGCCGGCACCGCGCCGCCGCGCCGCCGCTGGATGGCGCGCAGGGACTCGACCAGCATCAGGCCACCGATGGTGCCGAGGAAGGTGACATAGGAGAGCGAAATGACCAGGTCGAGCTGGCCGAGGCGCTGCAGCAGCTCGAACAGCCAGACGCCGAGGGCGGAGCCGGCGATGCCCGCGAGCATCAGCACGAAGGCGAGCTTCATGTCGATCGCGCCGCGCCGCCAGTAGGCAAGCACGCCTGAAGCCGAGGATGCGACGACCTGGCTGGTCACGGTGGCGACCGACACGGCGGGGGGGATGCCGGAGAAGATCAGCAGCGGCGTGAGCAGGAAGCCGCCGCCGATGCCGAACAGGCCCGACAGGAACCCGACGGCGCCGCCCATGCCGAAGATCATGAACATGTTCACCGGCAATTCGGCGATGGGCAGGTAGATTTGCACGGGCTTTCACCGGCCGGTTCGTTGCCGCTCTGGCGCGGCAGTCAGGGATCTCATGTGGTTAAAGGACGGCTTGCGCCGCCCGTCAACCTTCGGACGAGGCTTTCCCGCCGGGCCGTATCAGATCGACCGGCCCAGCAGAGCCTTGATGAGGTCGGCGTCGACGACGCCCGTTGCCGGCATGTCGATGCTGCGCTGGAACTCCTCGATCGCGGTCCGGGTCTTGGGGCCCATGCGGCCATCCGCGGTCCCCGGATCGAAGCCCAGCGTCTTCAGCAGATGCTGCGCCTGCAGGATCATGTCGACCTCGGACACCGCCGAGGCCCTGGTCGCCGCCGTTCCCGCACTTTCCCAGGACGGGTCGAGAGCGACCGTATTGGCCTTCGGGTCCGGATCCTTCAGCTTGAAGCTGTCGACGGCGAGACGGGCGGCGGCAAGCTGATCCTTGTCGAGCATGTTGGCGACCTCGTCGCGCTTCTTGGCCGCGTCGCGGTCGCCCTGGCGGGCGGCGACGGCGAACCACTTGTAGCTCTCGCCGAGATCCTTGGTCACCCCCAGCCCGCGCGCATGCAGGATGCCGAGGTTGAAAAGGCTGTCCGGAATGCCGTAGTCGGCGGCGGCGGTGAACCAGCGGGCGGCCTGCTCGAAATCGGGCTGGCCGTCGGCGCCCTCGGCATGGAGCACCGCCAGGTTGTGCATGGCCTTGGCGTTGCCGGCCTGCGCCGCACGTGTGTACCACTCGCGCGCCTTCGCCAGGTCCTTGGTCACCCCGCGCCCCTTCTCGTAGAGGCTGGCGAGCCGGTACTGCGCCGGGGCGAGGCCCTGCAGCGCGGCGCGCTCGTACCATTTGGCCGCTTCCGACAGATCGGCAGCGACACCGCGCCCTTCCGTATAATTGACCGCGACCTGGAACTCGGCCGCCGGATTGCCGCTGGCGGCGGCGCTGCGCAGCGCCATCGGGCCGATCTCCTCGGGCGGCAGGCCGGCTATGACGTCGCCGCCCGCAGGTCCCGCAGCTGGGGGATCCAGCGGCGCACGGGCCGAGGCGGGCCTGGGCACGCCGTCATCCGCCCCTGCGAGGTCGCCGCTGCCGGCCGTGGCCGACCGCTCGCCGAAACCGCCGGCGAAATTCCCGGCAACGCCGGCAGGCGGCGCAAAGGCGACGGCGGGCGGCGCTTCGCCGCCCTCCTGCGACAGCGTCCCGGCACCCGCAGCAGGAGGGAATGGCGGGGTCTCAGCGACAGCCTGCGTCTCGGCCCCGTTCTGCCTGCCACCAGCCTGCGGCGCCGCAGCGATGTCGGCTTCGGCCGGCGCCGTGTCGGCAACCGGCGTGTCGGCGACGGTGGCCGGCTCTCCGGTGCCGTCGAGCGCCGCGAGATCGTCGCCGGTAGTCGCCAGCTTGAACACCTGCAGTGTGCCGATCGCCAGAACGACCGCTGCGGCAGCGAGGAGCAGGGCGCGCCTGCGCCCGCCGCGCAGCCAGCCGCGGCCTGCCTGTTCGGGTGCGGGACGGTCTTCCGGCGCGATGTCGGCGACCTCGTCGCGGGTGGGCTCCGGTCCCTCGGACAGCACCTGCGCGTCGGCGAGATCCAGCGTCTCGTCGGCAACGGCAGCGTCCGCCTTGTCGCGGCGCAGCGCCTTGCGCAGCCAACCGGTGCGCGTCCTGGAGGTCGTCACGTCCTCCTCCGCAGGCGCGTCCTCGCGGCTCTGGCGCACCTCGGCGGAGGCGGCCTGGGCGGCGCGGCGGGCGGCGGCGATGAAATCGGCCTTGCGGTCACGCACACGCTCGCGCGGACGGGCATCCGTCTCGCCGGGTCCCGGCCGCAGGCGCAGTGCCGTGCCGGCCTCCGTCTCGGTTCTCTGTATCTCGGCACGGCCGCCGCCGCGCAGCAGGTCGCCGCGCTCAAGCGTGTCGAGCCGGTCGGTGATCGAGCCGAGGATCGACTGCACGCCTTCGAAGGTGTTGCGAGTCCGCTTTTCCGACCCGTTGGCGGCGTCGAGCAGCCGCTTGAGGTCGTCGCGCAGGCTGTGGATCGCCGTGTCGTAGTCGTGCCCGTCCGGCGCGTGCTCCATGACCGCCCGCCGTGCAGCCTTCTCGGCGACGCCGACGACATCCTCGCGCGTTGCGCGCAGGCCGTCCTCGATGCGCGCCAGCGCCTTCTCGATGCCGGCAACCCCAGCGAGCCGCTCCTCTGCCGCCTCGATCTGGCTGGCCAGCGCGCCGATCTTGGCGCCGAGCTGTTCCAGCCGGCCGTCGTCGAACCCATCGCCGCCGCGCGAGACGGCCTCGGCGAGATCCTTGATGCGATTTTCCAGATCGGACATGGCCGGCGCAGGCGCTCGCACGGCCTCGCGCATCTCGCCGATCTCGCGGCGCAGCGCCTCCAGGTCTGCAGCGCTCACGCTTGCGGCCGGCGCGGCAAGACGCTTACCGAGATCGGCGATCTGCCGTTCGAGGTGGACCAGCAGTTCCGACTCGATGCCGCCTTCGCCCGACAGCATCACAGGGGCAGGTGCCGATGCCTTTTCCTCGATCGTGTCGATCTTGGTCGATATGCCGTCGAGACGACGTTCCAGGACGGCAAAGGCCGCATCGTAGCTCGGCTGCACGGCCTGGACGCGCTCCATGTCGTCCAGTCGGCCCATGATCGCGTCGAGACGGCTGTCGACCTGGCCGAGGCGGGCATCGTCCAGGCCGCCCCGCCCGCGTTCGTCCGAAAGCATTCCGAAAATCTGCTCCAGCCGGCCGTTGAGCCGGTCGAGCGCCTCCGCATCCGGCAGACGGTCCTCCATCGCCGTCAGGCGGGAATCGAGGCCGCGCTGCTCGCGCGCCAGTTGCTCGACTTCGTCGAGCCGGTCGGCGACGAACCGAATGCGCTCGTCGATGCCGCCGATCAGCCCGGCGACGTCGACCTGCTCCACGATGCGGCGCACATCGCGCAGTTCCTGGCGCAGCGGCTCGATCTCTTCCCGCCCCTGGCCGCGCAGAAGCGTCTCCATGCGTTCGGCGATATCCGCGACCCTGTCCTCCAGCACCAGCAGGTGCTCGGACCGCGGCAGGACCGACAGCGATTCCTCGATTTCGACGAGGCGCACCCCGAGGGTCTTGACCACGCGCGGATCGACCGATGCCCGCGAAAGCTCGTCGAGCCTCTGGACAATGTGGGCATAGCCGTGCTCGAGCGATTTCAGCGTGCCGTCGACGTTGGAGTGACCGACCAGTGCCTTGAGTTCGGCGATCTCGGCGCGCACCTCGCGCGCGAGCCGTTCGTCGCCGCGGTCGGCCCGCAGGCGTTCGACCATATCGGCGAGCCGGCGCAGTTCCTTGCGGTCGCGGTCTTCGCGGCGCGGGGGGATCTCTCCCAGCGTCTCGCGCAGGGCGCCGATCTCGCGGCGTACGACGTCGAGCGCTTCCTCCTGCGGCCGACGCAGGGCATCTATGCGGCGGCTCAGATCGCGGTAATAGTGCCGCGACGCCTCGTCGCGCGCCGGCCCGCCGCGGCTGCGCCGCGGCGGTTCGGGCATCTCGTCCAGCGCATCAAGGTCGGGCTCGTACAGGCGGTCGAGCGCGTCGCGCCTTGCCCGAATGTCGTCGGCAGCGCCACGATCGCCGTCGTCGCGCTGGTCGTGCCAGTCGGACTCGCGGCGGGAGGGTTCGCGTCGCCCGGACCGGCGCCCTGTAGAGCGGACGGATCCCGGCGCATCGTCGGCGTTGATGCCGACCAGATCCTCGACCTGCTGGTCCAGCCGCTCAAGCGCGTAGAGGACGTCGTCATCCCGACGGCCCGAACGGGTGTCGGGATCGCGATCGGCGTGCGGGCGGCGCGCGCCGCTGCGATCCGGCGCCGGGCCTGCCCTATCCGGATAGCGGCGCGAGCGCTGCTGGCGCTCGCCCATCAGGCGGTCGAGTTCGTCGGCAACCGCTTCGAGTTCGTCTTCGGTTTCGAGGTCCCATGCCGGTTCGTCCCGGTAGCCACCGACGGCGGTCGCCGTTCGCGTCAGCCGCTCCACACGGTCGCGCGGCGCCTCGCGCCGACTGCTGCGGCGCGGCGCATGGCCCTCGTCCACGTCGTCCCAGGCCTCTTCCCGGCGATAGCCGGAGCTTCGCGTTCCGTCACCGCCGCCGCGTCCTGCTTTGCGGAAATTCCAAGATGACATGGACAGGCCCTGGCCCTGCGGTCGTTCTGACCTCGAAAAACACCAACTGCTGCACGGCCGGAAAACGAGATACGGAAAGGCGACGAGGCAACGGCTGAATCTTTGTCTTGTCAGGGTAAACAGCGCGTTAATGCGCATCGCAGGATGCAAGGGGCAGCTCGATTGCCAAAAGGTCGGAATGACATCGTACCACACTGGACGATAACGTAAACGTAAGGTACAGCACGGGCAGAATGACGCTCGGCCGGCCCGCGTGCCCCCTGCCTGCCCCTTGCGGACAGTCGGCGGGCCGGTCGTTCGAGCGTCCGCGAAGCAGCGAGGCCGCCCGCACCGGCGGCCGGCAACCCGAGCAAGGAAAGCCGATGAGCGAAGCCCTTTCCCTTCGAAACGACAGCGAGCTGGTCGACGTGGTCGCCGCCGCCGACGACAGCACCAAGAAGACCCAGTTCACGATCGGCGACCTCGCCAAGGAATTCGGCGTGACCCTGCGCACCCTGCGCTTCTACGAGGACCGCGGCCTGCTCAATCCCAAGCGCGACGGCATGAACCGGGTCTACAACCGGCGCGACCGCGCCCGCCTCAAGCTGGTCGTGATGGGCAAGCGGGTCGGCTTCTCGCTGACTGAAATCCGCGACATGCTGGATCTCTACGACCTGCGCGACGGCCAGGTCACCCAGTTGCGGGTCGCCCTGTCGCGCTTCAGCGAGCAGATCGCCGTGCTGGAGACCCAGCGCAAGGACATCGAACAGGCGATCGAGGAACTGTCGCGCACGGTCGAGATCGTTTCAGGCATGCTCAAGCACAAGGAAGCCGAAGGCGGCGAGTAAGCCCCCGGCCTTGTTCGGACCCGCCGCGAACCGCGGGCGCACCCCGCACGCGGTCCGCGGCGCCCTTACGCCCGCGCCGACGCGATCGCGCAGGTTTTTCATCTGCGACGACGACCGGCGACACGATTTCAGCGCAAAACCCGTCCTTTCCCGCCGATTTCAGCGACCCGGCGCACGATTACGATTCATTTCGTAAGGAATCAGGCGTAGCTTCCCATAGGGCACGACTTGTCCGCCCTCCTGAACGCTCGTATAAAGCGGCGGAAGTTGACGTTTACGCAAACGTCACGTCGTGCGTATGGGAAAACGCTCCGGGAGGAATACATGCCGACCTACAGTGCGCCCGTCGAGGACACGCTCTTCCTGCTCAGGGACGTCCTCGGCTTCGATCGCTACAGCGATCTGCCGGGTTTCGCCGATGCCAGCCCCGATGTCGTCGAGGCGATCCTGCGCGAGGGTGCGAAATTCTGCGAAGAGGTGGTGCAGCCGCTGAACCAGGGCGGCGACCGGGAGGGCTGCACGCGCCATGACGACGGCCGGGTAACGACGCCAACGGGCTTCAAGGCCGCCTACGAGGCCTTCTGCCAGGGCGGCTGGGGCGGCCTGTCGGCCGATCCCGACCACGGCGGCCAGGGCCTGCCGCACACGCTGGCGACGATCTTCAACGAATACGTGTCCTCCGCCAACATGGCCTTCGCCATGTACCCCGGCCTGACCGCCGGCGCCGTCGCCGCCCTGACCCTGCACGGCACGGATGCGCTGAAGGCGAAGTATCTGCCCAACATGATCGCCGGCACCTGGACCGGCACCATGAACCTGACCGAGCCCCACTGCGGCACGGACCTCGGCCTGATCCGCACCAGGGCGGTGTCGCAGGCTGACGGCAGCTATCGGATCACAGGCACGAAGATCTTCATCTCCGCCGGCGACCACGACCTGTCGGAGAACATCATCCACCTGGTGCTGGCCCGCATCGAGGGTGCGCCGGAGGGAACCAAGGGCATCTCCCTGTTCGTCGTGCCGAAGCGGCTGGTCGGCGACGACGGCTCGCTCGGCGCCGCCAACGGCGTTTCCTGCGGCTCCATCGAGCACAAGATGGGCATCCACGGCAACGCAACCTGCGTGATGAACTACGACGGCGCGACCGGATGGCTGGTCGGCGAGGAGAACAAGGGCCTGCGCGCCATGTTCACCATGATGAACGAAGCGCGTCTCGGCGTTGCCGTGCAGGGCCTCGCGCAGTCGGAAGTCGCCTACCAGAACGCCGTCGCCTATGCCCGCGATCGCCTGCAGGGCCGCGCCCTCAGCGGGCCGAAGGCGCCGGACAAGGCGGCCGATCCGATCATCGTGCATCCCGACATCCGCCGCATCCTGATGCAGATCCGCGCCTTCAACGAGGCGGCGCGCGCCCTGGTGCTGTGGACCGCGCTGCACGGCGACGTCGCCCGCCGCTCGGACGACGCCAAGACGCGCGCGCAGGCCGAGGACATGATGGGTCTGATGACCCCGGTGCTGAAGGGCGTGCTGACCGACACCGGCTTCGCCAACGCGGTCAACGCCCAGCAGGTGTTCGGCGGCCACGGCTACATCGCCGAATGGGGCATGGAACAGTTCGTCCGAGACGCCCGCATCGCCATGATCTACGAGGGCGCCAACGGCATCCAGGCGCTCGACCTCGTCGGCCGCAAGCTGCCAGCCAACGGCGGGCGCGCGGTGATGACCTTCTTCAACGAGGTCGGCGGTTTCCTGCAGGAAAACGGCTCGGACGAGGCGCTCGCCGCCTTCACCGGCCCGCTGAAGACCGGCCTCGAGCATCTCCAGCAGGCGACCATGTGGTTCATGAACAACGCGCTCGCCAAGCCCGACAACGCCGGCGCAGGCTCGACCGACTACATGCACCTGTTCGGCCTCGTCGGCCTCGGCTTCATGTGGGCGAAGATCGCCCGGACCGTCACCGACCGGCTCGCAGCCGGCACCGGCGATCAGGAGGACTGGCTCAAGGCGAAGCTGACCGTCGGCACCTATTTCATGGAACGCTTGATGCCGGAGACTGCGGCCCATCTCGCCCGCATCTCGTCCGGCGCCGACACCATGATGGCCCTGCCTGCGGACGCCTTCTAGGGCCGACCGCTTCGGGCGGCCCCCGGCCGCCCGGTCGCAGGCGTCGGACAATCTGATAACAACGGGAGTGAAAAGCACAATGTCGGTACTGGATGTCGCGGCTCCGGCCTGGCTCGACGAGGATTGCAGCCTGCTCGACGACGCCTTCGCGCGCTTCCTCGCACAGGAGGTCGCGCCGGACTACGAAAGCTATGTCGAGAACGGCAAGGTGACGCCGGAGCTGTGGCGCAAGACCGGCGAGGCCGGCTTCCTGTGCCCGGCGGTGCCGGAGGAATACGGCGGCGCCGGCGGCAGCTTCGCCCACGACTCGGTGATCATCCACCGTCTGGGCGTCGACGGCTTCGACCATTTCGGCATCGCGCTGCATTCGGCCATCGTCGCGCCCTACATCCAGCACTACGGATCGCAGGAGCAGAAGCAGCGCTGGCTGCCCGGCCTCGTCGCCGGCACCTCGATCGGCGCCATCGCCATGACCGAGCCGGGCGCGGGCTCCGACCTGCAGGGCATCAAGACCACCGCCCGCAAGGACGGCAACCACTACGTCATCAACGGCAGCAAGACCTTCATCACCAACGGCCAGCTCGCCAACCTGATCATCGTCGTCGCCAAGACCGATCCGTCGCTCGGCGCCAAGGGCGTGTCGCTGCTGGTCGTGGAGACCGACAAGGTCGAGGGCTTCCGGCGCGGCCGCAACCTCGACAAGATCGGCCTGAAGGGCAACGACACCTCTGAACTGTTCTTCGAGGACGTACGCGTGCCGGCCGACGCCCTGCTCGGCGCCGAGGAAGGCCGCGGCTTCTACCAGCTCATGGAACAGCTGCCGCAGGAGCGCCTGCTGGTCGCCTGCCAGGCCATGGCCGCGATCGAGCGCGCGCTCACGGTTACCCTCGACTACGTCAAGGAGCGCAAGGCCTTCGGCAAGGCGATCCTCGATTTCCAGAACACCCAGTTCAAGCTCGCCGAACTCAAGACCGAGGCGACCATCGGCCGGGTGTTCGTCAACGACTGCATCGCCCGCCACATCGCCGGCGGCCTCGACAGCGTCACCGCCTCCATGGCCAAGTACTGGACCACCGACCTGCAGTGCAAGGTGATGGACGAGTGCCTGCAGCTGCACGGCGGCTACGGCTACATGAACGAATACCCGATCGCGCGCCTTTACGCCGACGCCCGCGTCCAGCGCATCTACGCCGGCACCAACGAGATCATGAAGGTGCTGATCGCGCGCAGCCTGTGACCCTGAACGGAGGACGATCCATGGCCGAATACGCCCTACACTGCTTCGCCCAGTCCGGCAACGCCTACAAGCCGGCGCTGATGCTGGAACTGTCCGGCGCGGACTGGGAGGCGAAGTGGGTGGACTTCTTCAACGGCGCCTCGCGCTCACCGGAGTTCCGCGAAAGCCTCAACGAGATGGGCGAGGTGCCGGTGCTCGAGCACGGCGGCAAGCTGCTGACCCAGTCCGGCGTGATCCTCGACTACCTGGCCGAGAAGCTCGACAGCTTCGGCTGGCGGGACGACGACGAGCGCCGCGAGATCCTGCGCTGGATCCTGTTCGACAACCACAAGCTGACCAGCTACACGGCGACGCTGCGCTTCCTGCGCCAGTTCGCCAGGACCGGCGAGACGCCCGTGACGGCCTTCTTCGAGGCCCGCGCAAAGTCCGCCTACGGGGTGCTCGACCGGCATCTCGACGGCCGGCGCTTCGTCGTCGGCGACCGGCCGACGATCGCCGACCTGTCGCTGTGCGGCTACCTGTTCTGGCCGGACGAGATCGGCATCGACTTTTCCCCCTACGCCAACATCGCCCGCTGGCTGGACGCGATCCGCTCGCTGCCGCGCTGGCAGGCGCCCTACGACCTGATGCCCGGCCATCCGTTGCCCAAGAAGGCCTGACGGACCCCGCCCAAGGAGGACACAATGCCCGAAGCCTATGTCTACGATCACGTGCGCACCCCGCGCGGCCGGGGCAAGAAGGACGGCGCCCTGCACGAGGTGCCGGCCGTCCGGCTGGCCGCCGGCGTGCTGGAGGCGATCCGCGACCGCAACGAACTGGACACCGCGGCGATCGACGACGTCATCCTCGGCTGCGTCGATCCGATCGGCGAAGCCGGCGGCGACATCGCCCGCGCCGCCGTGTTTGCCGCCGGCTACGCCACCTCGGTGCCCGGCATGCAGATCAACCGCTTCTGCGCCTCGGGCCTGGACGCGGTCAACACCGCCGCGGCCCAGGTCATGGCCGGCCAGCATCGGATGGTGGTCGCCGGCGGCGTGGAAAGCATGAGCCGCATCGGCATCGGCGCCTCCGGCGGCGCCTGGCCGGTCGACCCCCAGGTCGCCCTGCCGTCCTACTTCATGCCCCAGGGCGTGTCCGCCGATCTCATCGCCACCAAATACGGCTTCTCCCGCGACGACGTCGACGCCTATGCGGTCGAAAGCCAGAAGCGCGCCGCACGGTCCTGGAAAGAGGGTCGCTTCGCGAAGTCCGTGGTGCCGGTCAGGGACATCAACGGCGTCACCATCCTCGACCGCGACGAGCACATGCGTCCCGAGACCGACATGCAGTCGCTCGCCGGCCTCAATCCGTCGTTCGAGCTGATGGGCGCGATGGGCGGCTTCGACGCCGTCGCTATCCAGGCTCACCCGGAAGTCGAGCGCGTCCGCCACGTCCATCATGCCGGCAATTCCTCGGGGATCGTCGACGGTGCCGCCGCCGTGCTGATCGGCTCGCGCAAGGCCGGCAAGTCGGCCGGCCTCAAGCCGCGCGCGCGCATCAAGGCCTTCGCCAACATCGGCTCGGAGCCCGCGCTGATGCTGACCGGTCCGGTCGACGTCACCGACAAGCTGCTGAAGCGCGCCGGCATGACGCTGAAGGACATCGACCTCTACGAGATCAACGAGGCCTTCGCCTCGGTGGTGCTGCGCTACCGCCAGGCCTTCGACCTCGACCCGGACGTGGTCAACGTCAACGGCGGCGCTATCGCACTCGGCCACCCGCTCGGCGCCACCGGGGCGATGATCCTCGGAACCGTGCTCGACGAACTGGAGCGCCGCGACCTCAACACCGCCCTGGTCACCCTGTGCATCGGCGCCGGCATGGGCACGGCGACGATCATCGAACGCGTGTGACCCAGGCCAGGAGGAAGACCCGATGACCTACAAGAATTTCACCCTGGAAACCGATGCCGACGGCATCGCCCTGATCACCTGGGACATGCCGGGCAAGTCGATGAACGTCATCGACATGAGCGTCATGGACGAGCTCGACGCGCTGGTCGACGCCGTCGTCGCCGATGCGGCGATCAAGGGCGCCGTGATCACCTCCGGCAAGCCGGCCTTCACCGGCGGCGCCGACCTGACCATGCTGGGGGGCCTGCTCAAGGGCTACCACAAGGACAGGACGAAGGATCCGGAGGGCGCGGCGCGGGCCCTGCTCGACGGCTCGCGCCGGCTGTCGCTGATCTACCGCAAGCTTGAGACCTGCGGAAAGCCGTTCGTCGCCGCGATCAACGGCACCTGTATGGGCGGCGGCACCGAGTTGGCGCTGGCCTGCCACGCGCGCGTCGGCGTCGAGGACGACAGCTTCAAGATGGGCCTGCCGGAAGTGAAGGTCGGCCTGTTCCCGGGTGCCGGCGGCACACAGCGCGTCATGCGCATGACCGACGGCCAGGCCGGCATGCAGTTCCTGCTGCAGGGCCAGACCCTGCGCGCTGCCAAGGCCAAGGCGATGAAGCTCATCGACGAGACCGCGCCGGCGAAGAAGCTGGTCGACACGGCCAAGAAGCTCATCAAGACCGGCGTCGATCCGGTCAAGCCTTGGGACAAGAAGGGCTTCAAGCTGCCGAACGGGCCGATCTATTCACCCGCCGGCTTCCAATTCTGGCCGGCGGCCAACGCCATCTACCGGCGCGAGACCTGTGACAACTATCCGGGCGCGCGCTACCTGCTGCAGTCGGTCTACGAGGGGCTGCAGCTGCCGATGGACCTGGCGCTGCAGGTCGAGAGCCGCTACTTCGCCCACGTGCTGCAGACGCCGGAAGCGGCCGCGATGATCCGCTCTCTGTTCGTCTCCATGCAGGAGTTGAACAAGCTCGCGCGCCGGCCGGCGGACCAGCGGCCCAACAAGATCCGGAAGATCGGCATCCTCGGTGCCGGCTTCATGGGTGCCGGCATCGCCTATGTCACCGCCCAGGCCGGCATCAACGTGGTGCTGATCGACCGCGACCAGGAGGCTGCCGACAAGGGCAAGGCCCATTCCGACCAGTTGATGGCCAAGGCAATCCAGCGCGGCCGGGCGACCGAGGCCGAGAAGGAGAAGCTGCTGGCCAGGATCGACGCCACCGCCGACTACGACCGGCTCGCCGACTGCGACCTGGTCATCGAGGCGGTGTTCGAGGACCGCGAGGTCAAGCGCGTGGTCACCGAAAAGGCCGAGGCGGTCATGAAGCCGCGCGCCATCTACGCGTCCAACACCTCGACGCTGCCGATCACCTCGCTGGCGGAAGCCTCGAAGCGGCCGAAGAACTTCATCGGCATCCATTTCTTCTCGCCGGTCGACAAGATGATGCTGGTCGAGGTGATCGTGGGCAGGAAGACCTCCGACCGCGCGCTGGCCATGGCGCTCGACTATATCAAGGCGATCCGCAAGACGCCGATCGTCGTCAACGACAGCCGGGGCTTCTACACCTCGCGCGTGGTCATGACCTACATCCGCGAGGGGCTGATGATGCTCGCCGACGGCGTGCCGGCGGCGATGATCGAGAACGCCGGCAAGATGGCCGGCATGCCGGTCGGCCCGCTGTCGCTCGGCGACGAGGTGGCGTTGGACCTTGCCTGGAAGATCGTCTCGGCAACCCGCAAGGATCTCGGCGTTGCCTACGTCGAAGGCCCGCTCGACAACATCCTGGAAGAGATGGTGGTCAAGCGCGAGCGCTTCGGCCGCAAGAACGGCAAAGGCTTCTACGACTACGCCGGGCGCGACAAGGCGCTCTGGCCGGGCATCGTCGAGGTGGTCGGCAAACCCAAGCCGGCGGATGCCTTCAACGTCGAGGAGATCAAGCAGCGACTGCTCGTGATGCAGGCGCTGGAAACCGCCCGCATCTTCGAGGAGAACTGCCTGACCGACGTGCGCGAGGCGGATGTCGGCTCGATCCTCGGCTTCGGCTTCGCCCCCTACACCGGCGGCACGCTCAGCTACATCGATCGCATGGGCACCGCCGCTTTCGTCGACCTGTGCCGGAAATTCACCAGGAAATGGGGACCGCGCTTCAAGCCGAACCGACTGCTGCGCGAGATGGCCAAGGCGAACGAAAGCTTCTACGGCCGCTTCCCGCCGGCCGGAGAGGTCAAGGCGCGCGACGCGGCCTGACGTCCGCTGGCTGACGTTCGCGGCCTGACGTCCGCTGGCGACTCGGCTTTGCGCTGGGTCGCCAGCGACGCGCAGGTTTTGATCTTTCCCGACATTTCGTTGATATTTTTCGCGCCGACGCCTAGCCTACGCAAGGGAAGATCATGACGGGCGGTTAGGGAGATGGCTGTCGGACGCGAGAATGGCCGTGTCGCAGCAGCGCCCCTCGGGGCGCTGGAGGCGCGGGCGCGCCTGTACTGCCTGGACTGGCCCCGGATCGCCGAGCGGTTCGGCTTCGACCCCGAGGTGGCGCGGCAGCACGAGGCGACGATATCGGCCATGCAGCTGGCCGCCGTCCTCGAACATGTCGCGGAGCTGACCGGCAACGATGCCCATATCATCGACGAGATGAGCCAGCTCGGGGTCGGCTCCTTCTCGATCCTCGACTACGTGTCCGCCTGCGCCCCGACCATCCGCGCCGGTCTCCAGAACTGGGTCCGCTTCCACGCCGTGTTCGCCAGGGGCATCGACATCGAGTTCCGCGTGGGCGCCGGGACCGGCGTCCTGGAATATGCCTCCCTCGCCCCTCTGGGCACGCATGTCCAGCTGTCCTACGGCATCGCGGCCTCGGTTTCGGCGCGTCTTTTCGCCTGGTCCGAGCGGCTGCGGGACGCCATCCGGGTCGAGGTCGATGCGCCGGCACCCCAGCATGCCTGTGCCTTCCTCGCCCGCCACGGCCACCTGTTCAGCTTCGGCCACGACCGCATCCGGATCGTCATCCCTGAAGCCGTCCTCGACGACGTTCCGGTAGCTGCCGAGGAAAACCTCTACCGGATCGTGGAAACCGCGGCGCTCGCCAAACTCGCCGACCTGCAGCGGGAAGAAAGCCCGCTCGCCCGGATCACGGAAAGCATCAACCAGCACCTGAAGGCCGGCACCCTGTCGGTCGGCAGCGTTGCCGGCGACCTCAACATGTCGGAGCGGACGCTGCAGCGGCTGCTCCAGGACGAGGGCACGACCTTCCGCAAGCTCACCGAGGACACCCGCCGGTCGCTCGCCGAGCGCTATCTCAAGGAAACGCGGCTGCCGATCAAGGAGATCACCTATCTGCTCGGCTTTTCGGAAGTCAGCGTGTTTTCGCGTGCCGCCAAGAGCTGGTTCGGGCTTTCCCCCAAGCGGATCAGACAGGGCGGATAGGCCGGCGGGAAGCAATGCGGGGCCGGACCGGGCATGACCCCGCTCCGGCCCCTCAAAGTGTGCCACGCCCGCCCGGCAACCTGGGAGGGAAGCCGCCTGGCGGCGTCTGCGGCACCGCTTTCGCATCTGCCGGAGGCGGCGGTTCGCCCCGGAGCAAAGGTCCTGCCGCTTGTCCCGCCCCGCACCGTCCGGCCCTGCCGGTCCTTCCTGTCTCCGTTCCCCCGACCCGTTGCTGCCGTCTTTGCGGGCGATGGGGCCACGCGGCATTGAACGCTGGGGAACCGGAACGGCAACCGGCGCCCGGCCTCGGCCGGGACCTTGACGGGCGGAGGCCGCCAGCCCCGGTGCCGCGAGGCACTGCCGGCAGGCGATTCGGCCAGACCCTTGATCTCTGGATATCGTCAAAGCTCCCGCGTGTAATTGGCAGGCCATCGGGAAAAATTCACCGATAGCGCCAAACTTCGGCCGGACCTGCGCCCCCCTTCCACTCGCAGCGGATGGCGGCACCCGTCTCAGGTGCCGGCGCGCAGCCGCGCCAGGATCTCCTCGGCAATATCCTGGCGCACCTTGCCGAGCGCCTTCAGTTCGTCGGCAACGCGGTCGATCTCGTCGCCGACGGCGCCGACCATCAGGGCGACGTTCTGGGCGTGCAGCGCCATGTGGCCCTTCTGGATGCCGGTGGTCGCCAGCGCGCGCAGGGCGCCGAAGTTCTGCGCCAGGCCGACGGACACGATGATCCGCGCCAGCTCGTCGGCGGTCCGGACGCCGAGGATCTTCAGGTTGGCCTGCGCGGTCGGATGGATCTTGGTGGCGCCGCCGACCAGGCCGACCGCCATCGGCATCTCCAGGATGCCGACCAGATTGCCGTCCGCATCCGCCTCCCAGCGGCTCATCGAGCGGTACCAGCCGTCCCTGGCCGCATAGGCATGCGCGCCGGCCTCGATGGCGCGGGTGTCGTTTCCGGTGGCGAGCACGACCGCGCTGACGCCGTTCATGATGCCCTTGTTGTGGGTGGCGGCCCGATAGGGATCGGCGTCGGCGAAATGATAGGCCGACAGCATGTTGTCGCGCACCTGCGCGCCGCCGATCTCCTCGACCGGCCAGACGGCGCGCACGCGCGCGACGCGGCGGTCGGCGAGATTGGTCAGGATGCGCAGCAGGCTGCGCGCGCCGGTCCACTGCTCCAGCCTGGGCGCCAGCGCTTCAGCCATGCTGTTGACCGCGTTGGCGCCCATGGCGTCGCGCGTGTCGACGATGATGTGGACGATCGTCATCGGCCCCTCGGCGCTGTCGACGACGCGCACGTCGAGATCGCGGAAGCCGCCGCCGACCTTGAGCAACAGGGGATCCGTCTCGTCGCACACCGCCTTGATGGCGTCGAAGCGCTCCAGCACCTTCAGGCGCACGTTCTCCGGGTCGCTGGCGCCGAGCAACTGGATCTGGGCGGCCATGACCGGTCCGCTGGTCGACGTCCGGAAGCCGCCGGTGGAACGGCAGCGCTTAGCGGAATTGCACACGGCGGCGATCACCGAGGATTCCTCCGTCGCCATCGGCACCAGCACCTCGCGGCCGTCGACGATCATGTTGGTCGCCACGCCGAGCGGAATGGCCATGCTGGCGATGGCATTCTCGACCAGGCGGTCAGCGAGGTCGATCTGTCCGCCGGCGGCCGCCGCCAGACTGTCGACCGCATCGCGGTCCAGACCCGCCTGACGCGCTACGGCCTGCAGCCGCGCGTCCGGCGTCATCTTGTGGAGTCCCTCGATACGGGACGATTTCACATCGCTCATCGGATGTCCTGCTGGTTAGTTGATCATGGACTTGGGCAGCCAGAGCACGAGCCCCGGGAACAGGGCGCACAGCAGGATGCCGAGCGCCTGAAGGAGGAGGAACGGCACGATCGCCTTGTAGACCGTGCCCATGCCGATCCCCGCCGGCAGCACGCCCTTCATGTAGAACAGCGTGTAGCCGAAGGGCGGGGAGATGTAGGCCATCTGCGCCGACACCAGGAACAGGATGCCGAACCACAGACGGTCGAACCCGAGGAAGTCGATCACCGGCAGGAACACCGGAACGCAGAGCAGGATGATCCCCATTTCGTCCAGGAACATGCCGAGGAAGAACAGGATCGCCAGCATCACGACCAGGATCGCCCAGCGGTTGGCGTCGAGGGTCTGGATGAACGACAGCAGGAAGTCGGCACCGCCCGTGCCGGTGAAGATGGCGACGAAGGCGCGGGCGCCGATGGTGATCCACAGGATCATGGTGGTCACCTTGACCACGTCCAGGGCGACGCCGGAGACGAGCTCCCAGCCGAACCGGCGCTCCAGCACCGCCGAAAGGAATGCCAGGGCGACGCCGACGGCGGCCGCCTCGGTCGGCGTCGCGACGCCCCTGTAGATGGTGCCGAGCACGCCGACGATGATCGCCAGCGGCAGCACCAGCGAGCGGAGCGAGGCGATCCGCGCCGCCCAGGACACCTCGACGTCGTCCTCCGGGCGCGGCGCGACGGAGGGATCGAGGGCGGCGCGCAGGACGATGTAGCCGATGTAGAGGCCGGCCAACAGCAGGCCCGGCACCACGCCGGCAATGAACATCTGGCCGATGGAGGCCTGCGCGGTGACCGCATAGACGATGGTGATGACCGACGGCGGGATGAGGATGCCGAGGGTTCCGCCGGCACAGATGGTGCCGATCGCCAGCCCCGGGTCGTACCGGCGCTTCAGCATCGAGGGCAGCGCCAGCATGCCCATGGCGGCGACCGCGGCCCCGACGATGCCCGTCATCGCCGCGATGATGGTGCAGATCGCAATCGTCCCGACCGCCAGGCCGCCCGGCAGGCGCCGCGACCAGAGCTCCATCGCGTTGTACAGGCTCTCGATGACCCCGGACCGCTGCAGCGTGCTGGCCATCATGACGTAGAGCGGGATCGCCAACAGCGATTCCGACAGCATGGTGGAATAGAGATTGAGCACCGTGACCGACAGCGCCGCCGGTCCCCACAGGGTCACCGTGAACACCAGCGCCAGGGCGCCGAGCGTGAAGGCCAGCGGCACGCCCGTCAGCAGCAAGCCGACGAGGCTCGCGAACATGACGACGAGGACGAACTGGGAACTCATGCGGTCACCCCGGCATCCTTCCGCGGCGCCAGGACGGCCAGGACGGCCTCGACCAGCGCCTGGGCACACAGCATGGCGAAGGCGAAGGGCACGACGAACTTCAGCCACCAGATCGGCGGGTTCCAGGCGGAAAAGGTGGTTTCGGCCATGCCGTAGGAATTCATCGCCAGCGGCCAGCTGACGACGGCCAACACCGCCGCGAAGACGGCGATCACCGCCTGCGTGAAGATCTCGGAGACCAGCCGCGGCACGCCCTTCAGCTTCTCGCTGAAGATGTCGACCGCGACGTGTCCCTTCAGGTGAAGCAGGTAGGGACCGGCGAGCATGAAATGCGGCCCGAACACCAGCGTGCTCGCCTCCATCGCCCAGACGGTCGGAGCATTGAAGGCATAGCGGGC
This sequence comes from Polymorphum gilvum SL003B-26A1, assembly GCF_000192745.1. NCBI lineage: Bacteria > Pseudomonadati > Pseudomonadota > Alphaproteobacteria > Rhodobacterales > Paracoccaceae > Polymorphum > Polymorphum gilvum. The sequence continues at coordinate 3,506,561 of NC_015259.1, forward strand.
GACGACCTCGTAGAGCAGCATCGGCACGACCGCGAAGATCGTCGCCGCCGCGAAGAGGAACAGCCCGCGATTGACACGGGTGATGAGGGCGCAGATCGGGCCGCAGATCGATTTCATGGGGCTGCCGTGCACTGTTGGATCGTCGCGCGACCGGCAGGCGACACCTTGCGGACGCCGCCTGCCGGTCGGAAGGAAGCTGATCTTACAGCAGGCCGAGGGAGGTCATGAAATCGACCTGCCCCTTCAGCACCCGGGTCGCCAGCTCGTCGCCCTTGGTGGCCTTTTCCCAGGACTCCACGGCCTTCGCCCGGGCGGCCGCGATGTCGGCCGCGTCGAGCCGGACGACCTCCACGCCCTGGTCCTTGTATTTCGTCAAGACTTCCATGTCCTGGACCAGGATGTGCTGGCGCAGCGACCCGGAAATCTCCCGTGCGGCGACGGCCAGCGCCGCCTTGAAGCCGTCGGGAAGCTTCTGATAGGCCGCCTGGTTGGCGACGTAGCTGGTCGCGGTCGTCGGCTGGTGGACGCCCGGTAGGATGATGAACTTGGCGACCTCGCCGAGACCTGCCTCGTAGTTCGCCGTCAGGTCGCCGCGGTCGGCGAAGTCGATCAGGCCCTTTTCCAGCGCCGTGTAGACTTCGGCAGTCGCCAGCGGCGACACCGCGACGCCGAGATCGGCCATCACCGCCGATGCCAGGCCGACGAAACGGCCCTTCTTGCCCGCCATGTCGGCGATGCTCTCGATCTTCACCGTGGAGTGCATCGGCTCCTCGCCGTAGACGGTCGGCGCGATGTAGAACAGGCCGCCCTTGGCATAAGCTTCGCGGGCGAGGTCCAGGCCGCCCAGCTCGTAGAACCAGGCTTCATACTGGTCTGACTGCGGGAAGCCGAACGGGATCGTCGAGGTGAAGGCGAAGGCTGGGATCTTGCCGGCCTCGTAGCCGTCGAAGGTCTTCATCATCTCGAAGGCGCCCGACCGCACCGCGTCGAAGGCCTGGTTCGCCGGCACGATCTGTCCGGCGGAGTAGAGCGTGATCTTGAACCGGCCTTCGGTCAATTCGCCGACCCGTTCCACGAATTTCTTCTCGAACTCGAAGGGCGTCGTGCCTGCGTCCCAAAGGGCCTGCATACGCCATTCCACGGCCTCCTGCGCCCTGGCAACCGTTGGCGCCGCCAGAGCGACCCCGCCGAACACCGAACCGGCCAGAAGACCACGCCTGCTTATTTCCGTCATGACATCCTCCCAGGAGAAATCAGAGTCTTATTGTTCGATAGTCGAAACTGTCATAAAAACGGCTGGGACAATCAAGGGACGGTTTGCACCAATAACACAGACACTGTCCCAGAAAAATTCGAGGGACAATCCCGATGGATGGCGGCAAGCCGCGCCTGTCTCGCGTCGACCAGATCGTCGAGAACGTCGCCTTGATGTTCGAAGCCGGGGCGTACAAGCCGTTCGAGCGCCTGCCCTCGATCCGTCAGGCCGCCCGCGAGTACGGCGTTTCGAAGAACACCATGGCCGAAGCCTACGATCGGCTCGTCGCCAGGGGGCTGCTCGAGGCGCGTCCCGGATCGGGTTACTACATGGCGCAGGTCCGGATCGCCGCGCCGATGGCGCCTGCTCCGCATGTCGCCGCGGCGATCGACGGCGTCTCCCTGCTGCGTGAACAGCTGGAAAAGCATTATGAGGTCCGCCCCGGGGACGGTCGACCACCGCCCCTGTGGATGGAAGGCTCTGAACTGCGGCGACATTTCGCCCATGCCAAGGCGCCCTATCCGGACGCCATCGATTTCGGCTACGGCAGTTCGTGGGGCTACGGTCCCTTGCGCGACAGGCTCAGGGTTCAGTTGCTGGAGCGGTCGATTTCGGCCCAGCCCGAAGGCCTGCTGCTGATCCACGGCGTCAATCACGGCCTGGACCTGATCATCCGACACCTGATCGAGCCCGGCGACACGGTCTTCGTCGACGAGCCCGGATATTATCCGCTGTTCGCCAAGCTGACCTTCGCCAAGGCGGAGATCGTCGGTATTCGGCGCGAGCGCGACGGGCCCGACCTCGACGACCTGGCGTCGAAGCTCGCCGTTCACAAGCCGAAGATGTTCGTCACCCAGTCCCACGGCCACAATCCGACCGGCAGTTCGCTGTCGCCCGCACGCGCCTTCGGCCTGATGCAGCTCGCCGAGCGCTGGGGGTTCCTGCTGGTGGAGAACGACGCCCTGGCCGACATCCTCCCGGCGACGTTGCCGCGTCTGGCCGCCCTCGACCAGTTGAACCGGGTGCTCTATCTCGGCACCTTCTCCAAGACGCTGTCGGCCAGCCTGCGTTGCGGCTACATCGCCGGCAACCCGGCCATCGTCCGCCGCCTGGCGGATATCAAGATGGTCACGCTGGTGAACTCGTCGGACCATGTCGAGCGGTTCGTCTTCAACCTGATCCAGGCCGGGCACTACCTGAGGCACCTGCGGCGCCTCAAGGGCCGGGTCGAGGACGCCTACAAGGCCGCCCGGGTTCAGATGGAGGGGCTGGGGCTCTCCGTCATGGACAGCTCGATCCCCGGCTTCTATCTCTGGACCGAGTTTCCCGACCGCGTCATCGAACTGGAACTATGCCGCGCCGCCGCCGAACGCAGCATCTTCATCTCGCCCGGCTCGGTCTTCCATCCCAACCGCAAGAGCAGGCAGACTGCCGCCATGCGCGTCAACGTCGCCTATGCGACCGATCCGAGGTTCATCGCGTTTCTCGCCGATATCCTGAACTGAGCGAATGCCTGTCTCGGGATATCGCGACGCGCGATCCGGCTCGCCCCGCCGGTTCGCCGGTCCAGACCCGTTCACATTTTCGCGATCCGAAATTCCGATTGAAGGACAGCGACACGCGGACCGTCCGACCCGAGCGCGGACGGTCCGGTCGAATGGCGGGCAGGAGAGCGGCAACCCGAACGCGCCGGGCGCGCCCGGGAAAACGAATGCCGCCACGACCTTAGCGTCGCGATCGAAACCCCGGAAACGCGCTGCCGCGCCCGTCCGTGACGCTGGAGCGGTCCGGATTTGAATGCTTTCGCCGTTCCTGCACCGGCGAACCTGCCTCCGGATTTCCTCCCCCTGTGATGTTTGACAATCTCTGACGGCAAATTGACCTCAAACGCCATTTTACCTAGCGTCAGACAGGAACGTTCGATCGGATGAGGCGGCGACGGACGGATGGACACGATCACTCCCGAGGCGAACCCGAACGAGTGGTGCCGGGCCGACACCCTGCAACTCGTCGAGGTCTTCGCGAAACGGCACGGCATGGACTGGGAGGCGGTTGCCGCTCGGTTCGGCTTCGCACCGACGATCGCGCGGGAGGAAGGCTCGACCATCGCCTTCGCGACCTTCCTGTCGGTGTTCGAATATGTCGCGGCGGTTACCGGCGACGATGCGGACATGCTCGACATCGGCGCCGACATGCCGGTCGGCCTGGTATCGACCTTCGACTATCTCGCCCTGTGCGCACCCAGTCTGCGCGTTGCGCTCGCTAACTGGGAAAGGTTCCTGCCGCTGCGGACCAACTGCTACCGCATGCTGTTTCGCGAGGACGGCGACTTTGGGATCCTCGAATGGGACGTGGCGGACCGGTTCGGTCCGCGGACCCAGAACACCTTCGCCCGCGTCGCCTGGGCGGCGAGCCGGATCCTTCATGCCGCCGGCGATCAGGACATCGGCCTGCGGATCGAGTTCAGTGCGGCGCGGCCGAAGAAGTGGTCGCAGTTCCAGAAGCGCATGGGCGAGCGGATCGCCTTCCAGCAGCCGGTCGACAGAATCCTCATCCCGGCCCGCCACCTGTCACTGCGTCCGCGCCAGAACGAGCCAAACCTCTATTCCATCATCGAACAGGCGGCGATCCACGAACTGGGCAGCCGGACCGGCGAGGCAGAACCGCTCGCCAAGGTGGCGGAGACGATCAACGAAAGCCTGAAGGCGGGGACCGTCAGCCTGGAGACGGTCGCCTCGACGCTGGGGATGTCGCCGCGCAGCCTCCAGCGCCTGCTGGAGACGGAGGGCACCTCTTTCCGCAAGCTGACCGAATCCATCCGCCGTTCCATGGCGGCGCGCTACCTGCGCGACACCAGGCTGCCGATGAAGGAGATCGCCTTCCTGCTCGGTTTTTCCGAACTCAGCGCCTTCTCCCGCGCCGTCAAGACCTGGTACGGCGTTCCGCCGAAGTCGATCCGCCTGTTCGGCATCGGCGGTCCGACGCGCCAGGACGGCTGACGGTTCGCGTTCCCCCTCTGCCCGAGCGACGAAGGAAGGGGGATGCGGCCGGCGCCGACAGTCCCTATCTTGCGCGCAGCTGCTCTTCCGCTTCGAAAGGATTCCCGCATGGCCGGCGACGCATTGAGACGCTTTCTCGGCGACACCCCCGCACGGGTGATCGTGCGCCTCGTCTTCCTCTCCTTCGTCGTCGGCGTGATCCTGTCGGCCATCGACCTCGACCCGCTGGAACTCATCGATCTGGTCCTGCGCTTCTTCCAGCGGCTGTGGGAGATGGGCTTCGAGGCGATCGAGCGCATCGGGCGCTATTTCGTCCTCGGCGCGGTGATCGTGGTTCCCGTCTGGGCGCTCACGCGCCTGCTCAGCATGCGGCGGAACTAGCCCCTGCCGGCCTGCGACAGGAGACCGGCAGGTCTCCAGCGGTCCTCCGGCAGGTTTCCGGCACGTCCTCAGGACTACCGGCTTCCAGCGCCGAACCCCCACCGCCGGACGGCCTATAACACCTTGAAATGCTTAGAAAGTTTCAGCGCCTGGCCTTGGTAGTTGGAGCCGATGCCCTCGCCGTAGAGGCGGCGCGGCCGCTCGGCCATGTGCTCGTAGACCAGCCGGCCGACGGTCTGCCCGTGCTCGACAAGGAAGGGCACATCGTGCGAGCGGACCTCCAGAACCGCCCGCGACCCCGTCCCGCCGGCCTGGCCGTGGCCGAAACCGGGGTCGAAGAAGCCGGCGTAGTGGACGCGAAACTCCCCGACCAGCGGATCGAAGGGAACCATCTCGGCGGCGAAATCGGGCGGCACGTGCACCGCTTCGCGACTGACAAGTATATAGAATTCGTTCGGATCGAGGATCAGCGAGGCCTCGTCGCGGCGGTGGATCGGTTCCCAGAAATCCAACGGATGGTGGACGGCGCGCAGGTCGACGTCGATCACTGCGGTGTGGTGCTTGGCACGGTAGCCGACCAGGCTCCCCTCGCCGCTGCCCTTGAGGTCGATCGACAGCTGCACACCTCCCCCGATGCGCTCGTCGCCGCCGTCGACCAGACGCTGCGCGGCATGGATCTCCTGAAGATCCTCGTCCGAAATCAAGGGGTTGCCGATCCGGAACCGGATCTGCGACAGGCGCGAGCCGGTGCGCACGAGGATCGGAAACGTCAGCGGAGAGATCTCCGCGTAGAGCGGTCCGCTGTAGCCGGCGCCGACCGTGTCGAAGGCCCTCGCATCGTCGGTGATCACCCGGGTGAACACATCGAGCCGGCCGGTAGAGCTCTTCGGGTTCGCCGTCGCCGAAATTATGGCAGGAAGATCAAGGACTTCCTGGAGCGGGACGATATAGACGCAGCCGGTCTCCAGCACCGCGCCGTGGGCCAGGTCGACCGTATGCAGCCTGAGCGCGTCCAACCGGTCGGCGACCGTGACGCCAGGGCCAGGCAGAAAGCTCGCGCGAACCCGGTAAGCCTTTGTTCCCAGGCGAAGATCCAGGCTCGCCGGCTGAATCTGACCGTCCACCAGGGGCGTCTCGCTGCGGATCGCGCCGTTGCGGAACATGTCCTCGATCATGTGCGCGGGCAGGATGCCCTCCGGCCGCATCTCGGTCGTCTCGGTCATGTGCGTCGTCCCCCGGCAGCGTGTTTGCGGCCAAATCCTGCATCGTGCTGATTAGCCCAAGCGCCGGCCAGTTCCAACCGGCTTTTGGAGCCGATTGACGCCAGCCGGCGAATGGCTTATCAGGGCTCGTCTCCGTGGTGATTTGGGCCGGCCGGCTTGCAGCCACGTTAAACAAGTCGCTAAAAAGGTCGGGAGGCAAAAAGCCCCGGCCCGTTCGGCCGGGGCTTTTGCATTCTGGAGCACGCGATCATGGCCGCATCCGACGACAAGACGACTTCCCGCAGGCCGCTGCGCCCGGCGACCGAACTGGTTCATGGCGGAACCGTTCGCTCCCAATACGGCGAGACGTCGGAAGCGATCTTCCTGACCCAGGGCTTCGTCTATCAGACGGCAGAGGCCGCCGAAGCCCGCTTCAACGGCGAGGATCCGGGCTTCGTCTATTCGCGCTACGCCAACCCGACCGTCGCCATGTTCGAGAACCGCATGTGCGCCCTCGAAGGCGCCGAGGCGGCGATCGGCACCGCCAGCGGCATGGCCGCGGTCAACCTCGCGATCATGGCCAGCGTCAAGGCCGGCGACCACGTCGTCGCCGCCAAGGCGCTGTTCGGTTCCTGCCGCTACATCGTCGAAACGCTGCTGCCCCGGTTCGGGGTCGACAGCACGCTCGTCGACGGCACCGACCTGGAGCAGTGGCGCACCGCGGTCCGACCGAACACCCGTGCGGTCTTCCTCGAAAGCCCGACCAATCCGACCCTCGAGGTCATCGATATCGCCGCGGTCGCCGAGATCGCCCACGCCGTCGGCGCGCGCGTCATCGTCGACAACGTCTTCGCGACACCGATGTTCCAGTCGCCGTTGACGCTCGGCGCAGACGTCGTCGTCTATTCCGCGACCAAGCACATCGACGGCCAGGGCCGCTGCCTCGGCGGCGTGGTGCTGTCGACCAGGGAGTGGATCGACGACCAGGTGATGCCCTTCGTCAAGCATACCGGCCCGGCAATGAGCCCGTTCAACGCCTGGGTGTTGCTGAAGGGCCTGGAAACCCTGACCATCCGCGTCGAGCGCCAGTCGTCGAGCGCCGCCCGTCTCGCCGACTTCCTCGCGGGGCAGCCGGAGATCTCGCGCCTGATCTATCCGGGCCGCCCCGATCACCCGCAGGCGGCGCTCATTGCGCGGCAGATGCGGGGCGGCTCGACCATGCTCGCCTTCGAGCTCAAGGGCGGCAAGCCGGCTGCCTTCGCCTTCACCAACGCTTTGGAGATCATCAAGCTCTCGAACAACCTGGGCGACGCAAAGAGCCTGATCACGCATCCGGCTACGACGACCCATCGCAGCGTCGAAGAAACCGCCCGAGCCGAACTCGGCATCACCGATGGCCTGCTCCGGCTCTCCGTCGGGCTGGAAGACCCCGAAGATCTTCTGGAAGATCTCGCAGGTGCCCTGTCTGCGGCGGCGGCACTCTGACGACCGACGGTCAACGCTTCAGCATCTGCACCGACATGACGAAGCGGGCGGCCGCCGACAGGAAGCAGACGGCTGCAAACGACCAGGCCAGGACCGCGAAGCCGGCCGGCCACAGGCACATGGCCAGAAACACGCCGATGGTCTCCGCTCCTTCGGCGAGCCCGCCCAGATAGTAAAGGGATTTCGATCCCTGGCGGGTGGTCGCCAATCCGTTCTTTTCGGCCATGATGGCAAAGGCGAGGAAGGCCGCGCCATTGGCATAGAAACTGAAGAGCAGCGCCGCGGCTGCCAGCGCGTTGGTATCCGGATCGAGGATCGCAAAGGCGAAGGGGACGGAGCCGTAGAAGAAGAAATCGAGCACGATATCGAGATAGCCGCCGAGATCTGTCTTGCGTGTCGATCGGGCGACGGCGCCGTCGAGGCCGTCCGCGAGTCGGTTCGTCACGATCAGGATCGCGGCCAGGACCGGAGCGCCAAGCGCGATCGCCACGGCCGCAGCCGCACCAAGGCCCCCGCCCGCGATCGTGACGGCATTCGCTGAAACCCCCCGTTCCGCCAGGCGACGCCCGAGCGCGTTCAATGGCGGGTCGATCAAGGGACGCAGGCGGGCATCAAACATCTGCAGGGCTCCGGTCGGTGCTTCGCCCGTCATGGCCAAATCCACGCGCCTCGGCAAGCCGGGCAGCAATCACGGGCGCGTCACCGGACAACGCCAGATGCTGTCCGCGTCCAACGACATGACCTATATGAACGTCAGACCTGAGCGCCGATCATCAACGCGCAAGACAGTCGAACAAGAGGTACCACCCGCATGTACCGAGCCGTCACGCATCGGATCGAGGTAACCGTCGAACCCCATTTCCTGCCCGAGCAATCCGAGCCGGAGGTGGGGCGCTATTTCTGGGCCTATACCGTCGAGATCCGCAATCTCAGTCTTGAGCCCGTTCAGTTGCGGTCGCGGTACTGGAGGATCACGGACGGGCAAGGCCGGGTGCAGGAAGTGCGCGGCGCGGGCGTGGTCGGCGAGGAGCCGGTGATCCGGCCCGGCGAGATGTTCCACTACACCTCCGGCTGTCCCCTCTCCACGCCGTCCGGAATCATGGTCGGCAGCTATCTCATGCAGAAAGCCGACGGGGAGACGCTCGAAGTCGAGATCCCCGCCTTTTCCCTCGACACGCCGCAGGCTTCCCGCAATCTCAACTGACGGTTTCAGGCCACCTTGTGCCGTGCCTGGGCCGCACGCTCGATCGCCGCAACCGTCAGCTTGTCGAGAGACAGTCGATCCCTCAGCATCTGGAGGAGGCGCAGTTCCTCCTGTTCGACGCTGAGATCTGCCGCTGCGACGTCGACCGCCAGGGCATAAGCGGTGTCGTAAAGCTTGGCGGGAAGGCTGTCGGCAACCAGATCGAGGATCTCGTCCAGACCGTCCTGGTTCTGCAGGCGCTCGCCGCAATCCTGCGCAACTTTGACAATACGTTCCGTGTCAAATCCGCGGAAGATCGGAAGAATCTTCACGATTTCGCCTATGGAGGCTAGCTCTGCGTCGGTCATGCTGCTGTCAGCAGCGGACATGGTGACCATGACATAGACGAGGGCTTCCTGAATGCTGACGGTCTCGCGCATCGTTTCCAAAAACCTTATCCAAGCCGCGCCAAGGCGCATCGGCCACAGGTATAGGGTCGCGGCAGCGTATTCAAGCGATTGCATCACCCCCTCGTGATTGACGCGGGGCATCGGCTTTTCTAGTGTCCCCGCGCTTGTCGGCCAGCGCGACCCCGAAACCCGCTGGCTTCTCCCCCCGGAAAATGCATCGGAACGCGAGACCATGACCGCACGCCCTCTCCCGCCGCTTGACCTGTCGCCCGAGTTCGTCGCGGCGGCCAGGATCTCCAAGGCCTGGCCGTTCGAGGAAGCCCGGAAACTGGTGAAGCGGATCGAGAAACGGGACCCGTCTCGTCCGGTGCTGTTCGAGACCGGTTACGGTCCGTCCGGCCTGCCGCACATCGGCACCTTCGGCGAAGTCGCACGCACCACCATGGTGCGTACGGCATTCCGCCTGCTGACCGAAGACAGCATCCCGACCCGGCTCTTGTGCTTCTCCGACGACATGGACGGCATGCGCAAGATCCCGGACAACGTGCCTGACAGGGCGTTTCTGGAGCCGCACCTGCACAAGCCGTTGACCTCGGTGCCGAACCCGTTCGGCGGCGACTACTCGAGCTTCGCCGATCACAACAACGCCATGCTGCGCCGCTTCCTGGATACGTTCGGCTTCGATTACGAGTTCGCCAGCGCGACCGAATACTACAAGTCCGGCAGGTTCGACGCGATCCTCCAGCGCGTTGCCGAGCGCTTCGACGCCATCATGGACATCATGCTGCCGACACTTGGCGAGGAGCGCCGCGCGACCTATTCGCCGTTCCTGCCGATCTCCGCCAAGACCGGTCGCGTTCTCTATGTGCCGATGAAGGCCGTCGACGCAAAGGCCGGCAGCATCACCTTTGTCGACGAGGATGGCGAAGAAATCACCCAGAGCATATTCGGCGGACAGGTCAAGCTGCAGTGGAAGCCCGATTTCGGTGCACGGTGGGCGGCTCTTGACGTCGACTTCGAGATGTTCGGCAAAGACCATGGCCCGAACATGCCGATCTACGACAACATCTGCACAGCGCTCGGCGGCACGCCGCCGGAGCACTACGTCTACGAACTGTTCCTGGACGAGAACGGCGAAAAGATCTCGAAATCCAAGGGCAATGGCCTGACCATCGACGAGTGGCTGACCTATGCCCCTACGGAGAGCCTTTCTCTCTACATGTTCCAGAAGCCACGCACCGCGAAGAAGCTCTATTTCGACGTCATCCCGAGGACGGTCGACGAGTACTACACCTTCGCATCGAAGTTCCCGTCGATGCCGGTCGAACAGCAACTCGCCAATCCGGCCTGGCATATCCATTCCGGCAACGTCCCGGTGATCGACATGCCGGTGCCGTTCTCCATGCTGCTCAACCTCGTGTCGGCCTCCAATGCGGAGAACAAGGACGTGCTCTGGGCCTTTATCTCGCGCTACGCACCCGGGGTGACGGCCGAAACGCATCCCAGGCTCGACGACCTGGTCGGCTACGCGATCCGCTATTTCGACGACTTCGTCAAACCGGCGAAGAAATACCGGACGCCGGACGAGGTCGAGCGTCGGGCCCTGGAAGCGCTGGATGCCGCACTGGCTGCCCTGCCTGCCGATGCCGATGGCGCCGCAATCCAGGACGCGGCCCTGGATGTCGCAAGGGGCATCGAGCGCTATCAGGACCACAACAAGAAGAGCCCGGACGGCGGTCCCGGTGTTTCGGTGGCCTGGTTCCAGGCGTTGTACCAGGTGCTGCTCGGACTTGAGCAGGGGCCCCGCTTCGGCTCCTTCGTCGCACTGTACGGACTTGCCGAAACCCGCGCCCTGATTGCCCAGGCCCTGTCCGGCGCCCTGGCCGCCTGACGCATACAGAGACGTTCAAGGTCGGGCGAAGTTTTCGGGCGGCGACCTAAAGGTCCGATCCGGGGAGACCGCTCGCCGGATCGGGGACGCCCGTCGCGCCATCGAAGTCGTCCCCGACCCTGAACGGGTCGGCGGCGACGTCGGATGCCAGCAGGCCATCCAGGTCCAGGTTGGGTATGGCGAATTCGACGGCAGGCGCCAGGTCGGCCGCCTCTTCCGACCGCCACATTCCTGCCCTGGCCTGTCTGGCTCCCGTCTCCAGGTCGCGGTAGCCGGCGGGAGCATCCGGCGCCGGGGTCGCCCAGCCGTTACGAAGCAACCAGGCGCCGAGGTCGATCCTGTTGCGGCGGCAGACTGCGACAATCTCGCCGTCACCGAGATCTGCCGTCTTTTCGCACTCCACGGCCAGTAAGCGGATGACGCGTTGCAGTTCCGTGCGCGCACGCGCTCCGCAGGGCCATGGATCTCCCTGCGTCGAGGTACACTGTGTTTCGACGGCCGGGGCAACGATATGGGCCAGATGCACGACCAGGGACCCCGCCACGAGGACGCCAGCGTCCCGGACGACCGGGCGCTTCAGGGTGACGGTCGTGTCCGGCATCTTCGCAAACTGCGACGGCGAGAGCAGTCTTTCGTCGGGTGCGATCCGTTTCAGCGTCCCCGTCACGGGCGGAGGCGATGCCCCCTCGGGCGAGACGTTGCGGATCTGCTGAGGCAGGGGCGCGGGATCGTCGGGCGGAGCCTCGGCGATGCCGATCTCCGGTTGGACCGCGGCCTGCGACAGGGCATCAGTCACGTTGTTTGGGACCGGATCATCGCCGGATGCGGTCACCTCGACAGGCGTCTCGAGACTTTTTCCGAAAGGCGTTGCATAGAGGAGCGCGCCCAGAAGGGCGGCTGCCAGCGCCGCAACGATGGCCCGGCCTGCCGTCATGATGCGCGTCCTGCGGCCAGCCGGTTCACTGGCTTGCCCAGACGATCCGTGCGATCCATTCGATCGAGTCCAGTTCGCATTGGTGAACCGTGCCTGAGGGCGCAAGCGAATGCAACTCGACGGTCCTGGCGGTTCTCCTGTGCAGCAGGCGGATGATCACTTCGCCGCTTTTGACCTTGACGATCACCCGGTCTCCCCGGCGCACCGGCACGTCGGGTGCCACGACGAGGATGTCGCCGTCGCGATAGACTGGCAACAGGGCGTTGCCGCTGACCTCCAGCGCATAGAGGATTTCGCCGCGCAGGTCGGGAAACGGGATCTCGTCCCAGTTGCGGCCGATCGGGTTGCCCGTCGGATCGAAGTATCCCTCGCATGCGACGCGGTCGAGCCCGGCAAAGGGAACGGTCATGGGCGACGTCGCCGGCGGCGCGCTGTCCGTTTCCAGAGGCGCGGCAAGGGCCACGAATTCGGCGAGCGGCGCTCCGGTGGCCTCCAGCACCTTGGCGAGCGATTCCGTCGACGGCCAGCGGGGTCGGCCATCGCCCGCAATGCGCTTCGACGGATTGAACGTCGTCGGGTCGAGGCCGGCCCGCCGCGCCAGACCCGAAGGCGACAAACCCTTACGGGTTGCCAAGGCGTCTATCGCCGCCCAAACGCGCTCGTGGGAAAGCATCGGATCAACCTCCGTTTCGGTTGACAATCAAGGAATATATCCCTTCGATCGTTTCTATCCTTGGTATATATTCCTGAACCGCTGTTAATGCGAGTCCAGATATTTTGTCCGCCCGGTTGTCGATCCGGTGACGACCGGCTAGGGTCCGCGCCGCAATCATTCCCGCGGCCTTCCCGGCGGCGCGCAAGACGCGGCGAAGCGGGACAGAAGGGGCCTTCAGGCATGCCCAGGATCTTCAAGATCGTCCCCCGCCAACTTTGGCAACAGGCCGAACAAGAGGGCGTTTTCCACGGCGCCCCGGTCGACCAGAAGGACGGTTTCATCCATTTCTCCACGGCTGCGCAAGTGCGCGAAACCGCCACTAGGCATTTTGCCGGCCAGACCGGCCTGCTGCTCGTCGCTTTCGATGCCGAGCGGTTCGGCGCAGAGCTGAAATGGGAGCCGTCGCGGGGCGGAGACCTGTTTCCCCACCTCTACGCTCCGCTCGTACCGTCCGATGCGCTGTGGGTGCGCGACCTCCCGATCGCACCGGATGGCAGCCACCTCTTTGCGGACCTCGACCGATGATCGGCCCCCTTGCCGGCCCCCTCCTTCTGCGCCCTCTTCACTGCCTTGACGCGGAGACCGCCCACGGCGTGACGCTCGCCGCCCTCAGGGCTGGCCTCTATCCACGCGGCGGCCGGCGGGCCGATCCACGGCTGACGATGCGGCTGTTCGATCTGGCGTTTCCCAATCCGCTGGGCATGGCGGCCGGGTTCGACAAGAACGGCGAGGTTCCCGACGCGGTTCTTGGCATGGGCTTCGGCTTCGCCGAAGTCGGCACGGTTACTCCGCGACCACAACCCGGGAACCCGCGTCCGCGCCTGTTCCGCCTCGCCGCCGACCGCGCAGTGATCAACCGTTTCGGCTTCAACAACGAAGGCCACGACGCGCTGCGCCGCCGCCTCGAGGCGCGGGCGGCGCGCGGCGGCATCGTCGGCGTCAATGTCGGCGCCAACAAGGACAGCGCGGACCGGGTCGCCGACTATGTCGCCGGCATCCGCCGCTTCGCCGACCTCGCATCCTATTTCACCGTCAACGTGTCCTCGCCGAACACCCCGGGCCTGCGGGACCTGCAGGCCCGGTCCAGTCTTCACGAACTGCTGGTCCGCGTGATCACGGCACGCGACGAGGAGGCACGTCGCATCGGCCGGGCCGTGCCGGTCCTGCTCAAGATCTCGCCCGACGTCGACCAGCAGGCCCTGGAGGACATCGCCGAGGAGGTGACGGCAACCGCCGTGGACGGACTGATCGTCTCCAACACGACGGTGTCGCGCGCCGGACTGACCGAGCGACACCACGCGCAGGAAGCGGGGGGCCTGTCCGGGCGGCCCTTGTTCCGCAAGTCGACGATCGTGCTTGCCAGGATGCGCAAGCTGGTCGGGCCAAGCCTGCCGATCATCGGCGTCGGCGGCATCGACAGCCCGCAAGCCGCCTGGACGAAGATCACTGCCGGCGCGACGCTGCTGCAACTGTACTCCGCCCTTGTCTATGAAGGGCCGGGCCTGGTCGGCCGGATCCTTGCGCATCTTTCGACGGAACTGGAGCGCAACGGACTGGACAGCCTCGCCGACGCCTGCGGCGCTGATCTGGAGGCCTGGAGCGGCCAGGACATTACCTAGGCGGCCGGTCGGGCCGCGGCTGCAAAGGTCTGCGCGGCCCGTCTACGGCAGACGAAGTAGAGGCTGAAGCCGCGCATCAGAAGAAAGATCTCAAGGGCGAGCCAGAGCCCGTGGTTGCCCAGGACGGGAAACAGCAGCCAGAAGGCGCAAAGGAAGAGCGCAAGGGACAGCAGCATCATGTTGCGCATGTCCCGCGACCAGGTCGCACCGATGAAGACCCCGTCCATCTGGAATGCCAGGACCCCCGCAACAGGGGTCAGCGCCGCCCAGACAAGGTAGATCCGGGCAGCGTCCCTGACCTGGGGCGCGGTGGTCATCAGATCGATCATCAACGGCCCTGCCAAGGCATAGAAGGCGGCGAGAACACCTGCCATGACGAAACCCCAGACCATGGTCAGTCTGAGGGCCCGGTCGAAGGCCGGTCGATGACGGGCCCCGACGGCCCGCCCAGCAAGCTGCTCCGCAGCCGTCGCGAACCCGTCGAGGAAATAGCCTCCGACCAGGAAGAACTTCTCCAGGATCGCATTGGCTGCCAATATGACATCGCCCTGATCGGCGGACCGTGCGGTGAAGAACGCGAAGGCGAACAGGAGCGAGAACGAGCGGATCATGATGTCCCGGTTCACTGCCACGACCCGCATGACCTCGGCTCGATCAAGCAGGACCGCCCGGCTCGGCCATGTCCCGCCACGGGTCGCGCGCATCACCAGCAGCCCTCCGAGCAGACAGGCGGCGATCTCGCTGATGACCGTTGCCAAAGCGACGCCCGGGATGCCCCAGCCCTGGCCGATGACGAACCAGACGCTCAACGCGATGTTGAGCCCGTTCAGCACGGTCTGCAGCATCAGCCCGGTGCCGGCGCGACCGAGACCTAGGAACCAGCCGAGGATGGCGTAGTTGGCCAGGAGGAACGGGGCGCTGTAGACGCGGATCTCGAAATAGCTCGACGCGGCGGACTGGACCGCAGCGCTGCCGCCAAGGAACGAGAGGCCAATGCCGAGCAAAGGACGCTGGAGGGCGACGACGGCGAGCCCGGATACCACTGCGATCGCAAGCGCCCGCAGGACCGTTGCCCGCATCTCCTGCTGGTTGCCGGAGCCGAGCGCCTGTGCGGTCAAGCCTGTGGTGCCGGAGCGCAGGAAGTTGAAGGTCGTGAAGACCAGGTCGAACAGCACACTTGCCACGGCAATGCCGCCGACCAGGGCGGCATCGCCCAGTTGGCCGATGACCGCCGTGTCGACGATGCCGAGTATCGGCGTCGACAGATAGGCGAGTGTCATCGGTACGGCGATGGCGAGCACGCTGCGATGGGTGACCGCGAAGGCGCGCTCTGAGCTGGCCGTCATCGATGCGCCTTTCCCGACCGGCGCTCCTTCAAAGCACACGTCCGCCCGATCCTGGCCAGCGTCATGCGCCCGTCCTGCATCCGGTCAGGCCTGAGACCGTCGCAACGCCTCGACCTCCCGGCGGAGCGCGCGTACCTCCTCCAGGATGATCCCCGTCTCGTCGTGAATGGCCTGACGGTCCGCTTCGGCGATGTGTTCATGCTCCTCCTGCATCGCGGAAACGATGATGCCGATGAAGAGGTTGAGGACCGTGAAGGCCGTGCACAGGATGAACGGCACGAAGAACAGCCAGGCGTACGGGTGGACCTCCATGACCGGACGCACGATGCCCATCGACCAGCTTTCCAGCGTCATCACCTGGAACAGGGTATAGGTCGACCGGCCGAGATCGCCGAACCAGTCCGGGAACGTCTCGCCATAGAGCTTGGTCGCCATCACGGCGAACACATAGAAGACCAGCGCCATCAGGACGATGATCGAACCGAGCCCCGGCAACGCCGCAATCAGGCCGCCGATGACCCTGCGCAGGGACGGCACGACGGAAATCAACCTGAGGACACGCAGGATGCGCAGGGCACGCAGTACGGCAAAAGGTCCGCTGGCCGGCAGAAGCGCGATGGCGACGATGGTGAAATCGAACAGGCTCCAGGGGTCGCGGAAGAACGCGAACCGAAAGGCGAAGATCCGCAACGTGAGTTCGACGACGAATACGGCCAGGATCAAGGTATCGAGCGTTGTCAGCAGGCCGCCGATCCGGCCCATGACGGCCGGGCTCGTCTCGAGGCCCAGAGTGACGGCATTCAAGACGATGACCCCCACGATGGTCATTTCCCACCGGCGGGATGCAATCAGTTCCTTCAACCTGTCGCGCATGCGAACTATCCGTTTGGTCCGTGATTCCCCCGCACGTTGGCGCGTCGCGATGCCGGCTGCAAGCCGTATCACGGCGCGCAATTGCCATCCCACCGATTTTCCGTACGGCGGGCTGCGCGGACAACAAATCCGGCTTGACAGGCGCACCGTCGACGGTGATGAAGATAGGGAGCGCGGGTGTAGCTCAATGGTAGAGCAGAAGCTTCCCAAGCTTACGACGAGGGTTCGATTCCCTTCACCCGCTCCAGTTTCTCGCACCATTGAGCGGCCTCCGGAAACCGGCGACGACGGCAGACCAGTTCGACCGGTGGTGCCGGTCCTTCGTGCCGTTGCCGGGCAGAGCGGCCGGGCCGACCGGTTCGCAGACCTGTTCATCGTCAGACAGTGTCGAGGTCGTCCGTGCCGCTTTCCTCGATGTTTTGGCGGCGGCGGGCCGTACCGTGCTCGGTCTTGTGCCAGTGATGAGGCCGCACGGCGAAATCCCAGACTGCCCTATAGAAGGCGGCGCTTGCACACAGCCAGTAGAGCGGAATGCCGGCGAGATCCAGCAAGCGCGGCCGGAAGCCGCGTCGGTGCGCGGCGGACCAGCTTGAGATCGCCGTTCCGCCGTATCCCGCCAGAACCGCGAGCGCGCTCAGGCTGACGATCATGTCGGCAAGCAAACCGCCCGGCAGCGGCACCGACCAGAGGCCCAGCGCGTAGCCGTAAAGCATGACGAAGAAGAACGGGTGGATGGCCAGGGTCAGCAGGCTGCCGGCAATCATCGCCCCGATCGGAATCGCCCGGCGGGGGCCGAGATCCCGCCAGAGCCGCGACGGTTCGCGCAGGTGGACAAAGCAGGTCT
The DNA here is from genome assembly GCF_000192745.1 of Polymorphum gilvum SL003B-26A1. Lineage (NCBI taxonomy): Bacteria > Pseudomonadati > Pseudomonadota > Alphaproteobacteria > Rhodobacterales > Paracoccaceae > Polymorphum > Polymorphum gilvum. Next base: position 3,523,698 of record NC_015259.1, read on the forward strand.
GCAGCCACCCCTTGTACCAGCGGGCCCGTTGCGCATACCAGGCCCGCCAGGTGACCGGCGCTTCCTCGAAGGTCGTGCTGGCAAGCGCGGCCGACGTGAAGCCGAAGCGAGCCAGCCGGAGGCCGAGGTCCGCATCTTCGGTCACGTTGTACGGGTCCCAGCCGCCGACTGCGATCAGGGCCGAGCGGCGAAAGTGGTTGGAACTGCCGCCAAGCGGGAATGGCCAGGCTTCCATCGAGAACCAGGGGATGATCTGATCGAACAGAGCCGCATATTCGATCGCAAACTGGCGCGTAAAGAAGCTGTCCCCGGCGTTGTCGATGCACAGGCTGGCCTGGAGGCAGGCAAGGTTTTCAGGCGCATTCGAAAATGCGGCGACGGCCTTCCTCAGTTGCAGCGGTTCGGGTCGATCCTCGGCATCGTAGATGGTCAGGAACTCCCCGCGCGCGGTGAACAGGCCATAGCTCAGTGCACGCGGCTTGGTCCGCGGTTCTCCGAGAGGCACGACGAGCACCTCCATGTGCGGCTGTACCAGCCCCGCAAACGCCAGCCGGGTTTCGACGTCCTCCTGCTCGACAAGAAACTTGATCTCCAATCTTTCGCGGGGATAGTCGATTCGCTCCAGAGCGGCCAGCAACCCGCGAACGATCTGGGCTTCCTTGTAGAGCGGGACCAGAACGGTATAGGTCGGGAGAGCCGAGTCCTCGTCCACGGCGGAGATATCGCACGGGTCACTGTCCACCGCGTCCCGCGTCGCCTGCGCGCCGGCCAGCCTGGCAATGCCGGTCAACACGCAACTCAATCCGACAACGAAACTGCCCAGGACCAGGAAGACCGTGGCGGGCAGCAGGGCGCCGAGCGCCGCCCCCATTGCGATCGCGATCAAGCCGAGTTTCTGCCCACGCGAAATGCGGCGTCGGGCCGAGAATTCCGGAAACCGAGTCTCGATCTCACCGGTCGGCGCCTTCAGCATCGTCAGTGCTTGGCGGACGCTTTCCGGCGCCGCAATGCGAATGTTTTGTGCCCAGTCGACATGCCGGAGAAGATGGGCCCGGACCAGCGCGATCCGGTCCAGGGGCGGAGCGATGACGAAGATCGGCCCGCGGTTGCGAAGACCGATCATCAAGGGACCAGCGTCGCCGGGGCCGCAATGCAGCACGACGTCATTGATCACGAGCGGCCTGAAACTTCTTTCCGGCAGAAAGGGGACTCCGCAGTATTCAGCAACCGCACTGTAATAGGCTTCGGCAGTCACGATCGACTGGCGGATCATATAGTCCGCTGGAGAGCAGCCGTGATAGGATGCCAGCCGGCACGCTGACTCGACGGTTGAAACGGGCAACCCTCTCGATATCAGGATGTCCAGTTCCCCCGGCCAACGGCCGCTGCCCCCATCCGGCACATAGGAATCGGCTTCAGTTTCCATCCCATGACCGAACAAGCGCCCATCATCCCGAATTCCTACAAAACGGACGCAGCGTCATGATAATGACGGAACGCGCATTTCTCGCAATGGTTTTATTATTAATTGTTGCGATCTCTGGTTTAGGCTTCGAGAGCCGCGCGCAACCATCGTCGTCGCCTGAGACGGCCGCGCCTGTGGTGCCCAACTTCTGGGACCCGCGCAGCATGGCGGATCGGCCACCGTTCCCGCCGGACAAGATCGAGTTCCTGGCCACGGACGACTTCCCGCCCTTCTCGTTTCGCGATGCGGATGAGCGGCTGACGGGCTTCAACGTCGATCTTGCGCGGGCACTGTGCGAGGAACTCGGCAGCTCCTGCAGCCTGCGTATCAAGGCCTTCGACGCCTTGATCCCGGCGCTCGAGGAAAAGGAAGGTGACGCGGTCATTGCGGGCCTCGCAAAGACTGCGGATCTCGTGGGCAAATTCGCCTTCTCGGATGCCTACCTGCGCCTACCTGCGCGGTTCGCGGTGCGGAAAGGCAGGGAAGCCGCTTTCGAGACCGACTCTTTTTCCACGATGACAGTGTCCGTGGTTGAAGGCAGCCGACATGCGGCTTTTCTTGCCGACTTTCTGCCTCAACTGCGGTTACGTGCCTACGCCAGCCTTGTCGAAGCGCGCAAAGCGCTTGCCGACGGAACGGTCGACGCGCATTTCGGGGATGCGCTATCGCTGTCCTTCTGGATTTCGGGCGAAGCATCCGACGATTGCTGCACCTTCGCCGGCGGCCCCTGGCTGGAGCCGGGCTATTTCGACCAGGGTCTGATGATTGCAGTCCGCAAGCAGGATGCCGCGCTGCTGGATGCCCTGAACTATGCGCTCAGGCGCCTTCAGGAGCGCGGCATCTATGGCGAACTCTACCTGCGCTACTTTCCGCTGAGTTTTTATTGAGACCTCTGTGCCGGCGGACGACCCCGGTCGCACGGCTTGGCGATGCTCCTTCGGACGTGAGGGCCTGTCGACGTTCGCTTTGACCGGTTATCCGGCGCCGCCATGACGAGGACTTGCGCATTTGCAGGCGACCCCGAATTGCTATAGGCGAAACGGCTGAGTTCCGAAGGACCCTCCGCTCCCTCCCGCGAGACGAAACGCCACCGCATGACCGACTTCCTCTGGACCCGACCTTCCTCGATGCCATCGGCGACGCTGCTCCTCGCCCATGGCGCAGGTGCGCCGATGGATTCGGCATTCATGACCCGTCTTGCCGAGGCGCTTACCTCGGAAGGCGTCGCCGTGGCGCGGTTCGAGTTCCCCTATATGGCGGCACGCCGGTCCGACGGCAGGAAACTACCCCCGCCGCGAGCAGAAAAGCTAATCGGGGCTTTCCAGACCGCCGTCCAGACCGTCCTGCACGAGGTCGACGGCCCCTTGCTGATCGGCGGCAAGTCGATGGGCGGCCGGGTCGCTGCAATGCTGGCCGGCGGCGCTTCCCTGCCGGGCCGGGTGCTCGGCGTCGTCTGTGTCGGCTACCCGTTCCATCCGACCGCCAAGCCCGAGCACTGGCGCCTCGAACCGCTGCAGCAGGCGTCCAGACCCGTGCTGATTGCCCAGGGCGAGCGGGATCCCTTCGGATCGCGGGCCGAACTGGAGGCCGTGTCCCTGCCGGCCAACGTCGAGATCGTCTTCCTGGAGGACGGCAATCACGACCTCGGACCGCGCGGACAATCGCCGGCAACCTGGGACGGCAACATCGGCGCCGCCGCCCGCTCGATTGCCGATTTCGCGCGGCGTCTCGGATCACGGACGAGCGCCTGAGCGCAGGTTCAGGCGCTACTCGGCGGGCACGAGGTCCCTGCCCGCGCCGCCGCGTGCGCGCCGGTCGAACAGCACGAGCCTGCCGATGTCGTCTCCGATCGCCAGCAGGGCCGGCACAAGAACGAGAACGAGCACGGTCGCAGAGGCGAGCCCGAAGACGATGGTGATCGTCATCGGCAGCAGGAAGCGCGCCTGGAGGTTGGTTTCGAACAGCAGTGGCAGCAGCCCTGCGATGGTCGTGAACGAGGTCAGGAACACAGCGCGCAGACGGTCGCAACTCGACAGGACGGCCGCCGTCTTCAGCCCTTCTCCCAGCGCCCGGCGCTCCTCGAAGCGGGCGACGAGGATGATCGAGTTGTTGACCAGGATGCCGGACAGGCCCAGCAGCCCGATCAGGCTCATCATGGTCAGGTGATAGCCCATGACATAATGGCCGACGACCGCGCCGACGATGCCGAAGGGAATGATCGACATGACGACGAACGGTCTCAGGTAGCTGCCGAAGATCGCGGCCAGGATGATGTAGATGGCCGCGACGGCCAGCAGCGTGCCGATGGCCAGGTCGGCAAAGGCGTTGGCCTGTTCCTCCGCCTTGCCGCCGAAACTGTAGGTCAGGCCGTAGCGCTCGGCGATCTGCGGCAGGATCTCGCGGTTCAGATCCGCGATGATCGCGGTGTTCGAGGTCACCGTGCTGTCGACGTCGGAGACGACCGTCACGATGGTGCGCCCGTCGCGCCGCTGGATGACGGAGAAGCCCTGCACGTCCTTCAGAGAGACCACTTCGGTGAGCGGCACGAACTCCCCGCCCGGCGCCCGTAGCGCAAGGTCGCGCAACGCGCTCGCGCCTTCCGGGCCAAGATCCTGGCGCACCCGGATGGCGACTTCCTCGTCGCCCTCCGCGAAGCGGCGCGCGATGGCGCCCTCGACCGCGTTGCGGATCTGGCGCGCGGCGGATTCGACCGTGAAGCCCAGCGCACGTCCGCGCGGCGTCAGTTCGACAAACAGTTCCGGCTTCCCGAACGGCAGGTCGTCGGTAACGCCGCTGGTTCCCGGAAATCCTGACAAGGCCTCCTGGATCTCGAGAGCGGCCGCCTTCAGCCGGGCGAGCGGCGCGCCGGACAGGCGGATGTCCAGGTCGCGTCCCGGAGGACCGCCGCGCGTTTCCGCGATCGCGATGCGCGAGACGCCGGGCAGCTTCGGCAGGGCCCGACGCCAGGCCTGGACGATTTCCGGCGTCCGGATGCTGCGGTCCTCCGACAGCGACAGCTGGACGGAAATGGAGGCGACGTTGTCGCCGCGGTTGTTATCCGCCTTCCCGAGCACCGCATAGGAGGCGACGACGAGAGTCTCGCCGTTTTCCCGGGTCAGCTCCCGTTCGGCCTGCCAAAGCGCTTCCTCGATCGCAGCCAGGCCGGCGATGGCGGCCTGCTCCGGTATGCCGGCATGGAAGAAGATCGACGCCTTGATGTTCTCGGCTTCCGGCGAGGGGAAGAACGTGAACCCGATCCTGCCGCCGCGCAGAAGCCCGGCGGTCAGAACGACGCTGGCAAGGGCAAGGGCAAGCACCAGATAACGCCAGTTGACGGCGATTGCGACCAAGCCCCTGAAGGGGCGGTCGCGAAACCAGTCGAAGCTGGCATCGACCCCCCTGCGAAACCGTCCCGGGCGATTGGGGGCATCGGAGGCGGAACGGCGTCGGCGCAGCGCAAGAAGAAGCGCTTCCACGGCCAGGGCGATGACAAAACAGGCCAGGGCGACGAGGGCATCGAACACCAGGAGGCCGGTCTGCTCGCTCACGCTCCGCATCGGCCCCGCGATGGCATCGAGATAGGGCGGAACGGACACGTCGGGTCGAGACGCGAGACCGATCAGGAAAAAGGCAGGAGCACCGGCAAGCAGGATCACGCGCCACCAGCTCCAGCCGCCGCGCGCGCCGAGCGAATGGGCCAGATGCCCGGGCAGAATGAAAAAGCATTCGATCAGCGAGGCGATCACGACAGCAACGACCACGACCGGCAGCGTCGCCATGATCTGGCCCATGATGTCGCCGATCAGGAGGATCGGCAGGAACGCGGCTATGGTCGTCGCCCCGGCCGCGATGATCGGCGCAAGCATGGTGCCAGCGCCGTTGATTGCAGCGTCTTCGGCGCTGTCGCCGACCTGATGGCGGGTGGCTGTGTGTTCGCCGACGACGATCGCATCGTCGACGATGACCCCGAGCATCATGATCAGCGCGAACATCGAGATCATGTTGATGCTTTCGCCCAGCAGCCACATGATTCCGAGGGTCGCCATCATCGCGACGGGAATGCCAGCAGCCACCCAGAGGGCGATGCGGACGTTGAGGAACACGTAGAGGATCGCGACAACTAGGACGAGACCGCCAAGTCCGTTCTTGACGAGCAGCATGATGCGCCCTTCGACGGCGTCGGCCCGAACGTCGTATTTCAGGATCTCCAGCGTCTCCGGCAGGGTCGGGCGGACATCCTCTAGATAGTCGTCGAGGATCTTGGCCGCCTTCAGCGTATCGGTGTTCTCCATCCGCAGGACCTTGATCTCGATGGCACGCATGCCTTTCGAGAAGCCCTGGTTCTCGCTCTCGTTGAACGACCGGCTGACGGTGCCTATGTCAGCAATGCGCGTCTTCTCACCGGACACGAAGGACTTCACCTCGATCTGCCCGATCGTGGCCGGAGATCTCGCATCGGCAACGGCGCGGATCTGGCGTTCGACGCCGCCCTGGAGACTGCCGGCCGGAATGTCGATCGTGTTCTCGGAAATCCTCCCCGCCACATCCGTGACGGTCAGTTCCAGGCGGCGCAGTTCCCGTTCCGGAATCTCGACCAGATACTCGGGCGAGCGAAAGGCCGTGAACTCGACCTTGTCGATGCCCCGATCCAGTAGATCGTCCCGGATCTTCTTGGCGAACACCTTGAGCGCGTCCTCGGTGAACGGACCGCGAATGGCGAGCGTGGCGACGGAATCGGTGAAGGTCGATGCGGAGATTACTGGCGTCTCGGCATCTTCCGGCAATGTCGTGATTCCGGAGACTGCCTGCTCGACATCCGACAGGGCCTTCTGCATGTCGGCACCCTCGACGAATTCGAGCATGACTGTGCCCGAGCCCTCCCGGCCATAGGAGACGATCTCGTCGAGGGAATCGATGAACCGCAGTTCAGGTTCGATCACGGCGAGGACGTTGTTGGCGACATCGTCCGCCGATGCTCCCGGCCAGTTGATGATGATGGTGATCCGATCCGTCTTGATCGTGGGAAAGAACTGGGTGTTCAGCTTCGACAGCCCGAAGGCTCCGAACAGAACCATCACCGCCATGATCAGGTTCGCTGCGTTCGGATGACGCACCAGATAGGCCAGAAACCCGGAAGCCTCGGCTTTCATGTCAGTTCTCCGAGCCGTTCATTGCCGCCGCGGCCGGCGGCTCGGCCGCTTCTGCGCCGGGCTGGCCCGGCGACGCGCTGACCTCTTCGACCAGAATGCCGTCGCCGGCTTCCGGTATGCGCGTGCTGATGACCTTGTCGCCGTCCACGAGGTCTCCGCGAACCAGAACGTAACCGTCGTCGAATGCCACCGCTTCGACACGGCGGGTCGCCATGCGCTGTCCGTCCACGACAAAGACCCGGCCATCGGCATGGTATGCGCTTTCGGGTATTCGCCCCGTGCCCTTGTAGACCCTGTCCGGTATGCTGATCGCGACGAACGCACCGGGCCGGAGCGGGCTCGTATCGGGAATGGCTTCGATCCGCGCATAGATGTCGACGCCACCGCGACTGCGCGCAACGTCGGCGCCGATGCGATCCACTGTCGCCGTGTAAGTCATGGTCTCGCCGCCGAGAAACCAGAAGACCTCCACCATCCGTCCGGCGATCGTGCCGCTTTCGGCGATCAGCCTGCCATATTGATCGTCCGACAGGGTGAAGCGAACCTCGAGTTCGTCCCGGCTATAGACCGACGCGACGACGTCGTTGACATTCACCAGACGCCCGACCTGGGCAGCCTCGGTGCGAACGACAGCGTCGAAGGGAGCGCGCAGAACCGTATTCTCCAGGTTTCGCTCCGCCTGGCGCAGCCTCCATTCGAGTCTCTCGATCGCGGCTTCCTGCTGCCGTACGCCCGCCTCTTCCACCGCCAGGGTATTGCGGGCCTGCTCCAGGCCTTGCTGGCGCTGCGACACCAGCAGCCGTCGCTCGTCTAGGGTCCGTTCGGTAACGGATCCGCCGGCACGGAGTTGTTCGGCTCGTTCCAGATCGCGTTTCGCGAGTTCCAGTTGCTCGCTGGCTCGATCCAGATTGTCCCGCTGGAGAGCGACCCGGCCCTGAAGTTCGACCTGCCGCGCCCTCGCCTCAAGCAGGTTCGCCTTCGCTTCGGTGACGGCGCCTTCGTAGTCGAACCGGTCGACCGCTATGAGGTCCTCACCCCTCAAGATCGTTCCTCCGGCCTTGAGATCCGGATTCACGGAGGTGACCTCGCCCGCCACCAGGACGCGCAGATCGACTTGGCGCCCTGCGGCCACCTCGCCGTAGAGGTTGATGGTCGGAGCGTGATCCGCGATGATGACCGGCACCGTTTCAACGACGTAGGATTTCTCCTGGACCGGGCGCTTCTTGACTTCGGGCTTGGTTGCGACGAGATGGCGCATGCCTTGCACGGCACCGAACAGGACGGCCAGAGCAACGAGGGCCTGCACCAACGCCTTGAGTACAAGGACCAAGGGCCTGCGTCCGTCGGTGTCTGTTGCAACGAGTGGGCTAACCTGATCGCTTTTTGAAACCTCGACCGATTGCAGCACGGGAAAGCTTCTCCATGTCGATGCCTGTCGCCGGACAGCAAGCAACCGCCGACACGGACGTCCGCATCGATTTCAACGGCACGGGAAAGGCTAACCATAGGTCCACCCGCCGCGGCAACGATTCAATTGTCTCGGAATGTCGCAAGTAGACCCTGCAGCTGCAGAACCGCGGACGCCTAGCGTTCGGGATCGAACTCGTACTTCGTGCTGCAGAACTCACAGGTCACGACGATCTTGTCGTCGACCACCATCTCCGACAACTCGTGAGGATCGAAACTATCCAGGATCCCCTCGACCTTCTCGCGCGAGCATCGGCACCGGTCCACGATCGGCTGCGGATCGAAAATCCGGATTCCGCGTTCGTGGAAGAGACGGAACAGGAGGCGTTCGACGGTAACCTCGGGGTCGGTGAGTTCGTCGTCGCGCACGGTCGCGACCAGACTGCGCGCCTCGACCCACGCATCGTCTTCCTCCACCTCGTGTGCCGCTGCCCCCTCCGGCGCGTCTCCTGGGTGAAGGTCCGGCGAGCGCATGCGTTCCGGCGCTTCCGGAAGGAATTGCACCAGGACGCCTCCGGCAGTCCAGCTTCGCACCGGCCCCGCCCCCTCGCGGCGGGTGAACAACTGGCCGACGGCCAGGCGGATCTCGGTCGGGATCTGTTCGGATCGAGCGAAATAGCGGCGGGCCACCTCTTCCAGGGAAATGCCGTCGAGTTCGACCAGCCCCTGGTAGCGCTGCATGTGGCGCCCCTGGTCGACCGTCATGGCCAAATGCCCGCGGCCGAGAAGCGCGGCCGTGTCCATGTCCTGACCGGAACCGCTCTCGAAGGCTGCCTGGTCGAACCGAGCATAGGCGCGGATCGCGTCAGGCGAGGAAAAATCGACCACCAGCATCGACACGGGGCCATCGGTCTGCGTCTGCAGCGTGAAGCGTCCCTCGAACTTCAGCGACGTGCCGAGGAGAGAGGTCAACACCACGGCCTCGGCGAGCAGGCGCGCAACGGGCTCGGGATAGGCATGCCGACCGAGGATCTGGTCGAGGACGGGGCCGAGCGCAACCGCTCGGCCGCGCACATCCAGTCCCTCGACCGCGAAAGGCCGAACCGCATCAGCACCGGCTGGCGCAATGCCGTAAGCCGCAGGATCGAATGCCACCTGTCTGCCTCTCAAATGCCGCCCAGGCACCAAGCGAGAATGCCCTTCTGCGCATGCAGACGGTTTTCCGCTTCGTCGAACACCACGGAATTGGGACCATCCATGACCTCGGAGGTAACCTCCTCGCCGCGGTGCGCGGGCAGGCAATGCATGAAAAGGGCATCCTTGTGGGCGTGCGCCATCAGCCGCGCGTTGACCTGGTACGGACTGAGCAGGTTGTGGCGAGATTGCGTGTCGTCGTCCCCCATCGAAACCCAGCAGTCGGTCACGACGCAGTCGCTGCCCTTCACCGCCTCGAACGGATCATCGGTAACCATGATCGATGCGCCTTCGGCACGCGCCCTGTCGATGAGATCGGCAGGCGGCGAAAGCTCGGGCGGAGTGGCGATGCGCAACTCGAAATCCATCCTCGGTGCCGCATGCACCCACGAGGCCAGCACGTTGTTGCTGTCGCCGGTCCAGGCGACACTGCGCCCCTTGATCGGACCGCGATGCTCCTCGAAGGTCATCAGATCGGCCATGATCTGGCAAGGATGGGACTTTTTGGTCAGTCCGTTGATCACCGGAACCGTCGCGTTGGCTGCCAGTTCGCGCAGATCGTTGTCATCGAGGATCCTGATCATGATGGCATCGACGAACCGGGACAGCACCCGCGCCGTGTCGGCGATCGTCTCTCCGCGGCCGAGTTGCATCTCCGCGCCCGTCAGCATCAGCGTCTCGCCGCCCAGTTCGCGCATGCCGACATCGAAGGAAATCCGTGTGCGCGTCGACGGCTGCTCGAAGATCATCGCGAGAACCTTGCCGGCAAGCGGACCCTCGCCCCTGCGCACGCCGTTGCGGACCGCCTTCAACTGCTTGCCGCGCTCCAGAATCGCGCGCAACTGGTCGCCGTCGAACTCCGTCAGATCGAGGAAATGACGCGCACTCCCGTTCCTACTCACGCCACGGCTCCTTCCTTCGACATCTGCTGCTCGAGTGCCGACGCGGCGGCATCGATGCGGGCCACGGCTTCGGCGATCTCCTCGTCGCTGATGATAAGCGGCGGCATGACGCGCAGGACATTGTCGCCCGCGGGAACCATCAGCAGTCCGTTGGCACGTGCCTTCGCCAGTACCTCGCCCGCCGGCGGGGTGCATTTCAGGCCGAGCATCAGTCCACGGCCCCTCACCTCCTGGAACACCGCTGGATGCGCATCGACGACAGCGGCGAGCTTCTGCTTGAGCAGCAGGCCCTTGCGCTGGACTGCCTCGAGGAAGCCCGGCTCCAGGACGACGTCCAGGACCGCATTGCCGACGGCCATGGCGAGCGGATTGCCGCCGAAGGTCGTGCCGTGCGTGCCGGGCACCATTCCCGCCGCCGCCGCTTCCGTCGCCAGGCAGGCGCCCATTGGGAAGCCGCCGCCGATGCCCTTGGCGATCGCCATCAGGTCGGGGGTCACACCCGCCCATTCGTGCGCGAACAGCTTTCCGGTCCTGCCGACACCGGTCTGGATCTCGTCGAAGATCAGCAGCAGCCCTTCCGCGTCGCAGATGCTGCGCAACTGGCGCAGGAAGTCGGCCGGGATCTCACGGATGCCGCCCTCGCCCTGGATCGGCTCGATGGCAATCGCGGCCGTGTTCGGGTCGATCGCGGCGCGCAGCGCGTCGAGATCCATCGCCGGAACCTGGTCGAAGCCCGGCGCCTTCGGGCCGAAGCCCTCGAGATACTTCGCCTGTCCGCCGGCCGCGATGGTCGCGATCGTGCGGCCGTGGAACGCGCCTTCGAACGTGATGATGCCGTAGCGGTCCGGATTGCCGTTCGCATAGTGGTAGCGGCGTGCGGTCTTGATCGCCGCTTCCATCGCCTCGGCGCCGGAATTGGTGAAGAAGACACGGTCGGCGAAGGTCGCCTCCGTCAGCCTGCGCCCCAGCCTTTCCTGGCCGGACATGTGATAGAGGTTCGACACGTGCCACAGCTTCTCGGCCTGCGCCTTGAGCGCGGCGACGAGATGGGGGTGGGTGTGGCCGAGCGAGTTGACGGCGATGCCGGAGCCGCAATCGAGGAATCGGCGGCCGTCGGTCGTCTCCAGCCAAACCCCTTCTCCGCGGTCGAAATCCAGATCCGACCGTGCATAGGTGCCGAAAAGTGCCGACGCCGTCATGTCACGCTGCTCCTGCGGGTCATCCGGCCCGAGGCTTCGAACCGGCATCCAAAACGCAGCGTGCCGCCCCGAAAGGCGGCACGCTTCGATAGCAGCGTTATACACCCGCCCGCCCCTTCGATGTCAATGCAAATGGCGCATTTCCGCCACTTGGCGCGGGTGTCCGGGCGAGGCGGCATTTCTGGGGAAAAGTCCGTTCGTCCCCACCTCATGCCCCTGCCAACCTTGCCTCGCGTTTCGCCGGTATTGTAGTGTCCGGACTGTCGGATACGACATCTCGTGCTGTAGATCATCAACCGTAACTAAATATGCCAATTGCTGGCACGTTCCCTACGTGCCTTAAGGATTGGTTACTGCCCGACGGCCTGCGGCCACCAATCGACGGGGTGCGACGAATGAGTTGGACGACTGAACGCGTGGACCTTTTGAAGAAGCTGTGGGGCGAAGGTCTGAGCGCCAGCCAGATCGCCGCCGAGCTCGGCGGCATCACGCGCAACGCCGTGATCGGAAAAGTGCACCGCCTCGGTCTGTCCGGCCGGGCCAAGACGCAGGCGCCGGCGAGCAAGCCGCGGCGGAAAAACGGGGGCGGACAGGGGGCGGGGAGCCGGCCGGTGCAGAGCCAGCCGCAGAGCCGCGGGGCGACCGCGCTGAAGCTCGACGTCGAGGCAATTCCCCAGGCAAAACAAGAGGTTGAGCCGGTCGCGGAACTGGTTCCGATGGCCGAGCGGGCGACCATCCTGACGCTCACCGAACGCACCTGCAAATGGCCGATCGGCGATCCCGGCAGCGAGGATTTCTACTTCTGCGGCCGCCATTCGGAACCGGGCGTGCCCTACTGCCCGTACCATTGCCGCATTGCCTATCAACCGGTTAACGACCGCCGCCGCGACCGCAAGAGCGCCCGCGGCTGATCGCGACCGGAGGATAGACGCCCAAAAACCCGCTGTCCGCAGCGGGTTTTTTCATGGTCTCACGAGGGTCCTACATGACACTCACTTGTGGCCGGAAACACGCCGGAGTCCTGCCGGCGAGGAGCCGGCCGCCTGTGACTCCGTGTGCCCCCTGCGCATCCCTGCGCATCCCTGGGCGTCAGGCGGCGGCGAACTGGTCGTTGAAGGCGTAGCCGGCGCCGCGAACGGTGCGGATCGGGTCCTTCACCTTGCCGCGGTTGATCGCCTTCCTGAGCCGACCGACATGGACGTCGACGGTGCGCTCGTCGACATAGACGTCGTGGCCCCAGACGCCGTCGAGCAGCTGCTCGCGCGAGAACACGCGGCCGGGCGAGGTCATCAGGAACTCGAGCAGGCGGAACTCGGTCGGGCCGAGATGGATCTCCTTGCCGCCGCGCCGCACGCGATGGGTCTCGCGGTCGAGCTCGATGTCGCCCGAGCGCAGCATGGTCGAGACGACCTCGGGCCGGGCACGGCGCAGGATCGCGCGCACGCGCGCCATCAGTTCGGGCACCGAGAACGGCTTGACCACATAGTCGTCGGCGCCGGTGGCCAGGCCGCGGATGCGCTCGGCCTCCTCGCCGCGGGCGGTCAGCATGATCACCGGCAGGCGCTCGGTCTCGGCGCGCGCGCGCAGACGCCGGCACAGCTCGATGCCCGACAGGCCAGGCAGCATCCAGTCGAGAAGCAGCAGGTCCGGCTGGCTCTCGCGCAGGCGGATCTCGGCCTCGTCGCCGCGCTCGCAGGCCTCGACCGCATAGCCCTCGGCCTCCAGATTGTACCGCAGCAACAGGCTCAGCGGCTCCTCGTCCTCAACGATCAGAACCTTCGGCATTCCCTTCCGCTCCTGGATTCCCTACCGGCACGATATGCGGATCAGGCGTTTTCCTGATCGGTGACGCCGGTCTCGTCGATCTTGCGCCGCTCCTCGAGAAGCTGCTCGCCGGTCACCATGAAATAGACGTTCTCGGCGATGTTGGTGGCATGGTCGCCGATGCGCTCCAGGTTCTTGGCGCAGAACAGGAGATGCGCGCACTGGGTAATCTTGCGCGGATCCTCCATCATGTAGGTCAGCAGTTCGCGGAACAGGGACGTGTAGAGGGCGTCGACCTCGTCGTCGCGCTCGCGCACGGACCTGGCGGCCTCGGCATCGTGGCCGGTATAGGAATCGATCACCGCCTTGAGCTGCGCCATGGCGAGTTCTGCCATGTGCTCGACGCCGAACGCCGCCTTGGAGGCGTTGAAGTCGCCGTCGATGGCGATGACGCGCTTGGCGATGTTCTTGGCGAGATCTCCGACCCGCTCCAGGTCGTTGGCGATGCGGCCCGCAGCCATGATCTCGCGCAGGTCCTGGCCCATCGGCTGGCGGCGCGCGATGACGCGGATCAGCCGCATCTCGACGTCCTGCTGCAGTTCGTCGAGGCGGGAATCGGCCAGGATGGTCCGGTGCGCCCTGTCGAGGTCCTGGGTCAGCAGCGCCGTCACCGCGTCGTTGACCAGCGTCTCGGCCAGACCGCCCATTTCGGCGACGCGGCCGGCGAGGGCCCTCAGTTCCTCGTCATAGGCCGTGACTGTGTGTTCGGTCATATCTCGTTCCTTTCGCCTTGCGACGGAGCCCGGCGGATCAGCCGAAACGACCCGTGATATAGTCCTGGGTCCGCTTGTCCTGAGGATTCGTGAAGATATCCGTGGTTGCCCCCTCTTCCACCAGATAGCCCAAGTGGAAGAAGGCCGTGCGCTGCGAGACACGGGCCGCCTGCTGCATGGAATGGGTGACGATCACGATCGTGAAGTTCTCGCGCAACTCGTCGATCAGTTCCTCGACCTTGGCGGTCGCGATCGGGTCGAGCGCCGAACAGGGCTCGTCCATCAGGATCACCTCGGGGCTGACGGCGATGGCACGGGCGATGCACAGGCGCTGCTGCTGACCGCCGGACAGGCCGGTACCCGGCTCGGCGAGGCGGTCCTTGACCTCGTTCCACAGGCCGGCCTTCTGCAGGCTGGAGGCGACGATCTCGTCGAGCTCGGCCTTGTTCCTGGCCAGGCCGTGAATACGCGGACCGTAGGCGATGTTCTCGTAGATCGATTTCGGAAACGGGTTCGGTTTCTGGAACACCATGCCAACACGCGCGCGAAGTTCGACAACGTCGATGCTCGGATCATAAATGTCCTTGGCGTCCAGGGTGATCTCACCCGTCACCCGGCAGATGTCGATGGTGTCGTTCATGCGATTGAGGCAGCGCAGGAAGGTCGACTTGCCACAGCCGGACGGGCCGATCAGCGCAGTCACATTCCGCTCGCGGATGTCGAGATCGACATCGAAAAGGGCCTGTTTCTGACCATAAAAGACGCAGACCTTGTCGCCCTTCATCTTGATCGGGGCACCGTCCGGCGTGACGGAGCGGGCAACATTGCCCAATTGGGTCGAAGCTACGGTCGCAATCATCGTGAAATCTCCAATTCGTCGCCTACCACCGACGCTCGAAACGCTGGCGGAGGAAAATCGCGATCGCGTTCATGGCCAGCAGGAAGCCAAGCAGCACCAAGATCGCGGCTGAAGTCCGCGCCACGAAACCGCGCTCGGGACTGTCGGCCCAGATGAAGATCTGCGTCGGCAGGGCAGTGGAGGCCTCGAGCACGCCGGTCGTCGGCGAGGTAATGAAGGCATTCATCCCGATCAACAGCAGCGGCGCGGTTTCACCCAGCGCCTGAGCCAGGCCGATGATGGTCCCGGTGAGGATGGTCGGCATCGACAGCGGCAGGATGTGGTGAATGATGGTCTCGTGCTTTGAAGCGCCGATGCCGAGGGCTGCCTCCCGAATGGACGACGGCACCGATTTCAACGACGCGCGGGTCACGATGATGATCGTCGGCAGGGTCATGAGGGCGAGAACCATGCCGCCTACCAAGGGCGCCGATCGCGGCAATCCGAAGAGACCGAGGAAAACGGCCAGACCCAGCAGACCGAAAACCACGGAGGGAACCGCCGCCAAATTGTTGATGTTGACTTCGATCAGGTCGGTGATCCGGTTCTTGGGAGCGAATTCCTCCAGGTAGATCGCCGCCGCGATACCGGCCGGGAAAGACAGAAGGAAGCAGACCAACAAAGCCCAGAAAGAGCCGGAGATCGCGCCGGCCAAGCCCGCCAGTTCAGGGAACCGGCTGTCGGCGTTCAAGAAAAGACCCGTATTGAACGGCTGGCTGATCAGTCCGCGTTCGTTGAGGCCGTCGTACCAGCCGATCTGCTTGTCGTTCACGCGACGGCGGTCTTCAGGCAAAGACCGGTCGACTTCCCCTTTCGCGAGTTGGTCGAGCGGATCGGCGAGAGGAAACGTGAAGGAGACGGTCCTGCCGATCATGTCCGGATTGGCGATCACCCGGTCGCGGACGAGAAACTGCGCATTCGGTGTGAAGATCTGCAGGAACTGGCGCCGATCCGCCTGGTCGAGGCCGGGCTCCAGATCCGCAAGCGCGGACTGGACGATGGTGCGCCACGGAGCGTTGAAGATGTCGTCCCGGTTGACCTGTTCGGGATCCAATCGAATCTCGACCGTGACCATGGTCTGGACGAAGGCCTTGTAACCGGTCAGCACGAGCGACGAGAACAGGATCAGCAAAAACCCGATCGCCATAGAGATCGCCGTCAAGCCATAGAACTTGAGCCGGGTATCTGCAGCATAGCGAGACTTGCGGCGCGCCTTCATCTCGGCAGACGCCCAGTCGACCGGGGCACGCAGCCCCGCGCTGTCATCAAGGGCAATGGTCATCAATACTGCTCCCGATATTTCCGGACGATCCGCAGCGCAACCACGTTGAGCGCGAGCGTGATGACGAACAACACAAGGCCGAGGGCGAACGCGGCAAGCGTCTTCGGATTGTCGAACGACGTGTCGCCGATGAGAAGGGTAACGATCTGGACGGTAACCGTCGTGACCGACTGCAACGGGTTGACGTTGAGGCTCGCGATCAGGCCGGCAGCCATCACCACGATCATGGTCTCACCAATGGCGCGCGACAGGGCCAGCAGAATGCCGCCGACAATGCCCGGCAGGGCCGCGGGAAGCAGCACCTTGCGAATGGTTTCGCCCTTGGTCGCTCCCAGGGCCAGCGACCCATCCCGGACGGCGCGCGGTACCGCCGTCAATGCGTCATCGGAGAGGGAGGATATGAACGGAATGAGCATGATGCCCATGACGCCGCCCGCGACAAGAGCGGCATTCGGGCTGACACCGATCCCCATCCAGTCTCCCAGACCACGCAAAGCCGGCGCCACGGTGAGCACGGCGAAGAAGCCATAGACAACGGTCGGAATGCCGGCGAGGATTTCAAGCAGCGGCTTGATGATCGCCCGGGCCGAATTGGAGGCGAATTCGGTCAGGTAAACGGCGGAGAACAGGCCGATCGGCGTGGCCACAGCCATTGCGATCACAGCGATCACGAGAGTCCCGAGAAACACCGGCACCGCACCGAAGGCTCCGGCACCGGCGACCTGGTCCTCGCGCATCGGGATTTGCGGCTCCCAGTTCAGCCCGAAGAAGAATTCTGCGACCGGCACGCGGGCAAAGAACTGCAGGGCCTCGTAGAGCAGCGAGACAATGATGCCTGCCGTCGTTGCGATGGCGACGACGGAGCAGAAGATCATGAAATAGTTCAGCGAGCGTTCGACGCTGTGCCGCGCCCGGAAGCGCACGGCGACCATCCGGTAGCCAACGCCGAAGCCGATCAGAGCGATGGAAATAGCAACGACCAACATCGCCCATTGCGCATTGGCGACCACGGCATTGTAGAAATCGGCAGCAGCCCGGATCTCGCCGGTCGGTTCGCGGAAGATGCGGCCGGCAGCGACCTGCTTGATCTCGCTGAGCAGCAACGCCTGCTGCGCCGCATCAAGCGACGTCACCTCGGTGCCGAGACTGTTCAGGATGATCCGGTCGACCGCGGCCCCCTGGAATAGCAGCCACATCAGCACGATGATGAGAGCGGGCACGCCCGTCCAGATGGCGATGTTCAGGCCATGATAGATCGGCAGAGAGTGGAACTCGCGATAGGCGGTTCCACGAACCACCTTGGCCCGGAACAGGCCCGCGACATAGCCGAGGACGGCCAAGATCAGCAGAATGAAGAAAACTGTGCTTGCCATGCCGGCCCCCGACCGCCTCAACCAATGAAACACCCGCGCGGATCGCCCGCGCGGGTGTCCTGACGTGTCAGATCAGAAGGAAATGCCGACCGCGTTCGTCACGGTCTCGCGGGTCTTCTCGCGCAGGTCGGCCGGCAGCGGAACCAGACCACGCTCGGAGAGGTAGCCGCCGTCGCCGATCGCGTCTTCCGACACGTATTCGGCGAGGAACTCGTTCAGACCCGGGATGACGCCGCGGTGGGCGTTCTTCACGTAGTTGAAGAGCGGGCGGGACAGGACGTAGTCGCCCGAACCGATCGCCTCGAGCGACGGCAGCACGCCGTTGATGGCGACGCCCTTCAGGGTGTCCTGGTTCTCGTAGAGGAACGAGTAGCCGAAGATGCCGAGCGCGTTGGCGTCGGCCTGCAGGCGCTGGACGATCAGGTTGTCGTTTTCACCGGCTTCGATGAAGGCGCCGTCCTGACGCATGCGCGAGCAGACTTCGTTCCACTTCTTGGCGTCGGCCTTCTGCAGGTCGGCCATGCCCGGGAGGCCCTTGCAGCCGTCGTGCATCGCCAGTTCGACGAAGGCATCGCGGGTGCCGGAGGTCGGGGGAGGACCGAACACGGTGATGGCGACGTTCGGCAGCGACGCGTCGATGTCCGACCAGCTCTTGTTCGGGTTGGCGACGAAGCCGCCCTTGCCGTCCGGCAGTTCGGCGGCAAGCGCCTTGAAGATCTGCTCGTTGGTCAGCGAGAGCTCGGGGCCGGAGACGGAGTGCGCGATCGACAGACCGTCATAACCGATCAGGACCTCGGTCACGTCGGTCACGCCGTTGGTCTTGCAGAGCTCCTTCTCGCCGTCCTTGATGGCGCGCGAAGCACCGGTCATGTCCGGATGATCCGGACCGACGCCGCCGCAGAAGACCTTGAAGCCACCGCCCGTGCCGGTCGACTCCAGCACCGGAGCCGCCGAGCCGGTCTTGTTGGCGTATTCTTCGGCAACGCCCTGGGTGTAGGGGAATACGGTCGACGAGCCGACGACCTTGATCTGGTCGCGGGCCTGGGCGGCGCCGGCGACGGCGGTGGCGGCGACCGCAAGGGCAACCGTGCTGACGAGGGTTTTGAACTTCACTTGACCACTCCCTTTGAATGTCAAGGTTTCTGAGGATCGCCCGGGAGCTGCCGCTCCAGCGATGGGCGGACCCTAGGCGTCTCTCATGTGAGTTCTATGACGGTTTCCTATCACTTTTGTGACAGTTCAACATCTTGTTTATTATTGTCTATTTCCGTCATGTTGCCGTTTCTTGACAGTTTTCCGGGGGATTG
Organism: Polymorphum gilvum SL003B-26A1; assembly: GCF_000192745.1. Taxonomy (NCBI): domain Bacteria; kingdom Pseudomonadati; phylum Pseudomonadota; class Alphaproteobacteria; order Rhodobacterales; family Paracoccaceae; genus Polymorphum; species Polymorphum gilvum. The sequence goes on from NC_015259.1 coordinate 3,542,412, forward strand.
GAAGCGGACCGAGAAGCAGGCGCCGGCGCCGGGCCTGCTGTCGATCTCCAGGCGCGCGCGGTGGCGCGTCAGGATGTGCTTGACGATGGCGAGGCCGAGGCCGGTGCCCTTCATGGTGCGGCTGGAGGCGACGTCGACGCGGTAGAAGCGCTCGGTCAGGCGCGGCAGGTGCTCGGGCGCGATGCCCTCGCCGAAATCGCGCACCGAGAAGACACTGGCGCCGTCGCCCTCGGGGCGGAGGGCGACCTCGACGCGCCTGCCGGTGCTGCCGTACTTGAGCGCGTTCTCGATCAGGTTCTCGGCGACCTGGATCAGCTCGTCGCGGTCGCCGCGCACCGGCACGGCGGCGTCGGGCAGGTCGAGCTCGACGGCCATGCCGAGGTCGGCGGCGAGCGGCGCCAGCGCGTCGGCGGTGTGGCGGACGATGGCGGCGAGATCGACGACGGTGTCGGGCCGCACGTGGGCCTTCAGCTCGATGCGCGACAGCGACAGGATGTCGTCGATCAGCCGGCGCATGCGGTTGGCCTGGTCGAGCATGATGGCGAGGAAGCGCTCGCGCGCGGCCTCGTCGTCGCGCGCCGGGCCCTGCAGGGTCTCGATGAAGCCGGTCAGCGAGGCGAGCGGGGTGCGCAGCTCGTGGCTGGCGTTGGCGACGAAATCGGTGCGCATGCGCTCCAGCCGGCGCTGCTCGGTCAGGTCGCGCAGGGCGACGAGCAGGAAATCCGGCGCCGGGCGGGCGGATGCGGGGCGAGCGGCGGAGGCGGAGGTCGGCGCGGGCAGTGCGATCGGCGCGATGCTGGCCTCGAACCAGGATTCGGTCGGCACCTTCTCGGCCCATTCGATGCGCTCCGGGCGGCCGCTGGCGCGCACCCGGTCGAGCGCCTCGAGCAGGGCCGGCGCGCGCAGGCCGAAGGAGATCGGGTCGCCGGGACGCACGGCGCCGTAGCGCTCGCGCGCGACGGCGTTGACGTAGCGGGTGACGCCGCGCCCGTCGGCGACGAAACAGGGCATCGGCAGGGCGTCGACGATCGCCTTCATGCCGGTGTCGGGCCACAGCCGGCGCTGCTCGCGGCGCGCCTCCAGGCGCAGGCGGCGGCCCGAGCGGCGCGGGCCGAACGCGCCGGCGGCGGTGGCAGCGAGGACGGCGGCGCCGGCGGCCACCGGCCAGGGCACGCCGTAGACGCCGACGGCGGCGGTGGCGAGGAGCGCCAGCAGCGCGAGCAGCCAGCGCGCCTCGGCCAGACGGGCGAGCGGGCCGCCCGGGTCACGGGCGGCGTCCCGGGACTGCTCGACGCCGGAGCCGGCGTCAGGATCCGGACCGGAGTCGGGATCGGTTTCGGTATCTGGATCCTGCTGGGTCATCGGGGCGTCGGGCACGGAATCGGCGGAACGGCGGACATAGCATGGCACGGATGTCAGTCGTGCGACACCGCGCGCGCCGGCGGTCCCTAGCGCCCGGCGGCGGCGGCGAGGCGGGCAAGGCCGTCGGGCCAGCCGCCGGCGGACGCCAGCTCCGCGCGCCAGGCGGCGGCGTCCTCGCCGTGGCGGACGAATTCGCTATGGACGAGCTCCAGCCGGGTCGTCTCGCCGGCATCACGGAACGACAGCATGACGCGGCTGGCCGCCGCCGGATCGGCGATGGCGCGCCGGCCCGGCGCGATCTGCCAGGCGAGGCGCAGATAGAGCGGCGGCTCGATCGACAGCACGGTGCCCCAGACCAGGCGGCGACCGCGACCGTCCTGCTCGGTGCAGGCGCCGCCCAGGTGCGGCTCGATGGCGATCTCGGCGTCCGGGTCGCCGGTCAGGCGGAACTGCGGCGGCCACCAGACGCCGATGCCGTCGACGACCAAGGAAAAGGCCGCTGCGCGCGGCAGCGGCAGCACGACTTCAAGGGCGATGGGCTGGTCGGAACCGGACATGTCTCCTCACCGGGTGCGGGACCGAATCGGACCTCCACTCTAGAGCGCGTGCGTTACCGAATCGTGCCGGCCGGCACGGCCACGGTTGCGCGCGCCGCCGGTTCTTGACAGAACGGGCGCCAGCATCGACATCAGGCGAAACGGCGAGGAGGCCGGGTTGGCCAAACTCATTCACGACCGCAGCTTCGATCCGCGCCACGGCGAGGCGGTGGAGGTGGCGGACGGCGTCCGGCGGCTGACCGTGGCCAACCCCGGCCCGTTCACCTTTCACGGCACCAACACCTACCTGGTCGGCGAGCGCGACGTGGTGGTGATCGATCCGGGGCCTCAGGACGCGCCGCACCTGGACGCGATCCTGCGCGCGACCGCCGGCGCGCGGATCGCCGCGATCCTGGTCAGCCACACGCACAAGGACCATTCTCCGGCGGCCGCCGATCTGCGCGCACGCACCGGTGCGCCGGTCTACGGCTGCGGGCCGCACCGGGCGGCGCGCGGCCTCGCGCTCGGCGAGATCAACCCGCTCGACGCCAGCTGCGACCTCGACTACCGCCCCGACCGGGTGCTCGTCGACGGCGAGCGGATCACGCTCGGCGGCGCCGTCTTCGAGGCGGTCGAGACCCCGGGACACACCGCCAACCATCTCGCCTTCGCGCTGCCCGACGAAGGCATCCTGTTTTCGGCCGACCACGTCATGGTGTGGTCGACCTCGATCGTCGCGCCCCCCGACGGCTCGATGCAGGCCTACATGGACTCGCTCGACAAGCTGCTGGCGCGTTCGGAAGATCTGTATTTCCCCGGCCACGGCGGTCCGGTGCGGGCGGCGGCGGACTACGTGACGGCGCTGAAGGTGCACCGGCACGACCGGGAGCGCGCGATCCTCGACGCCCTCGGCCGCGGACCCGGCGCGATCCGCGCCCTGGTCGACACGATCTACAAGGGCCTCGACCCGGCGCTGAAGCCGGCCGCCGCGCTGTCGGTGTTCGCCCAGATCGAGAATCTGGTCGACCGAGGCCTCGTCGCCTGCGCCGGAACGCCGACGCTGAACAGCGAATACCGCCTTACCTAACCCTCGAGATCCGGCGCGTCGTCCTGGAAGATCTCCTCGAGCTCGGCCGGCATGTCGTCACCGAATTCGCCGCCGAGGAACGGCTTGACCGTCGGCAGGGGGACGCGGCCGTCGTCCGAACCCAGCGGCCGCTCGGTCAGCAGCGGCAATTCCTCGACCGGCCGCGCCGCCGCCTCGGCGACTTCCTCCTCCGTGACGGTCAGGCGGGCGAGGTCGCCGTAGGATTCGAGCAGCGCCTCGTCCAGATCGCGAAAGAAGGTACGGATGCGCGTGGCGTTGGCGCCGAGATCGTGGCTACCGAGGCGCGAGGCGGAGCGGATGTCGAGCAGGGCACCGAACCGGTCGGGGCGAATACGGATCGCCACGTCGTCGGTCAGGGCGAGGACGGGGGTGCGGACCACGACCTGCAGGCGGGTGCCGGCGTCCGGCATGTCGGGGGGAAGCTCGAAGGCAACCGCCCAACCCCGCTTGTCGACGACCTTGCGGACGGCGGCGTGCAACTGGCCCGGCTCCATCCTGAAGCGGCGGGGCACGATGTCGGGATAGGCTTCCGCCTGCAGAGCCCGGCGATCGCCTGCGGCAGCCGCAGCCGGCCGGACCGGACCGGAGAGCGCCGGCGGGTCGTCGAGGTCGGTGCTGACGTCGTTGAGCGGCGGATAGAGGACCAGGGCGACGGCGGCGGCGATGGCAGGACCCAGCGCCAGCGTGCCGTAAACGAAACCGCGCAAGGCATCGGAGGCGCCGGCGCCACCGCGCCGCCACAGCATGACCGAGGCGACGAACGCAAATAGCACGGCCAGCGCGCCGAGGACGACGGCGAGCAGAAGCGACCAGCCCATGGCTTCGGGGTCGATCGCGCCGATGCGGTGGGCGCCGACGGCGACCAGGATCAGCGGCACGCCGACGGCTCCGACCCTGCGGCTCCAGCGGGCCAGGCCCGACCGTCTGACTGGCAATCGCTTCTTCACCGGCGTGACGCTCCCCAAGGCTTCGGCACATAGCACATCCGCTGGGGCGCCGGAAGGAGCGGGCGTTCCGGAGCCTACTCGCGGAGCCGCTGGTCGCAGGGCAGAGGGACGCGGCGGCGCGGTTTCAGGCACCCAACAGCCCCTCTGCGAGCGAGTGGGCCCCGGGTCTCGCAAGGCTCGCCCGGGGTGACCGCGGAGGGGGGGCGGTCCCCCCCTACTCCGCGGTCGGCAGGCGGTAGCCGGAGAAGGCTTCGCGCAGGGCAGTCTTGCGGATCTTGCCGGTCGCCGTGTGGGGGATCTCGTCGACCACGACGACGTCGTCGGGCAGCCACCACTTGGCGACCTTGCCGTCCATGAAGGCGAGCAGGCTGTCGCGCGTCGGCCGGGCGCCTTCCTTCGGCACGACGATCAGCAGCGGGCGTTCGTCCCACCTGGGATGGGCGACGCCGATCACCGCCGCCTCGGCGACGTCGGGATGGCCGACGGCGACGTTCTCCAGCTCGATGGAGGAGATCCATTCGCCGCCGGACTTGATGACGTCCTTGGAGCGGTCGGTGATCTGCATGTAGCCGGCCGGATCGATGTGAGCGACGTCGCCGGTGTCGAAGAAGCCGTCGTCGTCGAAGGCGCTGCGGTCGTCGTTGCGGAAATAGCCGCTGGCGATCGCCGGGCCGCGGACCTTGAGCCGGCCGAAGGTCCGGCCGTCCCAGGGCAGTTCCCGGCCGACGTCGTCGGTGATCTTCATCTCGACGCCGAAGGGCGCGAAGCCCTGCTTTTCCTGGATGTCGAGCAGGCGTTCGCCGGCGAGGCCGGCATAGTCGGCCTTGATCGAGCAGACGGTGCCGAGCGGGCTCATCTCGGTCATGCCCCAGGCGTGCATGACGCGCACGTCGTAATCCTCCTCGAAGGCCTTGGTCATGGCGCGCGGGCAGGCCGAGCCGCCGATGACGACGCGCTCCAGCCAGGGCAGCGCCTTGCCGGTCTTCTTCAGATACTGCAGCAGCATCAGCCAGACCGTCGGCACGGCCGCGGTCAGCGTCACGCGTTCCGCGTCGAGCAGGCCCCAGATCGATTCGCCGTCCATGCGCGGCCCCGGCAGGACCAGTGCCGCGCCGGCGAGCGGCGCCGAGAAGGCGAGCGACCAGCCGTTGGCGTGGAATAGCGGCACCACCGGCATGACGCGGTCGCGGCTGCGCAGGCCGAGCATGTCGGGCACCGCTGCAGTCATGGCATGGAGCACGTTGGAGCGATGGGAATAGACGACGCCCTTGGGATCGCCGGTGGTGCCGGAGGTGTAGCACATGCCGGCGGCTGCGTTCTCGCCGATGTCCTTCCAGGCGAAGTCGGCATCGGCCTCCGCCAACCAGTCCTCGTAGACCGCAACCTTCGGCAGACTGGTCTCGGGCATGTGGGCGGCGTCGGTCAGCACCACGACGCGCTCGATCGTGCGCAGCTGCGGCCAGATCTTCTCGACGATGGGCAGGAAGGTCAGGTCGACGAACAGCAGCCGGTCCTCGGCGTGGTTGACGATCCAGGCGATCTGGTCCGGGAACAGGCGTGGATTGACCGTGTGATAGATGGCGCCGAGGCCGAGCAGGCCGTACCACACCTCCATGTGGCGAACGGTATTCCAGGCCAGCGTGGCGACCCGGTCGCCGTGGGTTATGCCATAAGAATCGAGCCGCTTGGCCAGTTGAAGGGCGCGCTGGCGCAGGCTCGCGTAGTCGGTGCGGTGGATCGGCCCCTCGACCGTGCGCGAGACGATTTCGGTCCTGCCGTGGTTGCGCGCCGCATGATCGAGAATGCGGGTGCACGTCAAAGGCCAATCCTGCATCAGGCCAAGCATGGGCATTCCTCCCTGTCTGCGTCCGCAGGCTCGTCGTCCCGGCGGATCGTTTGGCGCATTGTGGAGAGGATGTCCGCAGGCTGTCCAGTGGGCGGAAGGACGGCGACGGCGCGGACGGACGGAGCGTCTGCCGCCGGGGGCCTACGTCTCCGCCTCGGCGGCGGCGGCGGCGCTTGCCGAAAGCCATGCGACCAGGTCGTGCAGGCCGGAGAAGACCGCGTCGGCATGCGGGGCAAGCACCTCGGCGCCGACGGTGCCGGTGGTCACGGCAAGCGCGCGGGCCCCGGCGGCGCGGCCGGCGTGCAGGTCGTGCAGGCTGTCGCCGACCATGGCGACGGCGGAGACGGGGATGCCGGCGGCCTCGGCGAAGGCGTGCACCATGCCGGGACCGGGCTTGGCGCCGAAGCCGCTGTCGTAGCCGAAGACGTGCGGAAAGGACGGGGCCAAGCCGAGGGCGTCGATCTGGGCGCGGGCGGAGATCTCGGTGTCGTTGGTGGCGACGCCGAGCACATAACCGCCGGCGCGCAGGCGGCCGACGGCGTCGGCCAGGCCCGGAAACGGCGACAGGCTGGCGAGGCCGAAGGCGACCAGGTGGCGGTTGATCTCGCCCATCAGGGCGACCGGATCGGGCACGCCGAGAATCGCCGCCCAGTCGGCGACCAGAATGTCGTTCGAGCCGGCGACGAAGGGCGATTCGGGCGCGAACAGGCCGGCCTCAAGGTCGAAGGCGCAGACCTCGGCAAGGCGCAGGCGCAGATCCGCGTCGCCGGCGGAGAAGGTGTCGACCAGCCGCACGAAGGCGGGCGACCAGGTCTTCTGGAAGTCGATCAGCGTGCCGTCCTTGTCGAACAACACCGCCCGTATCGCCCTGTCGTGTCGACCGTCCATCAACCGCCCTGCTCCCTTGCCCGTCCGCCTGCGCGCCCCTTGTGTCCGAGGCGGGCGCCCGCGATAACATGATGCCACCCTTTGCCAGAGTCGCCCAGCGCGACAGGAGACAAGCCATGCCCCTGACCAATGTGCAAGCCCGCGACGTGGAGGCTCTGCTGCATCCCTACACCCCCCTGCACAGGCTGGCCGAGACGGGGCCGCTGGTGCTCGACCACGGCAAGGGCGTGTGCGTCTACGACACCCAGGGGCGCGAATACATCGAGGGCATGTCGGGCTTGTGGTGCGCTGGCCTCGGCTTCGGCGACGAGGAACTGATCGAGGCGGCCAAGGAGCAGCTGTCGCGGCTGCCCTATTACCACCTGTTCGGCGGCAAGGGCATGGAGCCAGCGATCGAACTGGCGGAGAAGCTGAAGGAGATCGCGCCGATGCCGGTCTCCAAGGTGTTCTACACCTCGTCCGGCTCGGAGGCGAACGACACCCAGGTGAAGCTCGCCTGGTACTACAACAACGCCCGCGGCAAGCCCCAGAAGAAGAAGATCATCAGCCGCATCAAGGCCTATCACGGCGTGACGCTGATGACCGCGTCGCTGACCGGCCTGCCGGCCAACCACCGCGACTTCGACCTGCCGCTGGCGGGCGTGCTGCACACCGACTGTCCGCAGCACTACCGCTTCGCCGAGCCGGGCGAGAGCGAGGCGGAGTTCGTCGCGCGCATCACCGCCTCGCTGGAAGCGCTGATCGCGCGCGAGGGCGCGGACACGATCGCGGCCTTCATCGCCGAGCCGGTGATGGGCGCGGGCGGCGTCATCGTGCCGCCGGCGGGCTATTACGAGCGGGTGCAGGAGATCCTGGCCGCCAACGACATCCTGTTCATCGACGACGAGGTGATCAACGGCTTCGGGCGCACCGGCAACTGGTGGGGCTGCCAGACCATGGGCTTCACGCCCGACACGCTGTCCTGCGCCAAGCAGCTGACCGCCGCCTATGCGCCGCTCGGCGCGGTGCTGATCCCGGACGCCGTCTACGACGCCTTCGTCGAGCAGAGCCGCAAGATCGGCACCTTCGGCCACGGCTTCACCTACGGCGGCCATCCGCTCGGCTGCGCCATCGGCGTCAAGGCGATCGACATCTACCAGAAACGCGACATCGTCGGCCGGGTGCGCGCGCTGGCGCCGCAGTTCGCTGCCCGCCTGGCGCGGCTCGACGACCATCCGCTGGTCGGCAACACCCGCGCGAAGGGACTGGTCGGCGGCGTCGAACTGGTCGCCGACAAGGCGACGCGGCGCGCCTTCGATCCGGGCAAAGGTGTCGGCGCGGCCTGCGCCAGGGCCTGCGAGGCGCACGGGCTGATCCTGCGCGCGCTCGGCGACACGATCGCGATCTGCCCACCGATGATCATCGCGGCGGAGGAACTCGACGCGCTGTTCGACCGGCTGGAACGGGCGCTCGACGACACCGAGGCCCTGGTCGTGCGCGACACGCTGCGCGACTGAGGGACACGGGCGGACGGGGCGCGGGCGGGCGGACCGCTAGCCTGCGCTCGCGAAGCGTTACAGCACGACATCGGAATTGACTGGCCTGCCGCAGCGGCAAGGCTCATGGTTATGCTTGCGTTAACCGGACGGAGGGACGCTGTTCTTCGGTTCCAACAAGAAAACCCGGCGCCTGTGCACCGAAAGTCGCGTCCGACGAGCCACATCGTTGCCGCAATCCAGAGGCACAGGGAGCCATTGCATAGCGATAACCCGGATCAAAACAATGTCTACCCCCATCGCAAAGAGCGCTCCCGCCGCCGAGAAGCCGAATCTGGACCAACTGTACAAGCCGGTCGGCATCCAGGCGATCACTGCCGCCGCCCTTTGCAGCAAGTCCGCGACCGGCTCCAAGTCCGGCAAGTAATCCTCCCCCGCAGGCGGGGCGGGCCCCGGTCCGCCCCGTCGGCACCCCTGTCTCGTCCTTCCAGATTCTGCGCCTGCCCGGGCCGGCCCGCCGGCGGCGGGAGCCTCGCCCGGCTTGCACATGGCCAAATCGGCGCTGCCATGGCAAGGTCCGGCGGTCCGACGTCGCAACGGAATCGTCCGCCCATGATCATCGCCTATACGCCCGCGGCCACCGCCCTCGCCCGCACCGAGGTTCCCGAGGGCGGCGCGATCCCGGCCACGGCCGTCTGGCTCGACCTGTTCAATCCCACCCATCAGGAACGGCAGGCGGCCGAAAGGCTGATGGGCGCCGAGATCCCAACGCGCGAGGAGATCGCCTCGATCGAGACCTCGGAACGACTCTACGACGAGCCAGGCGCGATCGTGATGACCGCCATCCTGCCGATGGCGGCGCGCATGCCCGACCCGAAGCTGTCGTCGGTGACCTTCGTGCTCAGCGCCAAGCGGCTGGTCACCGTGCGCTACGGCGAGCCCCAGTCGATCAGCCATTGCGCCCGCCGCGTGCAGACCGACGGCACCATTCCGCGCACCGGGCCGGGGGTGCTGTTCGTGATGCTCGACATCATCATCGACCGTTGCGCCGACGTCATGGAGGAGGCTTCCGAGAGCTTCGACCGGATGTCGCTGAAGGTGTTCGAGGAGGGGCTGAACTCGCGCAACAGCGAGACCTACCGCTCGGCCATCCGCGTCCAGGGACGCATCGGCCTGCAGGTGGCACGCATGCACGACGTCTGCGCGAGCCTGGCACGGCTGCTGCTGTTCCTGTCGTCCCGGGCCAAGCGCGTCGGGCTGACCGACGAGCAGAAGGACGCGTGCAAGACGCTCGGCCGCGACATCCACTCGATCAAGGAACATGCCGACGCGATGGACAACAAGCTGTCGTTCCTGCTCGACGCCACCGTCGGCCTGGTCAACCTGGAGCAGAACCAGATCATCAAGATCTTCTCGGTTCTGGCGGTCGTGTTCCTGCCGCCGACGCTGATCGCCTCGATCTACGGCATGAACTTCGAGCTCATGCCGGAGCTGCAATGGGTCTACGGCTACCCGTTCTCCATCCTGCTGATGGTGCTGTCGGTGGCGGTGACCTTCCTGTACTTCCGCTGGAAGAAGCTGCTGTAGCGCCGCCCTAGGGGTAGAGCCGGGTCTTGCTCCAGGGCGAGCCCGCCGCCTCGCGCGTGAACAGCACGCGGTCGTGCAGGCGGAACGGCCGGTCGTGCCAGAACTCGATCGACACCGGCGCCAGTCGGAAGCCGGACCAGTGGTCCGGGCGCGGGATGTGACCGATGGCGAATTTCGCCGTGTAGCGGGCGACCTCCTTTTCCAGCGCGAAGCGGCTTTCCAGCGGTCGCGACTGCCTGGACGCCCAGGCACCGATGCGGCTGCCGCGCGCACGCGTCTCATAATAGGCGTCGGCCTCCTCGGCCGAGACCGGCGTGACGGGGCCGCGCACGCGTACCTGGCGGCGCAGCGACTTCCAGTGGAAGCACATGGCCGCCTTGCCGGAGGCGAGGATCTCGCGGCCCTTGGCGCTCTCGTAGTTGGTGAAGAAGACGAAGCCGTCGGCGTCGAAGCCCTTCAGCAGCACCATGCGCACGTTGGGCAGGCCATCCGGATCGACGGTCGCCAGGGCAAGCGCGTTGGGATCGTTCGGCTCCTTTGCCGTTGCCTCCTCAAGCCATTCGCCGAACAGCCGAAATGGCTCCTCCGCCTGGGTGAAGTCATCGTTTGTTAAGGCTTTTGAGGAAGTGTCTTGTGTATGAGTCATGAGTATCCGCAGTACCCTGGAGACGAGGGGCGGCGCGGTGAGGTCGGGGACCGCCCGGGCAGCCCTTCATACACCAGGACCCTTCGCAAGCGCCACCTCCTGCCGGCCGTGCTGCTGGCCGGGCTGCTGACTGCCGGCGGATGCACGCGGATGTCCTCGCCCCTCGCCAGCAACGACCTGGACACACCGCTCGACCTGACCGGCTCGATCGACGGCCTCGGCAACGGCGCCGACACCGACATCGACAAGGAAGACCGGCGCGCCATCGCGGCAGCGATCGAGGCCGCCAAGCCGACCGCCGACGGGCCGGCGGCGATCGCCTGGGCCAATCCCTTGAGCGGCAACACCGGCACGGTCACCACGATCAACGCTGACGGCGGCGTGTCCGGCTGCCTGGCCTTCCGGACGACTGCGAACACCATTCACGGAGTGCGCGCCTATGACGGCACGGCTTGCCGGGACGCCTTTTCCGCGCTGTCGGTGATCACGCTCGCCCGCACCAGATCCTAGAGTCATCTCGCTTTTGCCTGACGCGCCCAACGGCTCTCGCGTCTCGATGTACCGCGATTGCGGAAGGCGGACCGGCAACCGCCTCGCCGGGAAGCGCGCCGGCCGGAGTGCCTCGCACAACCGCTGGCATTTTTTCCTATCGCCTCCCATATAGGGAGCGAGTTATGGTTCAACGCGGCCGGCCCCGCCGACCGCCTCGAAACAAGACGGTTCAACCATGCGCGACCCCTATTCCGTGCTCGGTGTCGACAAGACGGCGAGCGAAACCGACATCAAGCGGGCCTTCCGCAAGCTCGCCAAGCAGTACCACCCGGACCAGAACGCCAACGATCCGAAGGCGCAGCAGCGCTTTGCCGAGATCAACCAGGCCTACGAGATCGTCGGGGACAAGGACAAGCGCCAGAAGTTCGACCGTGGCGAGATCGACGCCGAGGGCAAGCCGCGCTTCCAGGCGCACGGCTTCGAGGGCTTTTCCGATTTCGACGCCTTCCGCGAGGCAGGCGCGGCGCGCGGCTTCCGTGCGCAGCAGCCGGGCGGCGGCGCCTTCGACGACATCCTGAGCGACATTCTCGGCGGCTTCGGCGGCGGCCGGAGGGCGAAGGCCGGCCGCACGGCCACCCCGACGCGCGGCCGGAACGCCGAGCTGCTGGCGCAGGTCAGCCTCGAGGAACTGGCGCGCGACGGCAAGACGCGCGTGACGCTGCCGAGCGGTAAAACCGTCGACATGAAGATCCCGGTCGGAACGGTCGAGGGCGATAAGATCCGCCTGCGCGGCCAGGGCTATCCGGGCGAGGCCGGCGGCGCGCCGGGAGACGCGGTGGTCGAGATCCGGCTGCGTCCGCACAAGCTGTTCGAACCGCGCGGAGCGGACCTCCATCTCGACCTGCCGATCACCCTCTACGAGGCCGTGCTCGGCGCCAAGATCCGCACGCCGACGCTGGACGGCGCGGTGCACCTGACGGTGCCGCCGGGATCGAGCGGCGGCAAGGTGATGCGCCTGAAGGGCAAGGGCCTGCCGACCAAGAGCGGCGGCCACGGCGACCTGCTGGTCCGGCTGCAGATCGTGCTGCCGCCGAACCGCGACGAGGAACTGGAAACCCTGATGAAGGCGTGGAAGGAGATCACGCCCTATCCGGCCCGGGGCCCAGAGTTCGACTGACCGACAGGACAGACGCGACGGCTGGCGTCGCCAACCCTGACCCGAAGGTCTGGCGTCGGTTTCCGCGCCGTTGTTGTCCCGCTGCGGGAACCTCGTTGCCGGCGGCGGCCGGCTCGTCTACTGGATCCCAGCCTGCGCTGGGATGACAAGCAAGGGCGGGGGCTGCGCGCCTGGAGTGACGGGCGCGGCGGCCGGTTTGCGTCTCCTGCCTCGTCGTCGGACAGGTCGGCGCTATGCCTTGCCCTTGGTCATGAAGGCCGTGAAGGCGGCCCTGGCTTCCGGCGAACCGAGGCGTTCGGAGAACAGGGCCGATTCCTCGGCGAGCCGGCGCAGCACCTGATCCCAGTCGGCGCGCAGCAGCCCGCGCGCGAGACGCATCGCCTCGACCGGCTTGGCGGCGATCCGGCGCGCGCAGTCGAGGGCCCGCGCCTCCACCTCGGCTTCCGCCACCACGTGATTGACGAAGCCGGCCGCGCGCGCCGCCTCGGCATCGAAGCCGTCCCCGAGGCAGAGCAGTTCGAAGGCGCGCTGATAGCCCATCACGCGCGGCGCAAGCAGGCTGGAGCCGGCCTCCGGCACGAGACCGAGATCGACGAAGGGCGACCGGAACAGCGAGCGCGGGCTGGCGAAAACCATGTCGCAATGGAGCAGCAGGGTTGTGCCGACGCCGATGGCCAGGCCGTCGACGGCCGCGACCATGGGCTTTGCCACGGTCGACAGAGCCTCGAGGAACCGCGACACCGGCTGTTCGGAGAGCGCGCCGGTGCCCGCGTAGTGCAGGAAGTCGGCGATGTCATTGCCGGCCGTGAAGGCGCCGGGCGTGCCGCACAGCAGATGGCAGCGCACCTGGGCATCGGCATCGCCCTCTGTGAGAGCCTGTGCCAGGGCGAGATACATCTCGCCGGTGATGGCGTTCTTCTTGTCCGGACGGTCGAACCGGAGGAGGTTGACGCCGTCTGCGATCTGCCTGCGGATCATCGCGACCTTCCTTTCCTGCCGGCCCCGCTCAGGACGCCAGCGCCTGCGGGTCGAATGCCAGGATCGCCTGCGCCGAGCCGACGACGTCGGCCTTGAGCGCAGCCGTTTCGCGCAGCGCCGTATCGGCGAAGAAGCGGGCCAGTAGGCGGCGCCGGGCCGCAGCCACGGCGTCGGCCGGGTCGCTGCGCAGCGCGCCCTTGACCAGCAGCGCGGCGCCGAGCGTGAGGCCGGCGAGCCGCAGATAGGGCGTCGCGCCGGACAGGGCTTCCGCCGTCCGGCCGTCCGCCTGCGCCTGCAGCAGCCATTCGGTGGCGACCGCAAGATCGGCGACCGCCTCCTCGAGCACCGGGGCAACGGCGCCGAGATCGGGCTGGTTGGAGCCGGCAGCCTCTTTCGCAAGCGCCGCCAGGTTCGCGATGAAGCCGCGCACATGCGCGCCGCCGGCCAGCGGCAGCTTGCGTTGGACGAGGTCGATCGCCTGGATACCGTTGGTGCCCTCGTAGATCGGCGCGATGCGCGCGTCGCGCAGGTGCTGGGCGGCGCCGGTCTCCTCGATGTAGCCCATGCCGCCGTGGATCTGGACGCCGGTGGAGGCGACCTCGACGCCGATGTCGGTGGACAGGGCCTTGGCGATCGGCGTGAGCAGGCCGGCGCGGTCGGACCAGTGCGCCTTCGCCTCCGGGTCGGTGGCCAGGCTTGCCATGTCGATGGCATGGGCGCAGGCAAAGCAGATGGCGCGCGCGACCTGCGTGCGCGCCTGCATGAACAGCAGCGAGCGCTTGATGTCCGGATGGCCTGCGATCGCGCTCATGCCCTCGCCGGCGTCGCCGGGAGCCCGCCCCTGCCGGCGGTCGAGGGCATAGGCAAGCGCCTGCTGGAAGGCCCTTTCGGCAATGCCGAGACCCTGGATGCCGACGGCGAGGCGGGCGTTGTTCATCATCGTGAACATGCAGGCGAGACCGCGATTCTCCTCGCCGACCAGCCAGCCGATGGCGCCCTCGCCGTCGCCGTAGATCATGGTGCAGGTGGGCGAGCCGTGGATGCCGAGCTTGTGCTCGACACCGGCGCAGCGCACGTCGTTGCGCGCGCCCAGCGAGCCGTCTTCGTTGACCAGGAATTTCGGCACGAGAAAGAGCGAGATGCCGCGCGTGCCGGCCGGAGCGTCGGGCAGGCGCGCGAGCACGAGATGCACAATGTTGTCGGTGATGTCGTGCTCGCCGTAGGTGATGAAGATCTTCTGGCCGAAGATGCGGTAAGTGCCGTCCGGCCGCCGTTCGGCGCGCGCCTTGAGGGCGTTGAGGTCGGAACCGGCCTGCGGCTCGGTGAGATTCATCGTCCCCATCCATTCGCCGGAGACGAGCTTGTCGAGATACCTCGACTTGAGCTCGGCGGAGGCGTGCTTGTCGAGCGCCTCCACCGCGCCGACGGTCAGGGTCGGACCAAGGGCGAAGGCCATCGAGGCGGAGTTCCACATCTCCAGCGTCGCCGCATAGAGCATCAGCGGCAGGCCCTGGCCACCGTGGTCCGGGCTCGACGGCAGGGCGTTCCAGCCGCCCTCGATCCAGCGGTGATAGCAGTCGCGCCAGCCTGGAGTCGTCGTCACCGAGCCGTCGCTGAAGGTGGCGCCGGCGCGGTCGGACACGGCGTTGAGCGGCGCGATCTCCTCGGCCGCGAAGCGGGCCGCCTCGGCAAGGATCGCGTCTACCAGATCGTCGGTCAGGTCCTCGTGGCCCGGCATGGCCTGCAGATCGCCGAGCCCGGCGACGTGTTTCAGGGTGAAGGCGATTTCGGCCAGCGGCGCACGATACATGGTTTCCTCCGTGACGAGTTCGGTTCTTGCGGCTTGACGGAACCGGACCGTCCCTCCAAAACGCCGCGCGAAGACCCGCTTGTGCGGCGACCCTATCGTCGTTTACGTAAACGTCAATACGTTACCCTGCGGCAGGTCCGGCTTCGGGCCGCCGCGAAACGCCACCCCCTGCTGGAAAGACCCGACGCATGCAGCGCTGGAGCATCGATCCGAACGATCCGAACTGGCGGCAGTCGCCGGTCGCGGCGGCGGTCTGCGAGGCGCTGCTTGCCGGGAACCTCGTCGGCGTGCCGACGGAAACCGTCTACGGCCTGGCCGCCGACGCGACCAACGGCCGCGCCTGCGCCGCGATCTACGCCGCCAAGGGCCGGCCGCGGTTCAACCCGCTCATCTCGCACCTGGAAAGCCTAGACGCGGCGCGGCGGCATGGCGTCTTCGACGCACGCGCGCACGCGCTGGCGCAGGCGTTCTGGCCCGGACCGCTGACGCTGGTGGTGCCGAAGGCGGCCGGCTCGCCGATCTGCGACCTGGTCACCGCAGGCCTCGACACGGTCGCGCTGCGCGTTCCGGCCGCCCCGGTGATGCGCTTCCTGGCGGAACGCACCGGGCGGCCGCTGGCCGCGCCGAGCGCCAATCTGTCGGGCAGGATCAGCGCGACGACGGCGGACGACGTCATCCGCGATCTCGGCGACGCGGTGGCCTTCGTGATCGATGCCGGTCCCTGCCCGATCGGCATCGAGTCCACCATCGTCGGCCTCGCCGGCGCGGAGCCGGTGCTGCTGCGGCCGGGCGGGATCGCGCGCGAGGCGATCGAACGGGTGCTCGGACGGCCGCTCGCCGCCGCCCAGACGGAGCAGGCGGACGCGCCACAGGCGCCGGGGATGCTGACCTCGCACTACGCGCCCAACGCGACCGTCCGTCTTGCCGCCACCGAGGTCGCGTCCGGCGAGGCGCTGCTGGCCTTCGGACCGACGCCACCGGCCGGCGTCGAGCGGGCGGTCGCGACGGTCAACCTAAGCCCGACCGGCGACCTCGCGGAAGCGGCCGCCACCCTGTTCTCCGCCCTGCGCCGGCTCGACGCCAGCGGCGCGGCGACGATCTGCGTGCAGCCGATCCCCGACGGCGGGCTCGGCGAGGCGATCAACGACCGGCTGCGCCGCGCCGCCGCCCCGCGCCACGGCTGCTGAGCGGACCGGCTGCGACCCGTCGCACGGGATCGAGCGGATCTGACCGCCCCGTAAGACCTTGCCACCAAGGTCGTAGTTGCCTGCAGGAACTACCTAGATCCCCGACGACCTTATTCACAGTTTTTCTGCCCAGACGCTGCGGCAAGCAGCTCACAATGCTGTCCAGAAATCTATTAATCTGTTAATCATAAATTCTGGTGATGCAGCGGACCTCCCCTCGAGCATTGCGATGCTCGCACCTAGCAAGGACCTGGCCGGCACGGTCGGGTCCTCTCTTTTTGCGGACGCCTCCCGGCTCAATTTGACCTTGCGCATTGACAGCCGGCGAAGCGATGGCGCTCACTTGGCGCATTCGCCACCACCGCTTCCGAGACCCGTCTTGTCCACCCTCCTCCTGTCGCATCCCTGCTTCCTCGACCACCTGACGCCCATCGGCCACCCCGAACGACCCGATCGCCTGCGGGCTATCGACCGGATTCTGGAGCACGAACGCTTCCACAGCCTGGAACGGGAGAACGCCCCGATGGGAACGGTCGAGGCGATCGCGCGCGTGCATCCGATGGCCTATGTCGACAGCCTCTACAAGGCCGCGCCGACCGAAGGCCTGGTGCGCATCGACGCCGACACGACCATGTCGCCGGGCAGCTGGGAAGCCGCGCTGAGGGGAGTCGGCGCCGCCTGCCAGGCGGTCGACGAGGTCGTGGCGAAAAAGGTCTCCAACGCCTTCTCCGCCTCCCGGCCGCCGGGACACCATGCCGAAAAAGCCCGCGCCATGGGCTTCTGCCTGTTCAACAACGCCGCCATCGCGGCCCGCCACGCCCAGTCGGCGCATGGCCTTGAACGGGTCGCGATCGTCGACTTCGACGTCCATCACGGCAACGGCACCCAGGATATCTTCTGGGCGGATCCGAGCGTGATGTACTGCTCGACCCACCAGATGCCGCTCTATCCGGGCTCGGGGGCCGCCGACGAGACCGGCGAGGCCAACACCATCGTCAACGTCCCGCTGGCGGCCGGCGACGACGGCGCGGTGTTCCGCGAGGCGTTCCAGACCGTCATCCTGCCGCGGCTCGACGCCTTCGCACCGGACCTCGTCGTGATCTCCGCCGGCTTCGACGCCCATGTCCGCGACCCGCTCGGCGGGCTGAACCTGGTCGAGGCCGATTTCGGCTGGGCGACCAAGGCGCTGATGGACGTCGCCGACCGCCACAGCGACGGCCGCGTGGTGTCGATTCTGGAAGGCGGCTACGACCTGGAGGGTCTGGCGCGGTCGGTCGCGGCGCATGTCATGACGCTGATGACCGGTTGACCGGCGGGCGGCCTCCCTTGACGCTCGGCGCGGATCCGGCAAGGGTCTCCATCGAAACGAGGTTCCAGCCGATCGAGACCGCCATGACCACCGACACGCCCGCGCCCGAGCTTTCCGCCCTGTCCTTCGAAGAGGCCCTCGGCCAGTTGGAGCGAATCGTCCAAGCCCTGGAGCAGGGCAACGTGCCGCTGGAGAAGAGCATCGAGATGTACGAGCGCGGCGCGGCGCTGCGCAGCCACTGCGACCGGCTGCTGAAGGCAGCCGAGGAGAAGGTGGAGAAGATCCAGCTCGGCGCCGACGGCGGCGCGCGCGGCACGACCGCGCTCGATCCGGAAAGCTGAGACCGACGCGCCGCGGTCTTCCTGCGACGGCAGGCTGGGAGCACGACGCCGAATGACGCTGCGCATTTCCGCCCAGACTCAGGACAGGCTGATCGATTCGCTCTACGCGGCGCTCGGTGCCCAGGCGGACTGGAGCGCGGCGGCCGAAGCGCTCGAAGCGGCGCTCGCCGCCGAGGTGCTGCTGCTCGATTTCGGCCCCGACGGACGGCACAGCGCCCGCTACTGTCCGCGCGCGCAGGCCGAGCCGCTGCTGGTCTGCCTGTCGCGGGCGCTGGCGCCGTCGGGCAAGTCGGTGCTCGCGCACCTGCTGCGCGACGCACCGCTGGAGCGCACGCTGACACTGCGAGAGCTGGCCTTTCCGGACGGCCAGGACAGCGACGGCGAGCCTGCCCGCCGCGCGGACGGGCTGCTGGCATCGGTGCTGCGCAGTGAGCGGCGCAAGGCGCTGCTGGCGATCCTGCGCCCCGAGGGCGGTCCGTTCGGCCTCGCCGAGACCGCCTTCGCGCGCCGGATCATCCGGCACATCGCCAACGGCCTGCGGCTGAGCGACCACGCCGAGCAGGCCAGGGCAGCGAGCGAGGCGCTGCACCTGCTGGTGCGCAACCTGGAGGAACGGGCGATCCTGATCGACCGGCAGCGGCGGGTCGTCGCCGCCACGCCCGCGGGCCACCAGGCGATGGCGGCGAGCGACCTGTTCGACACCAAGAGCGGACGGCTGGTCGCGCAGCCCAAGGAGGTCGACGACGTGCTGGCCGAAGTGCTGGCGGCGATCGCGGCCCCGGACAGCGGCCTTGCCGGACCGCGAAAGAGCCCGCCACCGGAGCGGCGCGGCGAAGCGGTTTTCGAGGGTGCAGACCGGCGGCGCTGCCGGATGGTCTTCCGCACCGTCGAGACGGCCGGCGAACCGCTGGTGCACATCCAGGTCCGCGACGCGCGGCCGATCCACCGCGACGTACGCGACGCACTCAGAGCCCTCTACGGCCTGTCAAGAAGCGAGGCGCGCCTGGCGTACTACCTTGCGGCGACCGGATCGCTGGCGGAGACGCTGGAGACGCTGTCGGTGACGCGCAACACGGGCAAGACGCACCTGCGCCGGATCTACGAGAAGACCGGGACGCGGTCCCAGGTCGAACTGTGCCAGATGATCGCCGGCCTGTCCGGCCTCTATTGAACCGGCGCGAAGGACGTTCCACGCCGGTCCAGGCCGCATGGCCCAGCCGCATACGAAAAAAGGGACCGCGTAGAACACGGTCCCAGTTGATCACTGTGCACGTGGCCCCATCGACCACGCCCTCCGTGTAAATTATTTCTTTGCCAACCGCATCACCCAAACGGGTGACAATTGCCGATATGATCGGCGATCTTTTCAATTCCTGCGGGAGGCTGGCCGTACCTGCTCAAGAATCGGTCATTTGCGACCTTGCCAATCGATTTGCACCCTCCAGGTGCTTGGTGTAAGCCTGCGGGCTTACCGATGCCCCACCACGGAGTGACCACGCGCGTGTCTTCCAAGCCGCATACCCCGCTGCTCGACAAGGTCACCAGTCCCGCGAACCTGCGTGCTCTCGCCGAAGCGGACCTCGCCCAGCTTGCCGACGAGTTGCGCAAGGAGACGATCGATGCCGTCTCGGAGACCGGCGGCCATCTCGGCGCGGGACTTGGCGTGGTCGAACTGACCGTCGCTCTGCACTACGTGTTCAACACCCCCGACGACAGGCTGATCTGGGATGTCGGCCACCAGTGCTACCCGCACAAGATCCTGACCGGACGTCGCGACCGCATTCGCACCCTGCGTCAGGGCGGCGGCCTGTCCGGCTTCACCAAGCGCGCCGAAAGTCCCTACGACCCGTTCGGCGCGGCGCATTCCTCCACCTCGATCTCGGCGGGCCTCGGCATGGCAGTCGGGCGCGACCTCGACGGGCGCGCCAACAACGTGATCGCGGTGATCGGCGACGGCGCCATGTCCGCCGGCATGGCCTACGAGGCGATGAACAATGCCGGCTCGATGCACTCGCGCCTGATCGTGGTGCTGAACGACAACGACATGTCGATCGCCCCGCCGGTCGGCGCCATGTCGGCCTACCTGGCCAAGCTGGTATCCGGACCAACCTACCAGTCGCTGCGCGACGCGGCAAAGAGCATCGCCCGCGCCCTGCCCCGCCCGCTGCAGGAAAAGGCCGCAAAGGCAGAAGAATTCGCCCGCGGCTTCTGGACCGGCGGAACGCTTTTCGAGGAACTCGGCTTCTATTACGTCGGACCGGTCGACGGCCACAACCTGGAGCACCTGCTGCCGGTGCTGAGGAACGTGCGCGACACCCACAGCGGCCCGGTGCTGATCCATGTGGTGACCCAGAAGGGCAAGGGCTACGCGCCGGCCGAGGGCGCCAAGGACAAGTACCACGGCGTTGCCAGGTTCGACGTCATTACCGGCAAGCAGGCCAAGCCCAAGGCGAACGCACCGAGCTACACGAGCGTGTTCGCACGCTCGCTGGTGCAGGAGGCGGAGCAGGACGACAAGATCGTCGCCATCACGGCAGCGATGCCGGAAGGGACCGGGCTCGACCTGTTCCAGGAAGCCTTCCCCAAGCGCACCTTCGACGTCGGCATCGCCGAGCAGCATGCGGTGACCTTCGCTGCCGGCCTCGCGACCGAGGGCTACAAGCCGTTCGCGGCAATCTATTCGACGTTCCTGCAGCGCGCCTACGACCAGGTGGTGCACGACGTCGCCATCCAGGGTCTGCCGGTGCGCTTTCCGATCGACCGCGCCGGCCTCGTCGGTGCCGACGGACCGACCCATGCGGGCGCATTCGACACCGCCTTCCTCGCCTGCCTGCCCGGCTTCGTGGTGATGGCGGCCTCCGACGAGGCGGAACTGCGGCACATGGTGGCGACCGCGGCAGCCTATGACGACGGCCCGATCTCATTCCGCTATCCGCGTGGCGAGGGCATGGGCGTGGAACTGCCCGAGCGCGGCCGCGTGCTCGACATCGGCAAGGGCATCATCCGGCGCGAGGGCACCAAGGTGGCGCTGCTGTCGTTCGGCGCGCGGCTCGGCGAATGCTTCAAGGCCGCCGACGAACTCGACGCCGCGGGCCTGTCGACCACGGTCGCCGACGCACGCTTCGCCAAGCCTCTCGACACGGATCTCGTCCTGCGGCTCGCCCGCGAGCACGAGGTTCTGGTGACCATCGAGGAGGGCTCGGTCGGCGGCTTCGGCAGCCACGTCCTCGCCGCCCTGGCGGAAGCCGGCGCCCTCGACCGGGGGCTTAGGGTGCGTACCATGACGCTGCCGGACAGCTTCCAGGACCAGGACAAGCCCGACGCGCTCTATGCCCAGGCGGGCCTGAACGCGACAGCGATCCTGACGCGCGTGTTCGAAGCGTTAGGACGAGACGCGGCGGCAATTGCCCGACGGGCCTGAGCGACACGATTAAGGCTGAAAACCGACTCCGGCAGACGTCGCGAATTGACTTGCGGGCGAAGTGCTGAAATGCCTCGCAGCCGAATGGCGCGGGGCCGAACCTGCTGATCGCGCAGCGCACGCCCATCCGGCGACAGCGCCGTCGTCCTGACCGCACGACAAGGTGGCATCCATGATCAAGGCCCTGGCTTCGATTTCCGCGCTGCTGGCGTCGGTCGGCCTGCTGCTCGTCGGGCACGGCCTGCAGACCACCCTGCTGCCGCTCGCCGCCCGGCAGGCGTCCTTCACCGATTTCGAGATCGGCCTGGTCTCCTCGGCCTATTTCGTCGGCATGGTGCTCGGCTGCCTCGCCTCGCCCTATGTCATCATGCGCGCCGGCCATATCCGGGCTTTCGCAGCCCTCGTGTCGCTGATGTCGGCGGCAGCGATCCTGCATCCGGTGTTCGTCGACCCGCTCGCCTGGTTCCTGGTCCGCGTCATCTCCGGCTTCTGCCTGGCCGGCTTCTACATGATCGTCGAAAGCTGGCTGAACGAGGCGGCCAGCAACGAGAACCGCGGCACAATCATGTCTGTCTACATCGTCGTGCTCTACGCGGCGATGATGCTCGGACAGGTGTCGATCTCCGGCCTCGGCATCTCCGGGTTCGTGCCCTTCGTCGCCGCCTCGGTGATGGTCAGCCTGGCCGTCATCCCGGTGTCGCTGACGACCGCCAACCAGCCGGCACCGATCACCCTCGTCCGCTTTCGCCCGGTGCGGCTGTACCGGACCTCGCCGGCGGCCTTCGTAAGCTGCCTGCTGATCGGCGTGGCCAGCGGCGCGCTGTGGACGCTGGCGCCGCTCTACGGCGCCCAGATCGGCCTGAGCACCAACCAGGCGGCATTCTACACGGCCGCCATCATCGGCGGCGGCGTGGTCGCCCAGTGGCCGTTCGGCCGCCTATCGGACCGGATCGACCGGCGTCTCGTGCTGGTTGGCCTTGCGGTGGCGACCTTCGTCATCTCACTCGCCATCGTGACGATCGAGCCCGCGTCTCCCGTCGCCGCGACCCTATTTGCTCTGGTGATCGGCGTGTTCTCGCAGCCCGCCTATGCCATCGCGGTGGCCCATGCGTTCGACCACGCCGACGCGGATGCCTATGTCGAAACCTCCTCGGGCCTGCTGCTGTCCTTCGGTCTCGGATCGATCATCGGGCCGATCAGCGCCTCGCTGCTGATGCAGGACCTGGGTCCGAGCGGCCTCTACTACCAGGTCGCCGCCGTACAGGTGGTGACGGTCGCCTATATCGCGACCCGCCTGTTCGCGCGCCAGGCCATGACGCCGGAGGAGAAGCTCGACTTCGAATATGCCGCCACTGCCCAGGTCGGCACCGTCATCAGTCCGGAGCCGCTGGACGTCGCCGATCCGGACGTCATCCCCCCGGAAGAGTTCCCCGCCTACGAGGACGCCGGCTACAGCCCGGAGGTCACCGAAGAGACGCTGCCGGTCGGCGGCGAGGCGGCGGACGGGGAAGGATCCGCCGGCCCGGGAGACACGCGGACCGACAGCACCCTGTGAGCGGCTGCGGCAAGAAAACACTCGACCGGCCGGGACGGTTTGCCCATAGTGCCGCCATGAACCGGTCACGCTCCCTGCTGCAGTGCCTGCGCTCCGAGCGCCATCCCGTCGCCGTGCTGGCGGCGCTGGCGATCGCCGTGCGGCTGGCGCTGCTGGTAATCAGCGCCGCCGTCGTGCCGCAGGCCGCCGATGCCGGCTTCGGCGTGCTATGCCAGACGCAGGGCGTCGACGGAACGCCGCGCCCCCTCGGCGGGCACGACCCCGACGACTGCCCCTGCGGCCCCGCCTGCCTGCATCACGGCCTAGTCGCGGTTGCAGACGACCGGCCCGTCGGCGGCCGCGCGCTGGCCGATGCGGCCGGCCGTGCCGATCCGATGCCGGGCGATGAGCCCTCCTACGGCCGTTTCCCCCACGGTCCCGGTCCGATCCGGGCGCCCCCGCTCTCCTGATCCTTTCCGTCGCCAGCGCGCTCCTGCGGATCGTGGATCCGCCTGCGGAGCTCGGTTTTCGCATATTCAGATCGGATCAAGAGACAATGACCAACTTCAAGTCCCTGATGGCTGCCGCCATCCTCAGCCTGACCTCCGCCCTCGCCCTTGCCGGCGAGACCACGCTCGGCGACCTGGTGATCAAGGATCCCTGGACCCGCGCGACGCCGCCCAACGCCATGGCCGGCGGCGGCTTCCTGACCATCACCAACACCGGCGGCGCCGACGACACGCTGGTGTCCGCCGCCTCCCCGGTCGCCGGCCGCGTCGAGCTGCACGAGATGGCGGTCGTCGACGGCGTGATGAAGATGCGCGAGATGCAGGGCGGCATCCCGGTTCCGGCCGGCCAGACGGTTGCCCTGGAGCCGGGCGGGCTCCATGTCATGTTCATGGACCTGAAGGAGCCCCTCACGGAGGGCGGCATGGCTGCGGTCACGCTGACCTTCGAGAAGGCCGGCAGCGTCGACATCGAGATGCCGATCGCCAAGATCGGCGCCAAGGGCATGGACCAGGGCGGCCACGGCCATGGCCACATGCCGATGAAGAGCCCGAACTGAGGACGTCATGTCTGGTTTGAAAGCCATA
Organism: Polymorphum gilvum SL003B-26A1; assembly: GCF_000192745.1. Lineage (NCBI taxonomy): Bacteria > Pseudomonadati > Pseudomonadota > Alphaproteobacteria > Rhodobacterales > Paracoccaceae > Polymorphum > Polymorphum gilvum. Next base: position 3,566,150 of record NC_015259.1, read on the forward strand.
CGCTACGGGGCCTGGGCGGCAGTTGTCGCCCTGGCCGTCGCCGCCGGGGTGGTCAGCTACCAGCAGATCACCGGCGGCAAGGGCGGCCAGGCGCTGATCGAACCGGTGTCGGCAATCGGCGGGCCGTTCACGCTGGTCGCCGGCGACGGCCGGACCGTCACCGACGCGGAGTTCAAGGGCAAGCCGACGCTGTATTATTTCGGCTTCACCTTCTGTCCCGACGTCTGCCCGACGACGCTGTCGGACATGCAGGGCTGGATCACGGCGCTCGGTGCGGATGCAGACAAGCTGAACTACGCCTTCGTCACCGTCGATCCGGAGCGCGATACGCCGGAGGTCATCCGCGACTATGTCGCCGCCTTCGATCCGCGCATCGTGCCGCTGAGCGGGACAGAGGCGCAGATTGCCGATATGATCCGCACCTATCGGGTCTACGCCAAGAAGGTGCCGCTCGACGACGGCGGCTACACGATGGACCATTCGGCGGCGGTGTTCCTCATGAACAAGGACAATCGCTTTGTCGGAACAATCGCTTACGGCGAGGCCGAGGAGACCGCCCTGGCCAAGCTGCGCCGGCTGATCGAGACGGCGGAAACAGGATCCTGAGGCGCGGGAGGAGCGGACGGCATGCGCATCGGCTGGACGGCGGGAGCGGGGATCGCAGGCGGCGCCGTGCTGCTCGCCGCCGTCGTGCTGTGGCTGCGCTTCGGCGAGCGAGTCTATTTCGACAGGATGGCCTCGGCCATCGCCGGATGCTTCTAAACTTTTGATATAAATCAGGAATGTCCGACAAGAAGCGCCTCGACCAACGCCTTGTCGAGCTCGGCCTGGCGCCGAGCCGGGCGCGCGCGCGCGACGCCATTCTGCGCGGCACGGTAACCGTCGACGGTCGGATCGCCGACAAGCCCGGCCTTGCCGTCGGCCCCAGTGCTGCGATCGCCATCGACGACCCGGCCCGGGGATATGTCTCGCGGGCGGCGCTGAAACTGCTTGCTGGACTTGACCAATTCGGGGTCGACCCGGCGGACAGGGTCTGCCTCGACATCGGCGCCTCGACCGGCGGCTTCACCCAGGTGCTGCTGGAGCGCGGCGCCGAGCGCGTGCATGCGATCGACGTCGGCCACGGCCAGATGGACGAGGCGGTCGCCGGCAATCCCCGGGTCCGGCGGCGCGACGGGCTCAACGCGCGCGCGCTGAGCGCCGCAGACCTCGACGGCGACGCGCCGCAACTCATTGTTTCGGATGTCAGTTTCATCTCGCTGCGGCTGGCGCTGCCGCCCGCGCTGGCGCTGGCCGCGCCGGGCGCGGAGGCGGTTGTCCTCGTCAAGCCTCAGTTCGAGGTCGGCCGCGACGGCATCGGCAAGGGCGGGCTGGTCGACCCGGACACAGCCGAAGCCTGTGCGAAAAACCTCGCCGACTGGCTGAACGCCCAGCCAGGCTGGACCGCGCTCGGCCTGACGCCGTCTCCGGTGACGGGTGGCGACGGCAATCGCGAATGGCTGCTTCACGGCCGCAAAAGCATTTAGCTTCAAGGCTTTATTTTGTTTTCTGGGGCATGTTGCGGCGGGGTTCCGGAGACCTGCCGGAGACCCGCCGACGCCCGTCGCACCGACAGGCGCGTCCGAACGCCGCTTGCGGGACGGCGTTGCGGAGGCTATCGCTGCGCGATGACGGACGCGACCCTCGAACTGACCATCACCGGCCTCGGCCACCGCGGCGACGGCCTCGCCGACGGGCCGGACGGCCCTCTGTTCGTGGCCGGTGCCCTGCCCGGCGAACGGGTGCGGGCGCGGGTCGCCGGCCAGCGGGCGACGATGGTCGACCTCCTGCAGCCGAGCCCGGAGCGGATCACTCCCGTCTGCCGGCATGTCGAGCGCTGCGGCGGCTGCAACGTGCAGCACCTGGCGCCCGACCCTTATCTCGCCTGGAAGCGCGACCTGGTGATCGAAGCGCTGGCCGACCGGGGCATTGCCGCCGAGGTCGGCGCCACCGTCGCCGCGCGGCCGGCGACGCGCCGGCGAGCGGCGCTGACGGCAGTGCGCGCCGGGCACAAGATCCTGCTCGGCTACCACGAGAAGGCCAGCCACCGGCTGGTCGACGTCACGGAATGCCCGGTGCTGGTGCCGGCGATCACCGCCGCGCTGCCAGGTCTGAAGACGCTGGCCGCGGCGCTGATGCCGCGCCGGGGCGAGGTGCGGATCGCCGTGCTGGCAAGCGAGGCCGGGCTCGACGTCGCGGTCGGCAACGCCGCGCCGGGAACCGAGAAGAAGCTGGTGGCGCTGACCGCACTCGCCGCCGACCTCGACCTCGCCCGGCTGTCCGTCGACGGCGAGACGATCGTCGAGCGGCGCGCGCCGGTGCTGACCATGGGGCGGGCGAGCGTGGTGCCGCCGCCCGGCGCCTTCACCCAGGCCACCGCCGAGGCGGAGACCGCCCTTGCCGGGCTGGTCGCGCAGGCGCTCGGCCCGGCCAAACGGGCCGCCGACCTGTTCGCCGGCATCGGCACCTTCACGCTCCGGATGGCCGAAACGGCCTCGGTGCACGCAGTCGAGGCCGAGGCGGCCGCCCTCGCCGCGCTCGACCGGGCGATCCGCGTGCCGCGCGGGCTGAAGCAGGTGACGCTGGAGCGGCGCGACCTGTTCCGCCGGCCGCTGATGGCCGCAGAACTCGCGCCCTTCGACGCGGTCGTCTTCGATCCGCCGCGCGCCGGCGCGCAGGCGCAGGCCGAGCAGCTGGCGCAGTCGCGGGTGGCGCGGATCGCCGCCGTGTCCTGCAACCCGGCGACGCTCGCCCGCGACCTGAGGATCCTGATCGACGGCGGCTACCGGCTCCTATCGGTGACGCCGGTCGACCAGTTCCTGTTCTCGACCCATGTCGAGGCGGTGGCGGCGCTGGAGCGGTAGGCCTGGCGCTGCCGGCGAGAGCCGAGGCGCTCGTCGGCCACACCCAACCCCTGACCCTCCCCACAAGGAAGAGGATCGCCGCGTCCAGCCTGCGCCTTAGTTAGCGCCGGGTCTCACCGGCCGACCGTCTCCGCCAGGCTGTCGGGCAGCATCGTCAGGATGCCGCCGTAGGGGCGACTCTCGATCTCGAACTCGTCCTCGACCAGTCCCTCGATATGCGCATGGACGGCAGCCTTCGCCGCCCGACGCCGCGACTGATTGCCCGGACCGACGTGATCGAGCAGGCCCGAGCGGAATTCGGCGCGCGACACCACGACCTCGGGACCGCCACCCTTGCTGAAGCCCCAGAGTTCGTAAGCCCTAGCACCCGGCATCCGCCGCCCGTTGTCGTCCAAGAGGATCCTGTCCTGATCGAAACCGAGATAGCGGATCTCGTACTGGTCGCGGATCGCCCGTCTCAGGTGGTTCAGACAGGCGGCCCCATAGGCCGCGATCCTGTCCGCGTTGCGCGCGACAAAGGCAACCTTTTCATCGGTGCCGACCCCGTCAAGGCAGCTCTGGATGACGAAGCGCGACCGCATGTGAATGAGATAGAGATTGAAATAGGCGACGTAGAACTGGCTGCTGAGCCTAACCTCCTCGCTGGACAACATCGCATCCAGGTTCCGCTCGTTGGTGTTCGAATTGAGCGCAAGCGAAGCCACCAGCGTCCGGTTGCCGGTCCGGATAAACTGCAGGAACGTCTCGTTGCCGGCGATCACCGAATTTGCGATCAGGCGATATTCCGACTGCCGTATTTCGCGCTCGAGTTCGTCCCTGACCTCTTTGATCCTCTCTCCAAGAATTTTGAGTTCACTCCGGATTTCCTCCACCTGCTGATTCAGATTTTCGATTGCCGCTTCCGTATTTCTTCTACCTCCTGAAAATAGACCTAGCTCTTTAAGCACCCTATAACCATCCATAAGAGGAGGTCCATATCTTCCAAGTATTGAAACGATACCCGCGATTGCTTCTGCGGACATGCCTATCCCTCCATTTTGTCATCCTGATCCCTCCCATAATTGGCGGAAGCACCAAGAAGAGCAACCATGAATCTTTGTCAGCGTTTCGGGCAAGACTTCGGCGAGGCTGGGCGCGCAGGCGCCTGCGCAAGCCGCATGGCCGGATGGATCCCCCCGCGCGGAGGCGGGGATGACCGCGGTGGGGAGGCGGCGCAGCAGCCGCTCCACAGGCAGCCTTGCCGTCGCGGCCGGCCTCCGTCGCGGGAGCCTGCCGCCCCGGTCCGAAGCGGCGCTGCGCGCCTCCTCGTGATGAGGCCCGAAGGGAAGACCGGCCGGTCTGGGGCCGAGCGGGGCTTGCGGACGAGCGGGGCTTGCGGACGACCGGGGCTTGCGGACGACCGGGGCCGCGCCATGTTAAAGTGGAAAGATCCCCAGCGAACCCAAGGAGACGCGCGCATGGCCAGGGCGGAGATGGCATCCAGCGGCGGCATAGGCGGTATCGGCACCCTCGCCCGCCGGGTCGACTATGTCCTGCGCCAGGGCAGCCGGGTGGCGCTCTACACCGCCCATGCCGAGGCGCTGCGGCGGATCAACCGGCGCCTGCAGAAGGATCTGCCCGCGCCGCCGGCGCCGCCGAAGGCGGACGGGCCGGTGCCGGGCCAGCGGCGCATGCTGGCCGACATCGCGCAACTGTTCGCCAGGGACCTTGCCGCGATCGAGGCCGGGGTCTATCCGATGCCGCGCGACGGCTACCTGTCGCCGCTGGAGCTCATCGGCCTGAGCCGCCGCTTCTTTTCCGACGTGCCGGCGGTCGCCCGGCGACGAGCGCAAGGCACGCACCAGGAGGTGGCGCAGGAAGGCGGCTTCGCCGCCGCGCTGCCGCGCTACTATCGCCAGAACTTCCATTTCCAGACCGACGGCTGGCTGTCGGAGGACAGCGCCCGGCTCTACGACTTCCAGGTCGAGGTGCTGTTTTCCGGGGCGACGGCGGCCATGCGCCGGCGCGCGCTGGTGCCCTTCGCCGAGATCGTGCGCCGGAAGGACCAGCGCCGGCTCGCCTATCTGGACCTCGCCTGCGGCACCGGCGGCCTGCTCCGGCCCGCGCTCGCCGCCTTCCCTCGGCTGACCGGCGTCGGGCTCGACCTTTCGGAGCCGTATCTGCGGGTCGCGCGCGAGCGCATGGCAAGCGCGCGGGCGCGCTTCGCCGCCGGCCTCGCCGAGTCGCTGCCGTTCGCCGATGCCAGTCTCGACGTGGTCAGCTGCATCTACCTGTTCCACGAACTGCCGCCGAAGATCCGCAAGACGGCGGCGACCGAGATCGCGCGGGTGCTGAAGCCGGGCGGACGGCTGCTGTTCGTCGACAGCCTGCAGCGCGGCGACGTGCCGGACTACGACGGCCTGCTGTCGCTGTTCCCGCAGCTCTTCCACGAGCCCTACTACGCCTCCTACCTGACGGAGGACCTCGACGCCCTGTTCGGCGCCGGCGGGCTGCGGCGGGTCTCGGTCGAACCGGCGTTCGTATCGCGGGTGGCGGTGTACGAGAAGGCTTGAGCATGGCGCCCCCCGCCCGGAGAGCCCTTCCGGTCGAGCGGAACCGCTTGATCGACAAGACATCGCTCCAGCTTGCTCACCGGAGCATAGTCTTATCGACCGGATCGATTCGATCCGGTCGGAATATGCTTTAGACTTCCGACTCCGTGAACCTTCCGACGCCGGACGCGTTGGCACGACGGGACCCGCCGTGCCGCCCGCCGACCTGCCACCCCGGGATGCCGATGAGCCTTTCAACGACGATGCTGAAACCGCCGCGAACAGCCGGACCGGACGGAAAGCCGCGCCGGATCGGCGTCGAACTGGAATTCGCCGCGATCAGCGCCCGCGACGGCGCGCGGCTGGTGCAGGCGCTCTACGGCGGTTCGATCGCCGAGGAGGACCCGCATCGCTTCTTCGTGCGCGACACCGCGCTCGGCGCCTTCGTGTGCGAACTCGACAGCCAGTATGTCCATGCCGCGCCGGGCGAGAACGACGCGACGGCGGCGGCAGGCGATCCGGCGAAGGAATTCCTGTTCCGGTTCCGCGCCGGATTCCGCAAGGTGCTCGGCGACCTGTCGGCCTATCTGGTGCCGTGCGAGATCGTCTGTCCACCGGTGTCGCTCGACCGGCTGCCCGAGATCGAGACGCTGGTCGCGGCGCTGCGCGACGCGGGGGCGGAAAGCACGCGGTCAAGCCCGCTTTATGCCTTCGCCGCCCAGCTCAACCCGGAAATCGCCTCGGCGGACGCGGACTACCTGACCGCGATGCTGAAGGCCTACCTGCTGCTGTCGGACTGGCTCAGGGCGGCGATCGACCTGCATGCGACGCGGCGCATCGCGCCCTTCGCCGACCCGTTCCCGCGCGCCTACGCGATGAAGGTGGTCGCGCCGGACTACAAGCCCGACCTCGGCACGCTGATGGACGACTATCTCGCCGCCAATCCGACGCGCAACCGCGAGCTCGACCTGATGCCGCTGTTCGCCTGGCTGGACGCGGAGCGGGTGCAGCGGGCGGTCCACGATCCGCTGATCAAGGCGCGGCCGACCTTCCATTACCGGCTGCCGGATTCGCGCCTCGGCGAGCCGGACTGGGGCATCCTGCTGGAATGGAACCGCTGGTGCCTGGTCGAGCGGCTGGCCGAGAACGGCGCGCTGCTGGCCGCCATGGGCGAGGCCTACCGCCGCCACCACGCCGCCGGCACGGACGGCCGCTGGGCGATCAAGGCAAGCGAATGGCTGCTGCTGTCGTGACACGGCGGCCGGTCATCGGCGTAACCACCTCGCTCGGCGGCGGACGCTACATGTGGTGGTTCTACTGGCTGGCACTGCGGCTCGCCGGCGCGCGGCCGGTGCGCCTCGTGGCGCCGCGCCGGCCCTACGACCTGTCCGGCTTCGACGGCTTCATCATCGGCGGCGGCGACGACATCGCGCCCGACCTCTATCTGGCCGACACGCCGGTCGACGCGCGCATCGATCCGGCGCGCGACCAGATGGAACTCGCCGTGCTGGCCCATGCCTGCCCACGCGACATCCCCGTGCTCGGCATCTGCCGGGGCGCCCAGATGATCAACGTCCACCTCGGCGGCTCGCTGCACCAGGATGTGCGCGCGGTGTTCACCGGCGTGCCGAAGATGTGGACGCCGCTGCCGCGCAAGACCGTCAGCTTCACCCCCGGCAGCCGGCTCGGCGAGATCCACGAGCGCGAGCGACTGCGCGTCAACAGCCTGCACAACCAGGCGATCGACCGGCTCGGCGACGGGCTGGCGATCGTCGCCCGCGACGAGTTCGGCGTGCCGCAGGCGGTCGAATGCCCGGCCGCCCGCTTCCTCGCCGGGGTGCAGTGGCATCCCGAGTTCCTGATCTACCGGCGCGTGCACCGGCGGCTGTTCCAGGCGTTCCTGGCGGCCGTGCGGGCGCGCATGGAGGACGAGGCCAGGCGGGCGACGCGGGAGGGGTGACGACCCCGCACAAGGAACGAAATTTCAGTATCACTGAAAAATCGTCGTCCAGTTTCTTGTCAGGGTCGGGGCGGCGGGGTAGAAGCGGGGCATGAGACTGGATCACTGGCTGGCCGAGAAGGGAGAGACCCGCAGCGCCTTCGCGCGCCGCGCCGGCCTGTCGGCGGCCTCCGTCACCGCCCTGTGCAACGATCCGGGAGCGTGGGTGTCGCGCGACATGGCGCGGCGCATCTGCGAGGCGACCGGCGGCGCCGTCACCCCCAACGACTTTCTCGGCCTTTCAACCACCAAGGAGCATCCCGTGTCCCAGGCCCGTGTAGCCGAAGCGATCCGTGCGTTCGAGCGCGGCGAGATCGTCGTCGTCACCGACGACGACGACCGCGAGAACGAGGGCGACCTGATCGTCGCGGCGTCGAAGGTGACGCCGGAGCAGATGGCGTTCATCGTCCGTCACACATCCGGCATCGTCTGCGCGCCGATGACACCGGCGGCGGCCCGGCGGCTCAGGCTCGACCCGATGGTGTCCAGCAACGACGCGCCGCTGGCGACCGCCTTCACCATCTCGGTCGACTACCGGCACGGGCTGACGACGGGCATTTCCGCAGAGGAGCGCTGCTCGACGGTGCGCGCGCTGGCCAACCCGAACGCGGGCGCGGGCGACTTCGTGCGCCCTGGGCACATCTTCCCGCTGATCGCCAAGGACGGCGGCGTGCTGATGCGCTCCGGCCACACGGAGGCAGCGGTGGACCTGTGCCGGCTCGCCGGGCTGGAGGAGGTCGGCGTCATCTCCGAGCTGGTCAACGACACCGGCACGGTCAAACGCGGCGCCGAGGTGGCGGCCTTCGCCGCCGAGCACGGGCTGAAGATGGTGTCGGTGTCGGACCTGATCGCCTGGCGCCAGCGCACCGAGCGGCTGATCGAGCGCATCAACGAGCAGCCGGTACAGACGGTGGCCGGCCCCGCCTATGCGGTCACCTACGAGACGCCCTACGACCCGATGCACCATGTCGCGGTGGTGTTCGGCGACATCCTGGACGGGCGCAACGTGCCGGTGCGGCTGCAGCTGGAATCGGTGCTCGACGACGTGTTCGGCGCGACCCAGCCGCTGGACGAGGTGATGCGCGCCTTCGCCGAGCGCGGGCGCGGCGTGATCGTCTACCTGCGCGAGGGCTCGGTCGGCGTGGCGCGCCAGTCGCGGCGCGCGCGCTCCGACCTGGAGGCGGCCGAAAACGAGGGCCACGGCTCGGCGCAGGCGCGCCAGGAACAGTGGCGCGAGGTCGGCCTCGGCGCGCAGATCCTGAAGGACCTCGGCGTCGGCTCGATCCGGCTGCTCGCCTCGCGCGAGCGGCACTACGTCGGGCTCGAGGGCTTCGACATCAAGATCGAAGCGACCGAGATCCTCGACCCCTGACGCCAGGGGGCCGGGGTTGCGACTAGGGTTGCGACTGGGGCGGCAGGACTAATGGAAAGTCCGGAGTCGCCTTGCCGCGCCGATCCGGTCCAATATGGTCCGAGGCAGCCGACAGGGCTGGACAGGCGCCGCGGCGGGCGGCGCATCGGACGGGGAGAGAGACGCGGACATGACAGCCCTTCGCACAGCCGCCTTCGGCATGGCCCTGCTCGCCGGCGGCTGGCTGGCGCTGGCGGCGACGCCGGCGGCGGCGCGCCAGGTCGACAGCTTCAAGACCGGCAACTGGAACGGCAACGCCTATGTCGACGACGCGACCGGCAAGTTCGCCTCCTGCGTCGCCAGCGTCAGCTACGTCAACGGCATCACGCTGAGCGTTCAGGTCGACGGCAGCTACAACTGGTTCCTCGGCTTCTCGTCGCCCAACTGGACGCTGAAGGTCGGCAGCAGCTTCACGCTGTCCTACCGCATCGACCGCGGCGACTGGCGCCAGGGCACGGCGACGGTGATCGACGCGACGCTGGCGCGCATGCCGATGCCCGCCGACGGCTACATCATCACCCGCTTCCGGCGCGGTCAGGCGATGTTCATCCACGACGGCCAGCGCAGCTACGACTTCCGCCTGACCGGCACGTCGCGGCTGATGGCGCGGCTGGCCGACTGCGTGCGGGTCAACGCGGCGCGCTACGGCGCCGGGCCGGCGATCGCCGGCGCGGCGCCGCCCGAGCAGCCGGCGCAGGAGGACGACGGCGGCGAGGCCGCGCCCGATCCGAAGCTGCAGATCGAGGCGACCCAGGCGCTGTTCAACCTGATGGGCAAGGCCAGGCTGTCGGGACTGTCGTTCATCGACGAGGACGACCGCACGGAGGACTACCAGGGGGTGCATGCGGTCGCCGGCAACGCGGCGCGCCTGCTCGCCGCGCATATCTTCGAGGAGGGCGACTACGCCAGCGAGCAGCAGCTGATGGCGGCGATGATCTCGGATTCGGCCAAGACCTGCGAGGGCGCGTTCCAGTCCGGCTCGCAGCGGCGCAGCGTCGACGGCGCCAGTCTGCTGACCGGCTTCTCGCGCTGCGTCGGCGACGCGCGCAGCCTGGAGGAACGCTATGTCGTCGCGCCGCGCGGCAAGGGCGGCGTCTATGTCTTCGCCGTCGCCGACACGCGGATCACGGCGGGGGAAGGCGCGCCGCTGGCGCCCTACCCGCTCGACGACGAGACGCTGTTCGCCGCCGCCGCGGCCGCCGCCCGCTAGCATCACGGCCGATCACAAAGCCGTGCGCGGGCGCCCGCGCAGTGGTACGTCCCGGCCCGACCGCTTAGGCTTGGATCCGATCGGAAACGACGGACACGATCATGGCCGGACCTGGCGGAATGACGACGGTTTCCCCGCTGCGGCGGATCGCGCCGACAGTCTGGTTGCTGGCCTGGCTGCTGGCGGTTGCCGTGCCGGCGGCGGCCGAGGAGGTCGACCTGGAACTCGTGCTGCTCGCCGACGCGACCGGCTCGATCGACGACGACGAGATCCGCTTCCAGCGCCAGGGCTATGCCACCGCGATCACCGATCCGGCGGTGATCGGCGCGATCCAGGACAACCTCATCGGCCGCATCGCGGTCACCTATGTCGAATGGGGCGGGGCGACGTCGCAGGACGTCGTCGTCGACTGGACGATCATCGACGGGCCGGAGAGCGCGGCGCGCTTCGCGCAGGCCCTTTCCGGACCGCCGCGGCGTGCCTTCGGCCGCAACGCCATCGGCTCGGCCCTGCTATTCGGCAAGCGGCTGATCGACGACAACGGCATCACCGGCATCCGCCGGGTGATCGACCTGTCGGCCGACAGCGCCAACAACTGGCACGGCGTGCCGCTGCCGGTGGCGCGCGCCGAGGTCGTCGCGGCGGGCATCGTCATCAACGGCCTCGCCGTGCTGTGCCGCAACTGCTCGGGCCGGCCGGCCGCCTATGACCTTGAGGACGCCTTCGCGCGCTGGATCATCGGCGGGCCGGGCGCCTTCGTGGTGACGGCCGACAGCCCGGCGACCTTCGCCGAGGCCGTCCGGCGCAAGCTGATCCTGGAGATCGCCGAGACACAGCCCAGGACCCAGGTGGCGACCTCCGAAGGATCCGCCACCCCGACCGGCGCAGACACCCGAGGAGGAACCCGATGAACGAGATGACGCCGATCCGCCGCAAGACGGCGAAGGATTTCCCGCAGGAACTGCTGGATCTCTACGACTTCTACGCCCACGGGCGCATCACCAAGCGCGAGTTCCTGGACAAGGCGGCGAAATTCGCCGTCGGCGGCATCACCGCGGCGATGCTGCTCGACCAGCTGGCGCCGAACTACGCACTCGCCCAGCAGGTGGCGCCGGACGACGCCGGCATCGAGGCGAGCCGCATCACCTATCCCTCGCCCAACGGCCACGGCGAGGTGAACGGCTATCTGGTGCGCCCGGCGGGCGCGACCGGCACGCTGCCGGCGGTGCTGGTCATCCACGAGAACCGCGGTCTCAACCCCTATATCGAGGACGTGGCGCGGCGCATGGCCAAGGCCGGCTTCATGGCGCTGGCGCCGGACGGGCTGACCTCGGTCGGCGGCTATCCGGGCAACGACGACAGGGGCCGCGAACTGCAGCAGAGCGTCGATGCGACCAAGCTGATGAACGACTTCTTCGCCGGCTTCGAGTACCTGACGGGACGCAACGACAGCACCGGCAAGGTCGGCGCGGTCGGCTTCTGCTACGGCGGCGGCGTGGTCAACGCCATCGCCGTCGCCTATCCGGAACTGGCCGCCGGCGTGCCGTTCTACGGCCGGCAGCCGAGGCCGGAGGACGCCACCGCGATCCAGGCGCCGCTGCTGCTGCACTTTGCCGAAATGGACGAACGCATCAACGAAGGCTGGCCGGCGTTCGAGGCGGCGCTGAAGGCGGCCGGCAAGACCTACACGGCGTACATGTATCCGGGCGTCAACCACGGCTTCCACAACGACACCACGCCGCGCTACGACGCCGCTGCGGCGCAGCTGGCCGAGGAGCGCACCATCGCCTTCTTCAAGCAATACCTGATGTAGGGCGCGGCACGCCCGCCGCGGTCAGCCGATCAGGTCAGCCAATCTGGCCGCGGTGGCGCAGGGCATGGTCGGCGAGCACGCAAGCGAGCATGGCCTCGCCGACCGGCACCGCGCGGATGCCGACGCAGGGGTCGTGACGACCCCTGGTCATGACGTCGACCTCATCGCCCTGGCGCGTCACCGACCGGCGCGGGGTCAGGATCGACGACGTCGGCTTGACCGCGAAGCGCGCCACCACCGGCTGGCCGGAGGAAATGCCGCCGAGGATGCCGCCAGCGTTGTTGGACAGGAAGGACGGGCTGCCGTCGGCGCCGGCGCGCATCTCGTCGGCGTTGTCCTCGCCGGTCAGTTCGGCGGCGGCGAAGCCGTTGCCGATCTCGACGCCCTTGACCGCGTTGATCGACATCAGCGCGGCGGCGATGTCCTGGTCGAGCTTGCCGTAGAGCGGCGCGCCGAGGCCCGCCGGCACGCCCTCGGCGACCACCTCGATCACCGCCCCGACCGACGAGCCGGCCTTGCGGATGCCGGACAGGTAGTCGGCCCAGCGCTCGGCGGCCGCCCTGTCGGGACAGAAGAACGGATTGTTGTCGACCTCGGCCCAGTCCCACGCGGCGCGGTCGATCCGGTGCGGGCCGATCTGGACCAGGGCGCCGCGGACGGTAATGCCGGGAATGACCTTGCGGGCGACGGCGCCGGCAGCGACGCGCATGGCGGTCTCGCGCGCCGAGGAGCGGCCGCCGCCGCGGTAGTCGCGGATGCCGTACTTGGCGTCGTAGGTGTAGTCGGCGTGGCCCGGACGGTAGCGGTCCCGGATCTCGGAATAGTCCTTGGACCGCTGGTCGGTGTTCTCGACCAGCAGCGAGATCGGCGTGCCGGTGGTCTTCTGCACGCCGTCCGCGTCGACCATGACCCCCGAGAGGATCCTGACCGCATCCGCTTCCTGCCGCTGGGTGGTGAACTTCGACTGGCCCGGCTTGCGCTTGTCCATGTAGCCCTGGATGTCGGTCTCGGTGAGCGGGATCAGCGGCGGGCAGCCGTCGACGACGCAGCCGATCGCCGGACCGTGGCTTTCGCCCCAGGTGGTGACGCGAAACAGATGGCCGAAGGTGTTGTGCGACATGGGCGGATCCAGGCTGTGACGGCAGGGTCTGTCGCCGGTTTCTAGGTTGGAAACGGCGGGGGGTCAAATGCCATGACGGCAACGGACCCGCGGCCGGGAACCGGGAAATCTTTGAATTGCCGCGAATTCGCCTTCTGTTTTCCCCATCGTCGCGTTTAATCTCCGCGGACCGGCCGTCCGACCCGGAACGGCCCCCGCCCGAGAACGACCGCCGCCGGCCGGATGGCGCGGCGCGACCCTGTTCGGAGTTCGACATGAGACAGATGTTTGCCCGCCTTGCCGCCGTCGCGTTCGCCGGCCTTGCCGCGAGCGCCGCGCTTGCCGACGAGTCGGAAGGCAAGATCGTGCGGATCGATCCGGAAACCGCGACCATCTCGCTATCGGACGGCAACGATTATGCCTTTCCGCTCGACTTCTACATCGACGACCTTCAGCCCGGCATGACCGTGCGCGTGTTCTTCGACGTCGAGAACGGCAAGAAGGTGCTGTACGACCTGCAGGTCGAGAACTGAGCGGGCAAAGCCCGATCAGATCCGGGTCAGGCTGCCGTGGCGCCAGATCCAGACCGTATCCTGGGGCACGTCGAGCTTCGGCACCTCGGCGGGCGGAACGGCGAGCAGCAGGCCGTGCAGGACGCGGATGACGCCACCGTGGGTGACCACGACGCTGGGGCCGTCGACACTCCGCAGCCAGCCGCCGATCCTCACCGACAGCATGCCGTAGCTCTCGCCGCCGGGCGCGACGAAGCCCCACTTGTCCGCCTTGCGCGCGGCGACGAGGTCGGGCGTGCGGCCGGCCAGTTCCTCCAGCGTGTAGCCCTCCCAGGCACCGAAGGTGAGCTCCTTGAGCCGATCGTCGAGGCCGTAGTCCTGCGGCGGCAGGCCCATCTCGGCGCGCAGCAGTTCCATCGTCTCGCGCGTGCGGCCGAGCGGCGAGGCAAGGAAGCGGAAATCGCCGACGGACAGCGCCTCGGCGCGCAGGAACGCGGCAAGCGCGGCGCCATTGCGGCGCGCCTGGGCGCGGCCGGTGTCGTTGAGCGGGATGTCCTGCTGGCCCTGCATCCGGCCTTCCGCGTTCCAGTCGGTCTGGCCGTGGCGGACGAAGATCAGGACGTCGGGCAGAGGCACGGCGGTCATGAAACGCTCCGGTGCGAACCGATCTGCTTCCGTTTACGCGGTGCGAGGGCCGGCGGATGTCGCCGGCACCCGATCCGGGGCCGGCGGACGACCGGGATCCGGCCCTTCCTGCACAGCATCCGGATTCGGGATCGGATGCGGCCTCAGTCCTTGACGACCGAGATGTCCGGCGCGTCGACGGCCTTCATGCCGACGATGTTGTAGCCGCAGTCGACGTGCTGGATCTCGCCGGTGACGCCGCGACCGAGGTCGGACAAGAGGAACAGGGCCGCGTCGCCGACCTCCTCGATGGTGACGGTGCGGCGCAGCGGGGCGTTGTACTCGTTCCACTTCAGGATGTAGCGGAAGTCGCCGATGCCGGAGGCGGCCAGCGTCTTGATCGGACCGGCAGAAATGGCGTTGACGCGGATGTTCTGCGGGCCGAGGTCGGCGGCGAGATACTTCACACTGGCCTCGAGCGCGGCCTTGGCGACGCCCATGACGTTGTAGTGCGGCATGACCTTCTCCGCACCGTAGTAGGTCAGCGTCAGGATCGAGCCGCCCTGGGTCATCAGCTTCTCGGCGCGCTGGGTGACGGCGGTCAGCGAGTAGCAGGAGATGTTCATGGTGCGGTCGAAGTTGTCGGACGTGGTGTCGACGTAGCGGCCGGTCAGTTCGTCCTTGTCGGAGAAGGCGACGGCATGGACCAGGAAGTCGATCCGGCCCCAGGTGTCCTCCAGGGTCTTGAACACGGCGTCGATCGAGGCGGCGTCGGTGACGTCGCAATGGCCGGCGACGATGGCGCCGAGCTGGTCGGCGAGCGGCTCGACGCGCTTCTTCAGCGCATCGCCCTGATAGGTGAGCGCCAGCTCGGCACCGGCATCGGCAAGCGCCTTCCCGATTCCCCAGGCAATCGACCGGTTGTTCGCCACGCCCATGATCAGGCCGCGTTTGCCGTTCATCAGTCCGCGCGTTTCCGCCATCTTCATCTCCAGAAGCATTCCATCCGTCCGCCCGGCGGGCCGGCTTCCTATGGCACAGCCCCCCCATTCCATCAAGTCACCGCAGCGCAGCGCGACGCGCCGTCGACTGGACCGGGGCGCGGCAATATGCTAGCGCGCGGCGTCCAGATCGCCCGCCCCTCACCCTGCCTTCACGAGGACCTTCCGCCATGGCGCGAAACGACCACGCCGCCCAGTTCGCCTCCCTCATCGGCGCCGCCAACGTGCTGACCGAAGCCGCCGACAAGGCGCCCTATCTGGTCGAGTGGCGGGATCTCTACCAGGGCGTGACGCCGATGGTGCTGCGCCCCGGCTCGACGGCGGAGGTCAGCGCGGTGCTCGCCCACGCCGACGCGAACGGCCTCAAGATCGTGCCGCAGGGCGGCAATACCGGTCTTGTCGGCGGCCAGATTCCGGTGGAATCCGGCGAGGAAATCGTACTCTCGCTCGGCCGGATGAACAGGGTGCGCGGCATCGACCCGGAGGGCTTCACCATCACCGTGGAGGCCGGCGTGGTGCTGGAGACGCTGCAGCGGGAGGCCGAGGCGGTCGACCGGCTGTTCCCGCTCGCGCTCGGCTCGCAGGGCTCCTGCCAGATCGGCGGCAACCTGTCGACCAACGCCGGCGGCACGGCGGTGCTCGCCTACGGCAACACGCGCGAACTGGTGCTCGGGCTGGAGGTGGTGCTGGCCAACGGCGACGTCTGGAACGGGCTAAGGGCCCTGCGCAAGGACAACACCGGATACGATCTGAAACAATTGTTTATCGGCGCGGAGGGCACGCTCGGGGTGATCACGGCCGCCACGCTGAAGCTTTTCCCCAGGCCGAAGAAGCTCGAGGTCGCCTTCGTCGGCCTGGCCGACCCGCATGCGGCACTCGCCCTGTTCTCGGCCGCCAAGGCGCAGGCCGGGCCAATCCTGACCGGCTTCGAGGTCATGCCGCGCGTCGGGCTGGAATTCTGCCTGCGCCACCTCGCCGGCGCGCGCGACCCGCTGGCGGGCGAGCATGCCTGGTACGTGCTGATGGAGCTGTCGAGCGGCACGGACGCCTTCCCGGTGCGCGACCTGATGGAGGCGATCCTCGGCGAGGCGTTCGAGAAGGGGCTGGTCGAGGACGCCGCCTTTGCAGAAAGCGTCGCCCAGGCGCAGGCGTTCTGGCACATCCGCCACGGCATGTCGGAGGTGCAGCGCTACGAGGGCGGCTCGATCAAGCACGACGTGTCGGTGCCGGTGGCCTCGATTCCGGCCTTTCTGGACGCGGCGATGGTGGCGGTCGGCGCCATGGTGCCGGGCTGCCGGCCGGTGCCGTTCGGACATCTTGGCGACGGCAACATCCACTTCAACGTCAGCCAGCCGGTCGGCGCCGACAAGGAGGCCTATCTCGCGCGCTGGGACGAGATGAACGCGCTCGTGCACGGCATCGTGCACGCGTTCAACGGCTCGATCTCGGCCGAGCACGGCATCGGCCGGCTGAAGCGCGAACTGCTGCGCGAGGTCAAGAGCCCGCTCGAACTCGACCTGATGCGGCGGGTGAAGGCGGCCTTCGACCCGAACGACACGCTCAATCCGGGCCGGGTGCTGTAGGGCGCGATCCGGCTGCGGTCACGCGACGAGGTCGATCTCGAGCCCGGTTCCGCCCGGCCCGCTCCTATCCGAGCCGCGCCAGCACCAGATGGCCGGGGACCGGCTCGCCCTCCTCCAGGCGGACGGTGATCGGGTCGGCGGCAAGCACGGTGAAGCCCTGGGCAGCGAGGAGGCCGCGCAGGTAGTCGAGCGCATGGGCGAAGCGGTGGCGGGCGCCGACCATGTAGGGCCGGCCGGCGAGCACCGCCTCCGGCAGGGTCTCGGTGGAGAAGGCGAACAGGCCGCCGGAGACAAGGCGCGCGGCGGCACCGGCGACGATGCGCTCGGCGGCGCCGAGATAGGGGAACACGTCGGTGGCGGCGATCAGGTCGTAGCGCGGCACGCTGCCGTCCTCGTCCTCGAACTCCTCCAGGAACTCGACCGCCTCGCCGACATAGAGATCCTCGTAGACGCCGCGATCGTAGGCGAGTTCGACGATGCGCTCGGACAGGTCGACGCCGGTGATGTGGTCCGCAACGTCGCGCAGCGCCTCGCCGGTCAGCCCGGTGCCGCAGCCCAGATCGAGCACGCGGGCGAAGCGGCCGGAGGCATGGGCGCGCAGCAGCTCGCGCGCCATCAGCGGCACGCAATAGCCGAGCCGGTCGACCAGGATCTCGTCGAAGACGTCGGCGTGCTGGTCGAACAGGGTGGCGACATAGGCGTCGGGCATCCTGGCAGGCGCCTCGGCACGGCCCATGGCGGCGAGGCGCACGGCGGCGCCGCAATGGTCGGCCGGATCGATCGCCAGCGCCTGCCGGTAGGCCTCGGCGGCGGCGTCACGGTCGCCGGCCTTCTCCAGTTCCAGGCCGCGGTTGTAGGCCTCCGCCAGGGCGTCCTCGTCGAAATCCTGCATGGTCGTCCCTCGTGCTGCGCCAGCAATGCGTTCGCGCCGGGTCATAGCGCCGGCGCCGGCAAAAGCACAGCGGATTTGCGTGCCGCCCCCGGCGGCGGCGCTCAGAACAGGTCGAGCTGGTCGTCCGCCGCGTCGCACCGGACCGCCCGCGCACGCTTCGGCACGGGTTCCGCGGCAGAAAGCGGTTCGGCGGGCTGCTGCAGGCCAGGATCGTCGTTGGCGACGGAGTTGACCCGCGCGGAGACGGGCACCGCCTCCAGATAGTCGTCCGGGGCGGGCCGTAGCAGGGCGCGCGCCTGCCCGACCTGTACGGCGGCGGTGTCGAGCCAGGCGTCGAAGGCGTCGGGCATCAGGATGGCGGGCATGCGGTGGTGGATAGCGCCCATGGTCCGATTGGCCTCGACGGTCAGGATCGCGGCGGTGTCGATGTCGCCGCCATCAGGATCGGACCATGTGTCCCAGAGGCCGGCGAAGGCCATGACCCCGCCGTCGCGCGGGCGGATCCACCAGGGTTGGCTGCCCTGCGGACCACGCCGCCACTCGTAGAAGCCGCTGGCGGGAAACAGGCAGCGGTGGTGGCGCATGGCGGCGCGGAACGACGGCTTGTCGGCGGCGGTCTCGGCACGGGCATTGATCAGCAGCGTGAAGCTCGCCGGATCCTTGACCCAGGAGGGTACCAGTCCCCAGCGGGCGAGCGCGAAGCGGCGCGCGCCGTGCTCGCGGCGCACGATCGCGACCGGCTGGGTCGGGGCTATGTTGTAACGCGGAGGAAAGTCGGGACTGTCCGAATAGCCGAACCGCTCCCGCCCCTCCTCCGGCGTCGCCGTCAGGCTGTAGCGTCCGCACATGAAAGCGCTGATATCGCTAAGTTAGCTGTTTGGCAACGAAGCCAGCGTAGGCTTTCACGACGATGGGTGCACGGGGGCAAGGCATGACGCAGGAGGATCCAGTCTTGGGGGCCGGTATGCTGGCTGCCGACAAGCTGGAGCGCGCCAACATCAATCCGGCGACCGGCCTCGCGACCGACTACCTGAATCATTTCAACGAAGTGGTCATGCTGCTCGAAATGCTGCCGGCGATGCCGGAATGCGCCGAGGACGTGCTCGACTGGGAGCCGGCCGACTACGAGAGCCATTTCGAGAACTCCACCTTTTCCGAAAAGCAGCTCGCGGTGCAGGCCTACAGGGCTGCGCCGGTGCGGCTACGCTGCCACCTGGAGCGGCTGGTCGAGCAGATCAACGATGCCGTTCTCAGCGCGCAGGAGGCGATCCGCGCGGCACCGGATCCGGCCGTCGTGTCCGTGCAGGTGGCCGAGACGGCGACGCACCGTATCAAGCCGCTGATCGCCATGGCGAGCGGCGTCATCCATGGCCATGTCGACGCCAAGGCGCTCGCCCACGAGGGCGACGAGGCGCAGGCCGAGATCGACGCCCTGTTCGCCTGACCCTGTTCAATCGGGCTGGACGGGACGAACAAGCGAATCGCCACCGACCGGGAGCTGTGCGACAAGGTCCCATGTCCGACTCACGCCGTTTTCCCGCCCAGCCCCTGCTCGGCGTCAGCATCCTGTGCCACCGCGGCGACCGCGTGCTGCTGGTCCGGCGCGGCAAGCAGCCCTTCCTCGGCCACTGGAGCCTGCCCGGCGGGCTCGTCGAGCTGGGCGAGACGCTGCGCGCGGCAGCGGAGCGCGAACTGCTGGAGGAGACCGGCGTGACCGCGCATCTCGAGGGACCGGTCGATGTCGTCGACCTCATCGAGCGCGGCGCCGACGGCCGAATCGACGCGCATTTCGTGCTCGCCGTCTACACCGGACCGCACAGCGCCGGCGAGCCCAGGGCCGGCGACGACGCCGACGCGACCGCCTTCGTAGCGCTGGACGACCTCGACGCGCTGCAGACGACGCCGGGCACGCCGGCACGCATCCGCAGGCTGCTCGGCGCAGGCTGAAGGCCCATCCGGGGGAACAGTCCGACCGGACCGGGTGGGTTCCCCGCCAACTCGCCCCGCGCAAGGCTTGCGGCGGCGCTGCGGAATGCGCAATATCCGCCGCATGCGGCGTCACCGGCTCCTTCCCGATCCCCTGCCCCCGCGGCGCCGCGCGCTGCGGGTCGCGGCTACCCTGTGCCTTTGCGCGCTTCTCGGCGGCGCCGCCGCGGCTCAACAGGCGGCGGACGAGCCGCCCTACGAGCCCCAGCTCATGCGTCTGTCGGAAATCCTCGGCGCCCTGCACTACCTGCGCCCGCTGTGCGCGGCGCAGGACAGCCCGAGCTGGCGCGACCGCATGCAGGACCTGCTGGACGCCGAAGCCCTGGACGAGGCGCGCCGACGCCGCTTCGTCGAGCGCTTCAACCAGGGCTACCGCGGCTTCGCCTCCGTCTATCGGACCTGCACGCCGTCGGCCCGCATCGCGATGAACCGCTATATCGGGGAAGGCGCCGACATTTCCCGCGACGTCACCAGCCGCTACAGCCGCTGACCCCTGCCCCAAGCGTTACCAAAGGCTTAACCATTTTCGTTTATTTTGTGGGCGGCGGTTAAGATTGCCTTCACACTTGGTTATCGTGAACTTTAGCCATGCTAGTGTCACGGGCGAGATTCGAGAGGGCCTCCGCCCCGGGACGGCACATCCGGGCGGGAAACTGTTAAGGAATAGAATGACCAACGACGATTTCAGCGACATGGCCGCCGACGGGCACTATGCGGAGGACGAGGATATCCGGCGCGCGGCGCTCGGCTTCATCCACGACGCCTGGGCCGAAGCCATCGCCTGCGGCGTCGACACGGATGCGGTCGCCCACGCCGCCATGTTCACCGCACTCGCGGACCTCGTCTCGACCTACGGTGAGGATGCCGTCGCCAAACTGGCGGAGGGACTACCCGAACGCATCCAGCGCGGCGACTATTCCGTCAACCGCGTGCTGCAGTAGGCGCCGGTCCGCCTCAGCCGAAATAGATCAGCGCCAGGCGCAGGTAGATCAAAACGGCGAAGCCGATCAGCGCCAGACCGGCGACGCGGTTGACGCCGTCGAGCCAGGCGTCCGTCAGCCGGTCGCGCAGCAGCGACACGGCACCGGCGACGAAGGCCCACCACAGGGTGGCGCCGCCGGCGACGCCGGCGACCATGAACAGGGCGCCGACATGGTCGCCAAGATCGGGGGCCCATTCGCCCAGGCTGCCGAAGATGGCAACGAAGCCGAGTACCACGCCCGGGTTGGTCAGGGTCATCAGGAAGGCGCCGGTCATCGCCCCCCAATCGCTGCCGCCGCGGCCCAAGGGTTTGGTGTCCAGGTGCGGATGGACCTGCATCACCTTGTAGCCGAAGACGATCAGCAGCACCCCGCCGACCGCCTGGATGGCGTTGTCGTGGCCCTCGACGAAATGGGCGACCGCCGAAATGCCGAACACGGCGACGGCGGCATAGAGCGTGTCGGCAGCGACGGCACCTAGGCCGACGACGAAGCCGTGATGAAAGCCGCGATGGAAGGCCCGCTGGATCGCCATGACGTTGACCGGACCGACGGGCGCCGTGGTGATGACGCCGATGGCCAGCCCGATCAGCAGGTAAGCGAGATTGACCTCCATTCGCACTGCCTCTCCCGTTCCTCTCAGGGGCTTCTTAAAAGGCGTCGGGACCACCCGTCAAACACGTTCGCCCGCGCAGGCGGATTTCCTGGCCGGAGCGGTCGATGCCGTCCGCAGGGCCGATAACGGTGGCCACGGGCAGCGCGACCCGTGTATGAATACGCAGACGCGTCCCGAACTCCCGAGTCTGTCGCCATGGCCCGTTGCCGCCTTGTCCTTGCGCTCCTGTTTGCCGCGACGATCGCCCCGGCCACGGCGGCGACCGTGCGCACGGAAACGATTCGCATCGAGCCGCCGGTCGTCGAAAACGGCGGCGAGAGGCCGTCGCCCGGCATCCCGGCGGAAGACATCGAGCCCCTGATGCGGGACGAGGAGATCGATTCCGGCCTGCGGTCGCCGCCGCAGAACCTGCTGGCGGTGCCGAAGGTCCAGTACGATACCGACGGGCTGCCAAAGCCGGTGGCGCGCATGCGCGAACAACTGATCGAGGCGGCACGCTCGGGCGACCTCGAACGCCTTCGGATGGTGCTCGAAGCCAACGAGGTGATGCCGACGCTATCGTTCACCGAGATCGACGACCCGATCGAGTTCCTGCGCAACAGCTCGGGCGATCCGGACGGAGCGGAGATCCTCGCCATCCTGCTCGACGTGCTGGAAGCCGGCTGGGTTCATGTCGACCAGGGCACGGCGCAGGAAATGTATGTCTGGCCGTATTTCGCCCGCTTCCCCTTCGCCAAGCTGACGCCGGAGCAGAAGGTGGAAATGTACCGCGTCATCACCGCCGCCGACTTCGCCGAGATGGACGCCTACGGGGCATGGCTGTTCTACCGCGTCGGCATCGGGCCGGACGGCACGCTCCACTATTTCGTCGCCGGCGACTGAACGGGAACCGCCAGTTCGGCATAGACGGCATAGCCCCTGTACAGGGACTCCAGCGTTGCGGTCGCGCCCAAACGGAGCGCGAGCGCGTCCAGTTCGGCCGCCATGTCGGCGCGCGGCGTCACGTGGAACTGCCTCAGCCAGGCGAACAACACCGCCCGGAACGCCTGCGGCAGACGCTCCTGCCTGCCGAAGTCCACCAGCGACAGCCGGCCGCCGGGTGCCAGACTGTCGCTGCCGGCGGCAAGCGCTTCGCGCCAGGTCGGGATCATCGACAGCGAATAGGAGAAGAACACCCGGTCGAAGCGGCCACGGCCGAACAGGTCCCCTGCATCGTAGCGCGACGCGTCGCCGAGGCCGAGCGCGATGCGATCCGCCAGACCGGCGCGAGCGACGTTGGCGGCCGCCGTGTCGAGCATCTCCGAGGAGATGTCGATGCCGTAGAACAGGGTGCGCGGATAGCGGCGCGCCGCGGCGATCAGGTTGCGCCCGGTACCGCAGCCCAGTTCCAGCACCGTGTCGCCATCGCCCGGGTCGAGGCGGGCGATCAGCCGGTCGCGCCCGAGCAGGTAGTATTTGCGGGTCAGGTCGTAGATATGGCGCTGGTGCCGGTAGACGGCGTCCATCAGCGCGCCGGCGTCGGCGTCGGCAGCCATCGCCCTAGCCGTTGAAGACGTAGAGGTGGAAGCCGCCGTAGATCGACGAGCGATCCTTGCGCCCGAGCACCAGGCTCTCCTCTTCCTCGTAGGTCCAGCGGTCGAGGATCTCGTCGCGCACGTGACCGGGCAGCAGGCTCGGCTCGGCAGCAGTGCGGAAGACGACCCGCGCGCCCGGACGAGCGGTGCGGGTGATCTCGCTCCACAGGCCGTTGAGCTGGGCATCGGTCATCCAGTCCTGGGCGTCGAGCAGCACGTAGGCATCCAGGCTGGCGTCGGACTCGCTCTCCAGATGCTCGGTGAAGCTGCGGTTGAGCACGCGCACCCGGTCAGCCCGCTCGCGGATCGCCTCGAAATGCGCGCGCTTGAGATAGGGCGGCAGGGGGCCGGACTCGCCGGTGCTTTCGCCGTCGCGCGGGGCATAACCGCGGGTAAAGGCCTGCCAGGCGAAGTAGTTGTCCTGCAGCGAGAAGTCGCAGGCGAGCTTCTCCAGGCGGCGCTTGAGCACCTCCGACATGTCGCCGGTGGCGCTGGCCGAGACCAGCGCCTCGTATTGCGCCGGCGGGATGCCGAGGCCGTAGAGCGACATCTTCTTGGACGTCGCCCAGCGCACGAGACGCTTGTCGAACAGGGGCGCCAGCGCGGTGTCGAAGAAGCTGCGCTGCTCTTCGAGGCTGCGGGCGCGGACCATGTGCTTGGGATCGATGCCGTAGAGCCGGGCGACGAAATGGCCGACGCCGATGAAGTAGCCGAGCAGGCCATGGTGATAGAGGTCACGCGAAAACAAGGTGATGCGCCTGCGGCCGAGGCCGGCCAGGTCGCGGCCCTCCCAGTAGGCGCGGGTCTCGGGATCCAGTCGGTCGCGCAGGAAGCGCTCGTAGGCGGCCACGTTGGCCTTCTCGTCCGCCTCGCCGAAGAAGCGGTAGAAGGCGTCGTAGTTCGGCAGGTAGCGCGCGGCGGCAAGCTTCAGCCGGCCGAGGGCGACATGGGCGCGGTTGAGGTCGACCGCGACGATCTCGGCCGGGTCGGCGGTCAGGTAGGACATCACGTTGCAGCCGCCGGAGGCAATGGCAATCATGCGCGATTGCGGCTGGAGCCTGAGCGCCTGCATGTCGACGTCCGGGTCCTCCCAGATCTGCGGATAGACCAGCCCCTTGAAGGCGAAGGTGAACAGCCGTTCCAGGATGCCGTCGCGCGATGTCGCGCTGGAGCGGTGGACGGCCTTCTTAAGTCTGGCCCTGGAGGCCTCAAGGGTGCTCGACGGCATCGCTCTCTCCCGAATCGCGTGGTCGGTCAGGAAAACAGCGGAGCGATACGCGCGCTTGACGACAGTTGGGTGACGGAAGGCCGGATTTTCGCGGCAAACAGCAAAAAGCCTCCCGCGAGGGGAGGCTTTCCGGTCTGCGAGCCTGCGGCGGGTCGATCAGCGGGTCATGACCACGAAGTCGGTGCCGAGCCCCGTGCCACGAGCGAAGCTGCGGTCGGTGACGATCAGCGACGAGCCGGGCGTCAGCATGACGCCGACCTCGCGGCGAACCTTGTCCGACAGGCGGACGCGGTCGAGCACGGACGCCGGCGTGACGCCATCGGCCTGCTCCGCCGACACCGCCATCCAGTCGACGCTGGTGTCGCCGGGACGGAACGACAGCGCTGTGAAGACATGGGTGCCGATCGGCGCCAGCGGATCGACGAGTTCGACCGGCGCCTCGTAGATGTCCTTGAAGTTGCGCCGGATGCGCAGCACGCCGGTCGACGGCTGGTCCATACCGGCTTCGCGGTAGAGGGCGCTGACCAGGCCGGCGGTGAGGTTGCCGGTGATCGGCAGTTCGGCGCCTTCCTGGAACAGGCGGATCGCCTCGCGCGTCCTGCGGCCGAGCACGCCGTCGACCGGGCCGGGCGCAAAGCCCATGCGGTCGAGCAGGCGCTGCACGGTGCGCACCGTGTCGCCGCCGTCGCGCGGGGTGACGATCATGCGCAGCGGCGAGCCGAAGTCGGGGCGTTCGACCGCGGCCGGGGCGACTTCCGGCTCCAGCGCCGTGGTGTCGATCGAGCCGCGCAGGGCCGGGTCGTTGCGGATGGTGTCATGCGACAGGCTGGCCACCGAGGTGCCCGGCACGAAGGGCTGCGGCAGCGCGGCGTGGCGGATCGGCTCGGGCGCCGCCTCGTCGCGGGTGACGAGGACATGGGCGCCGCGCTCGGTCATGCCGAACAGGTCCTGCGCGAAGGCCTTCGGCAGTCGGATGCAGCCGTGCGAGGCCGGATAGCCGGGCAGGTGACCCTGGTGCAGGGCGACGCCCGACCAGGTCAGGCGCTGCATGAACGGCATCGGCGCGTTGTTGTAGAGGTTGGAGAAATGCTTGCGGCGCTTCTCCAGGATGGAGAACACGCCGGTCGGCGTGCCGTGGCCGGGCTTGCCGGAGGAGATCGGCGAGGTGCGCAGCAGTTCGGTGCCGCGATAGACCTTGATCTTCTGGTCCTTCAGCGACACGAGCAGCTGCAGCGGCGTGTGGTCGGGGGCGTCGGGGGCCTCGCCGGTGCCGGCATCGCGGGCCTGGACGGAAACGGAAATGCCGGCGAACAGCATGGCTGCACAGCCGGCGACAACAATCCTGCGCCCCAAACGGGCGGCGGCGGCGGTCCCGCCGAAGACTTCGAAATTACCCATCCCCAGAGCCTCGCGTTACGAAATACCAGTGCAAGCCCGGATGCGACCCTAGGACAGTCGCGTATAATTAGCGTTAGCGAAGAGGGTTACCAAACCATTCGAGCTTGAGCATTTGCATCAATAGTCGATTTACCAGATCCGAACTGTAGTTCAGATCACAGTCGGGCCGCAATCCCGGATGACGCAGCGTCTTGAACGATCTGCCGGCAGACGCGGGGCAGGATCCGGGGCAGGATCGCTCAGCCGCGCGGCAGGGCTTCGAGGAAGACGACCGGTTCGCCGCGCGACGGCGTTTCGAGCGCCCCTTCCCACATGACCTTGTGGCCGCGCACGACGGTGCCGACCGGCCAGCCGGTGACCGCGACGCCGTCGTAGGGCGTCCAGCCGCATTTGGAGGCGATCCAGTCGTTGCGGATGGTCTCGCGCCGTTTCAGGTCGACGACCGTGAAGTCTGCGTCATAGCCGATCGCGATGCGGCCCTTGCGGGCGATCTGGAACAGCCGCGCCGGGCCGGCGCTGGTCATGTCGACGAAGCGGGCAAGGCTCATGCGACCGGCATTGACGTGGTCGAGCATGATCGGCACCAGGGTCTGCACGCCGGTCATGCCCGAGGGCGAGGCGGGATAGGGCTTCTGCTTTTCTTCCAGCAGATGCGGCGCGTGATCGGAGCCGAAGATGTCGAGCAGGCCCTGGGACAGGCCCCACCACAGGCGGTCGCGGTGGTGCGGCGCGCGCACCGGAGGGTTCATCTGCACCAGGGTGCCCAGGCGGGCATAGGCCTCGTCGGTCAGCGTCAGGTGGTGCGGAGTGACCTCGATGGAGGCCACGTCCTTGTGGGCGACGAGGAAGTCGACCTCCTTCGCCGTCGACAGGTGCAGGATATGGATCCTGGCGCCGGTCTCGCGGGCGATGCGCACCAGGCGCTGCGTGCACTGGAGCGCGGCGATCTCGTCGCGCCAGACCGGATGCGAGCGCGGATCGTCCGCCAGCCGCTCGCCGAGGCGCTCGCGCAGGCGGAACTCGTCCTCCGAATGGAAGGCCGCACGCCGGCGCGCGGCCGACAGGATCGCCCTCACCCCGCTGTCGTCCTCGACCAGGAGATCGCCGGTCGACGAACCCATGAACACCTTGATGCCGGCCGCACCCGGCAGCCGTTCGAGCTCGGGAATGTCGGCGACGTTGTCGCGCGTGCCGCCGACCCAGAAGGCGAAGTCGCAGTGCATGCGGTGGCGGCCCATGCGGACCTTGTCGGCAAGCGCCGCCTCGGTGACGGTGAGCGGGTTGGTGTTGGGCATCTCGAACACGGCGGTGACGCCGCCCATGACCGCCGCGCGCGAGCCCGATTCGAGGTCTTCCTTGTGGTCGAGGCCGGGCTCGCGGAAATGCACCTGGCTGTCGATCACGCCGGGCAGGACGTGCAGGCCGGTGCAGTCGACCGTCTCGGCCGCCTGGCCCGGATCGAAGCTGCCAAGGCCTGCGATACGCCCGCCGCGCACGGCGACGTCGCGCAGGCCCGCGCCGTCCTGGTTGACCACGGTGCCGCCCTTGAGGATCAGATCGTAGGTCTCGGTCATCGCGGGATCGGCCTCCTTCGCCGGCATGTCGGTGTCGCTGCGGCTTATACC
Organism: Polymorphum gilvum SL003B-26A1; assembly: GCF_000192745.1. Lineage (NCBI taxonomy): Bacteria > Pseudomonadati > Pseudomonadota > Alphaproteobacteria > Rhodobacterales > Paracoccaceae > Polymorphum > Polymorphum gilvum. The sequence continues at coordinate 3,593,135 of NC_015259.1, forward strand.
CGGCCGGCCCGGCAAGGACCAGTGGCGACGCGCGTACCCTTGCCGACGCTGCGCCGCCGGACTATGTCGGCGGGTGACATACGTGCTTTCCCGGAGGCCACGCCGATGACCGCAGCCCGATACGCCCTTCTCGCCAGCCGCGGCGTCGTCGAGGTCGGCGGTCCGGAAGCGCATCACTTCCTGCAGAACCTGATCACCTGCGACATGGACAAGGCCGCCGAGACCGGCGCCGGCTACGGCGCGCTGTTGACACCGCAGGGCAAGATCCTGTTCGACTTCCTGATCCTGAAGGACGGCGAGCGCTATCTGCTCGACACGCCGCGTGCGGCCGTCGCCGATCTGGTCAAGCGGCTCGTCTTCTACCGGTTGCGCGCCAGGGTCGAGATCGCCGACCGGAGCGAGGACCTGGCCGTCGCCGCGCTGTGGGGCACGGACGAAGCCCCCTCGGGCGCCGGCTCCGCGGTGCGCGACCCGCGCCTGCCCGTTCTCGGTTTTCGCCTCGTCGGCCCGCGCGAGGGACTGGCGCGGACGCTTGCCGCTGCCGGCGCCGAGGACGCCGGCGAGGCCGGCTGGCAGGCGCACCGCATCCGTCTCGGCGTGCCGGAGGCCGGTGCGGACTTCGCCCTCGGCGACGCCTTCCCGCACGACGCCGACATGGACCAACTGTCGGGCGTGTCGTTCCGCAAGGGCTGCTATGTCGGCCAGGAGGTGGTGTCGCGGATGGAGCACCGCAGCACCGCGCGCCGGCGCGTCGTCAAGGTCAGCGGGCAGCAGCCGCTGCCCGAAGCGGGCACGCCGATCACCGCCGACGGCAGGCCGGTTGGCACGCTCGGCTCCTCCACAGGCGGCGACGGGCTCGCCCTCGTGCGCCTTGACAAGGTGAAGGCCGCCCTCGACAACGGCGTCTCGCTGGAATGCGGAGCCGTGCCGCTCGCCGTCGCCCTGCCCGAGTGGGCCCGGTTCGGCTGGCCGGAGGCCGCTTCCGACACCTGACCGACGCCGCTCCCGGACCCGACGCCATGGCCGCCGACCGACCCGACCTGCCCCCGCGCGCCTGGCAGAGGATGCTGTCCGGACGCCGGCTCGACCTGCTCGACCCCTCGCCCCTCGACGTCGAGATCGCCGATATCGCGCACGGCCTCGCCCGCGTCGCGCGCTGGAACGGCCAGACCCGGGGCGACCACGCCTTCTCGGTCGCCGAGCACTGCCTGCTGGTGGAGGACATCGCCCGGCGGCTGCGGCCGGACCTGGCGCCGCAGTGGCGACTCGCGGTGCTGCTGCACGACGCACCCGAATATGTCATCGGCGACATGATCTCGCCGTTCAAAGCGGTTATGGGCGGCGACTACAAGGCAGTCGAGCACCGGCTGCAGGAAGCCATCCACGTCCGTTTCGGCCTGCCGGCGCGGCTGCCCGAGACGGTCCGCAAGCTGACCAAGCGCGCCGACATCATCGCCGCCTATTTCGAGGCGGTCGAACTAGCCGGTTTCGACGACGCGGAAGCTGGGCGCCTGTTCGGCCGGCCGCGCGGATTTCCGCTCGATGCCTTCGGCCAGCCGCGGCTCGGCCTCGTGCCCTTGCCCGCCGCCCAGGCGCAAGGCGCCTTCCTCGATCGCTTCCGCGACATCGAAACCCGCCGGGAACTTGCGGACAAGTGCAGAAACCGCGCCCACGGACGGTGACGTGACGGCAAGACGCAGGTACGCTTCCCCAAACCGGTCATCGATTGTCCATGCTTTACGTCTGTCCCCTGTCCCGCCTGAAGGAAACCGTCGACCGCTCCGGCGCCTCGCATCTGGTCAGCCTGATCAATGCCGACACGCATGTGGAGCGTCCCGACCGGATCGGCCCGGACCGGCACCTGTTTCTTGGCTTCAACGACATCGTCGACCCCGTCGAGGGGCTGATTCCGCCGGGCGAGGCCCATGTCGCCAGCCTGCTGCGCTTCGTGCGCGACTGGGATCGGTCGGCGCCGATGGTGATCCACTGCTGGGCCGGCATCAGCCGGTCGACCGCAGGCGCCTTCATCGCCGCCTGCGCCCTGGAGCCGGAGCGCGACGAGGCGGAGCTGGCGGCGGAGCTGCGCGCCCGGGCGCCGTCGGCGACGCCCAACGGGCGGCTAATCGCCATGGCCGACCGCCTGCTCGCGCGCGACGGACGCATGATCGACTCGGTGCGCGACATCGGCCGCGGCGCCACCGCCTTCGAGGGGACGCCGTTCGTCCTGCCCATCGGCTGAGGAGACGCTCATGAGCCTCGACACCGCGACGATCGAAATCGGCCTCAACGCCGTCATCGTCGCGGTTTCGGGCGGCATGCCGCAGGTCGTCGCCGTCGCGGGCACCCGGCCGGGAGAACCCGACGGCCTGCCCTTCGGCCCGTTCGACCCTCTGCGCCACCGCACCTTCGAGATCGGACTGCGCTCCTGGATCGATGACCAGACAGCGCTCTCGGTCGGTTACGTGGAACAGCTCTACACCTTCGGCGATCGCGGCCGGCACATGACGCGCGGGGATACCGGCCCGCATGTCGTCTCGGTCGGCTACCTGGCGCTGACGCGGCAGAGCTGCGGTTCCGACGAGGTGTTGTCACGGCATCATTCGTCCTGGCGATCCTGGTACGACTATTTCCCGTGGGAGGACTGGCGCCAGGACCGGCCCGACATGCTCGACGCCGAGATCCTGCCGGCGCTGCGCGACTGGGCGCGGCACACCCCGCCGGCCGACACGCCGCTGCGCGCGCTCGGCCGCCAGGAGCGCCTGCTGCTCGCCTTCGGCCAGGACGGTGTCGGCTGGGACGAGGAACGCGCGCTCGACCGCTACGAACTCCTCTATGAAGCGGGCCTGGTCGAGGAGGCGCTGCGCGACGGCCGCCCGGCGGCGACCGAGCGTCCCGGCCTGCCGAAATTCGGCCGGCCGATGCGCTTCGACCACCGCCGGGTGCTGGCGACCGCGATCTCGCGCCTGCGCGCCAAGCTGAAGTACCGGCCGGTGGTGTTCGAACTGATGCCGGAGACCTTCACGCTGACCGAGCTGCAGCAATCGGTGGAAGCGATCTTCGGACGCCACTTGCACAAGCAGAACTTCCGCCGTCTGGTCGAGAACGCCGAACTGGTCGAGCCGACCGGGGCGACGTCGACGGCGACCGGCGGCCGGCCGGCGGCCCTGTTCCGCTTCCGCCGCGAGATCCTGAAGGAACGCCCGGCGCCCGGCCTGCGCGTCGGCGGACGCTGAGGCGTCCCGACCACCGCCACGCTTAACCATGATCCGGGCATTCCGGCAAACCCGACGCAGCGTTCCAGCGCCCTCCGGCGGCATTAACGGAGTTTCAAGGTTAAGCGCCGACACTCGTCTCGTTCATTGCGGGTAACCGTCCGTTTACGAACCAGGGTCGGTGTAGCGCGGCCCGGTGTCGAGTTGGAGACGCGTAGCGTATGTCTGGTTCCGAGTACCGCCGCCCGAAGCGGCGCCAGCCGCGCCGGCGGTCCGGGCGCAGAGCCGCCCTGCTTCTCAGCCCGCTCGCCTTCTTCGGCCTCACGGCCTCGATCGGCGTCCAGGACGTCAACGGCCTGATCGCGGCGAACCAGTCGGCGGCGCCGAAATGGATGGCAGCCCTCGAAGCCGCGCCGCACGCGTCGTCGTTCGCGCCGACGCTGACCATGACGCCGAGCGCCGGCGACCCGGGCAATCCCCTCGCCGGTCCGCAGGTCGCCCTGACCTCGGCCGCCCCCGGCACCCAGGAGGCGATCATCCGCGGCCTGGAAAGCGTCGCCCGCGATGTGTTGCCGACCGAAATTCCCGACGAGATCCGCATCAATCGCGCCAGGAAGGGCGACCGCTTCATCACCAGGGCGCCGGACCGGGAGATGCTCGACCGCGCCGCCGGTTCCGTCTACACGCTGCCGAGCCTGATCGGCGACGGCGCGGAGGCCGACCTGCCGCGCGTCGCCTTCGTCAAGCCGGAACCGCTGACCCGCACGCAGTCGACCATGCTGGCCAAGGCCGGCAGGACCGGCGACGGCACCGGCGCACCGCTCGACCTGCAGAAGGTGATGATGGCGCGCAACGCCGCGGCGGCGAGCTTCTCGCTCGTCTCCGCCTATGCGCCCGAGACGGCGGAGGACATCCGCGAGCCGTTCAACGCCCTGTTCGGCGCCCAGTACGAGCAGGATCCGCCGCCGCCGGAAGATCCCAACAACCCGCACTGGTGGGCGCAGCGACCGCTGCCGCTGTCGGTGAGCGAGCCGAAGGAACAGCGCTGCCTCGCCGAGGCGATCTATTTCGAGGCGCGCGGCGAGTCCGAGGAGGGCCAGGTCGCCGTCGCCCAGGTGGTGCTCAACCGGGTCAAGAACCCGTCCTATCCCAACAGCATCTGCGAGGTCGTCTACCAGAACCGGCACAAGCGCAACCGCTGCCAGTTCTCCTTCGCCTGCGACGGCATCCCGGACCGAATCGCGTCCCAGGACGCCTGGGCGCGCGCCCAGCGCCTCGCCAAGGAAGTGGTCGGCGGCAAGCAGTATCTGAAGATGGTCGACGCCTCGACCCACTACCACGCCACCTACGTCAGCCCGCGTTGGGCCAACCAGATGTCCAAGCGCGGCAAGATCGGCCTGCACATCTTCTACAAGACGCACGCCGGCGGCTGGAACTGAGCCGTCCGGCGGTCGCTCACCCGGCCGCCGACAGGCGCTCGACCGGCTTTTCCGCGATCGGCCAGTGGATCACCGCAGCGGCGAGGCCGAGGGCGATGCCCATCCACCAGATGGCGTCGTAGGAGCCGGTCTCGTCATAGAGCCGGCCGCCCAGCCAGACGCCGAGGAACGAGCCGATCTGGTGGGAGAAGAACACGAAGCCGAACAGTGTCGCCATGTAGCGCGGGCCGAACATGACGGCGACCAGGCCGGAAGTCGGTGGCACGGTAGACAGCCACAGCAGGCCCATGACGGCGGCGAACACCATCACCGTCAGCGGCGAGGCCGGCACCAGGATGAAGACCAGGATCGCGACCGCGCGGGCGAAATAGATCAGCGACAGGAAGTGCGGCTTGGAATAGCGCCCGCCGATATAGCCGGAGGCGAGCGAGCCGACGATGTTGCACAGGCCGATCAACCCGATCGCCCAGGCACCCCAGCGCGCGTCGAGTCCGAGATCGGCGATGTAGGGCGGCAGGTGCACGGTGATGAAGGCGACGTGGAAGCCGCAGACGAAGAAGCCGAGGGTAAGCAGAACGTAGCCGCGGGTGCCGAAGGCCTCGGCAATCGCCGCGCCGAGCTTCTGGTCGGCCGCCGTGCCCTGGAAGGCGGCGGCATCGGCCTTGCCGCGTAGCGGGATGGCGAGCAGCGGGATCGCCACCATCAGGACGGCGAAGACGACGAGCGTCTGCTGCCAGCCGACGGTCTCGATCAGGCCAATGCCGAGCGGGGCGAACAGGAACTGGCCGAGTGAACCGGAGGCGGTGCCGACGCCGAAGGCGAGCGAGCGCTTCTCGGGCGTGACCGTGCGCGCGAAGGAGGCCAGCACCAGCGAGAAGGACGAAAAGGCGACACCGAGGCCGATCAGGATGCCGCCGGAGACATGCAGCATGACCGGCGCTTCGGCCTCAGCCATCAGCAGCAGGCCAAGGCCGTAGAGGACGGCGCCGAGCGTCAGCGTCTTCCAGGTGCCGAACCGGTCGGCCATCATGCCGGCGAGCGGCTGGCCGGCGCCCCAAAGCAGGTTCTGGATGGCGATGGCGAGAGCGAAGATTTCGCGGCTCCAGTCGCGCGCCTCGGTCATCGGCTGGAAGAACAGGCCCATCGCCGAACGCGGGCCGAAGGACAGCAGCGCGATAGCGCAGCCGCACAGGATGATCAGCGGAACGTTCGGACCGGCCTTGGCGGACGCGGCGGCGGAAGTATGGGACATGGTCGATTCCTTGCGGCCGGACCGGCGCGACGGGAGGGCCGTACTATGCTCAGGAATGCCGCGCAGGCAAAATCAATGTTTGTGAAACTCCCATCAGCACAACGGATGGACGCGTCCGCAGGTCCTTTGCCGTCTCAGCACCAGCTCGGCACCGGAACGCGACTCCGAAGTCTAATGAATTGTTTTTCATGGGCATTCGAAAAAGGTCAGGGTGCGGCACTTTAGGCCTATGGATTTCCTGCGCAAACGGGCCTATATAAGCTCACAAAGAGCAAAAGAAGGAATGGGACAAGGTCCCGTTTTCTTTTACCTCTAATATGCTCAATCAGAGCATAAAAGGAAGATCCCGGAAGGCGGGTCCCAGGAAAGGGAGAGGTCCCATGGCCACGACACTGATTTCCACCCATGCCGGAGCCGAGGCGCGCTGCGATGCTCGCCGGGGCGCGGCGCTGGCTCTGGACCGCTTCGGCGCCGTCGAGCGGCCCGAACTCGCCTATACGCCCGAGGTGGCCCGCGAGACCGCGCCTGTCTACGAAAAGGTCAGGCACATCATCCCGCCGATCGAATGGCCGGCGCTGGCGCCGACCATCCATGCCATCAACAGGCTCAAGAAGGAGCGCAACGCGGTCATCCTGGCGCACAACTACATGACGCCGGAGATCTTCCACGGCGTTGCCGACGTGGTTGGCGACAGCCTGCAACTCGCCATCGAGGCGACGCGCACGGATGCCGAGGTGATCGTCCAGTGCGGCGTGCACTTCATGGCCGAGACGTCCAAGATCCTCAACCCGTCCAAGACGGTGCTGATTCCCGACATGCGGGCCGGCTGCTCGCTGGCCGAATCGGTGACCGCCGCAGATGTGCGCGGCCTGCGCGAGCGCAATCCGGGCGTACCGATCATCACCTATGTCAACACGTCGGCGGCGGTGAAGGCCGAGTGCGACATCTGCTGCACCTCGTCCAACGCGGTGCAGGTGGTGGAAAGCCTCGGCGTCGACCGGGTGTTCCTGATCCCGGACAAGTATCTCGCCGCCAACGTGGCGCGCCAGACCTCCGTGGAGGTGCTGACCTGGGACGGCGCCTGCGAGGTGCACGAGCGCTTCACCGCGCAGGAACTGCGCGACTACCGCAGGATCGACCCGGACGTGAAGATCATTGCCCATCCGGAATGCCCGCCGGAGGTGGTTGCGGAGGCCGACTTCGCCGGCTCGACCGCGCACATGATCAACTGGGTCAAGACCCGGCGGCCGGCCAAGGTGATGATGATCACCGAATGCTCGATGGCCGACAACGTCGCCAGCGAGACGCCGGAGGTAGAATACATCCGGCCGTGCAACCTGTGCCCGCACATGAAGCGCATCACGCTGTCGAAGATCCTCGACGCGCTGGTCGAGATGAAGGAGGAGGTGCTGGTCGATCCGGACATCGCCGCCCGCGCACGCACCGCGGTCGAACGGATGATCAACCTCAAGAGCTGAATTGAATTGAGCCGAACCGGCCCCGGCCGGGCGGCGCGTCAGACGGGCGCGTTGTCCGGCCGCAGTTGTGCGGTGTAGACTCGCGTCGCGTCCTTTCCGCCGCACCCCGATCGAAAGCTCCTCCCATGGCCATTTCCCAGGAATTCCTTGCCCCGTCCCTGTCGACGAAGGGGGTCGACGACGTGGTCATCCTCGGCGGCGGGCTGGCCGGCCTGTTCTGCGCCCTCAAGCTGGCGCCGCGGCCGGTCACCGTGATCTCCAACGCGCCGATCGGCGAGGGCGCCGCCTCGGCCTGGGCGCAGGGCGGCATCGCGGCGGCCGTGTCGGAACACGACTCGGTGGACAAGCACAAGGCCGACACGATCGCCGTCGGCGGCGGACTGTGCCAGGAAAAGATCGTCGCCATGATGACCGCCGAGGCGCCCGAGCGCATCCGCGACCTGCTGTCCTACGGCGTGCCGTTCGACCGTGACCTCGAGGGCCGGCTGCAGCTGTCGCGCGAAGCGGCGCATTCGGAAAACCGGATCGTGCGCGTGCGCGGCGACATGGCCGGCCGGGCGATCATGGACGCGCTGGTCGCCGCGGTGCGCCAGACGCCATCGATCCGCGTCATCGAGGGCTATCTCGGCGAAAGCCTGCTGACCGAGGGACGCTACGTCACCGGCGTGCTGGCGCGCAAGCGCGGCGGGCTGGAGCGGCTCGCCTTCGCCGCCCATGCCGTGGTGATCGCCTCCGGCGGCATCGGCCACCTCTATGCGGTGACCACCAATCCGGGCGAAGCCAACGGCCACGGCCTCGGCATGGCGGCGCGCGCCGGCGCGGTGCTCGCCGACGCCGAATTCGTCCAGTTCCATCCGACCGCGCTCGACGTCGGCAAGGACCCTGCCCCGCTCGCCACCGAGGCGCTGCGCGGCGAAGGCTCGACCCTGGTCAACGCCGCCGGCGAACGCTTCATGGAAGCCGTTCATCCGCTCAAGGAACTGGCCCCGCGCGACATCGTCGCGCGCGCCATCTTCCGCGAGCGTGCCGCCGGCCGCGGCGCCTTCCTCGACTGCCGGCAGGCGATCGGCGCCGCGTTCCCCGACCGGTTCCCGACCGTCCATGCCGCCTGCCGGGCGGCCGGCATCGATCCCGTCACCCAGCCGATCCCGGTCACCCCGGCCGAGCACTACCACATGGGCGGCATCCTCACCGACGCCAACGGCCGCACCTCGCTCGACGGCCTGTGGGCCTGCGGCGAGGTCGCCTCGACCGGCGCCCACGGCGCCAACCGGCTCGCCTCCAACTCGCTGCTCGAGGCGGTGGTGTTCGCCGCGCGCATCGCCGAGGACATCCAGGGCCTGATGCCGACGCCGCGCACCGCCTACTGGAACGCGCTCGACGACGAGGCCAGCCTGCCGAGCCAGCGCAACACCGAGGAGCGCGACGCCATCGACGTGCTGCGCCGGACCATGAGCGAACTGGTCGGCGTCGAGCGCGATGCCGACGGCCTGGCGCTGGCGCTGGCGCGCATCTGCGCGGCGGAGGCGCGCTGCCAGCGCAGCTCGATCCGCAACATGATGACCGCCGGCAAGATCATCGCGGCCGCCGCGCTGAAGCGCACCGAAAGCCGCGGCGCGCACTTCCGCTCCGATTTCCCGCGCGAGGATCCGGCCCAGGCTGTGCGCTCCTTCACGACCCTGCCGGAGGTCGAGGCGATCGCCCGCAAGGCGGCCGACAGCGTCGGCTCGGAGGCGCGCGCATGACGGCCCTGCTACCCGAACTGCCGCGTCTGCTGGTCGAGGACGCCGTCAAGGCGGCGCTCCTGGAAGACTGGGGCCGCGCCGGCGACATCACCAGCCAGGCGACGATCCCGGCGACGGCGCAGGCGCGCGCCGTCATCGCCGGCCGCAAGCCGGGCGTGCTTGCCGGCCTCGACCTTGCGGTGGCCGCCTTCGCGCTGACCGATCCAGCCGTTTCCGTCGAGCGCATGCTGACCGATGGCGCGCGGCTTGGCCGCGGCGACGTCGTCGCGCGCATCGAGGGCCCGGCACGGGCGATCCTGTCGGCCGAGCGCGTCGCACTCAATTTCCTCGGCCACCTGTCCGGCATCGCCACGGCGACGGCCGCCTTCGCCGAGCGCATCGCGCACACGCGTGCGAAGATCGTCTGCACACGCAAGACGACGCCAGGGCTGCGGTCGCTCGAGAAATACGCCGTGCGCTGCGGCGGCGGCGCCAACCACCGCTTCGGCCTCGACGACGCGATCCTGATCAAGGACAACCACGTCGCGGTCGCCGGCGGCGTGCGCCCGGCGATCGCCGCGGCGCGGGCCTTTGCCGGTCACCTGGTCAAAATCGAGGTCGAGGTCGACACGCTGGACCAGTTGGCCGAGGCGCTGGAAGCCGGGCCGGACGTGATCATGCTCGACAACATGAGCCCCGAGACGATGCGCCGGGCCGTCGCCCTGACCGCCGGCCGCGCCGTGCTGGAAGCCTCCGGCGGCATCGAACTCGACACCGCGGCAGCCGTCGCCGAGACCGGCGTCGACCTGCTGTCGTCCGGCTGGATCACCCATTCCGCCCCCGTCCTCGACCTCGGCCTCGACATCGAGATCGGCTGACGGCGGCAGCGGCAGCGCCTGGCCTCCGGCCCCGCCCGCGCTCTGGTCCGCCGCCGGATGGATCCCCGCTCAAGGCGGGGATGACCTCGTCGTAGGGGAACGAGGCGCTGCGGACGTGCGGAAGCGAGGCCCGTCAGCCGGCGACCCTGGAGAAGTCGGCGACGGTGCCGGCGACGTCGCGGATCTCGGCCAGCAGGCGCAGGCGGTTCGCGCGCACCCCCGCGTCCTCGGCGTTGACTAGGATCTCCTCGAAGAAGCGGTCGACGGGCGCGCGCAGGTGCGCCAGCGCCGTCATGGCGGCCTCGAAATCCTCGCCGGCAAGCGCCTCGCCAACCTCGGCGCGGGCGGCGTCGATGGCGGCGGCGAGTTGGATCTCGGCCGGCTCGACCAGATGATCGGCGTGCGGCCGGCCCTCGACCGGCGCGCCGTCCTTCTTCTCCTCGATGCGCAGGATGTTGACCGCGCGCCTGTAGCCGGCGAGCAGGTTGGCGCCGTCGTCGGTCGACAGGAAGGTGCCGAGCGCCTCGACGCGGCGGACGATCATCAACAGGTCGTCCTGGCCGCCGAGGGCGAAGACGGCGTCGATCAGATCGTGGCGCGCACCCTCGTCCTTCAGGTGCACCTTGAGGCGGTCGGCGAAGAAGGCGAGGAGATCTTCGACGAGCGCATCCGGATCGCTCAATCCGATGCCCAGGTTGCTTTGAGCCGCACCAATCAGCCTGGCGAGCGGCAGCCGCAGCCCATTCTCCAGCACGATGCGGATCACGCCCAACGCGGCGCGGCGCAGCGCGTAAGGGTCCTTGGAGCCGGTCGGCTTCTCGTCGATGGCCCAGAAGCCGGCCAGCAGGTCGAGCTTGTCGGAGAGCGCCACGGCGATCGCCACCGGATCGGTCGGGACGCGGTCGCTCGGGCCCTGGGGCTTGTAATGGTCCTCGATGGCCGTGGCGACGGAAGCGTCCTCGCCCTGCGCGGTCGCGTAGTAGCGGCCCATCAGGCCCTGCAGCTCGGGGAACTCGTAGACCATCGCCGACACGAGGTCGGCCTTGGCGAGTTCGGCGCCGCGCCGCGCCTTGTCCGTATCGGCGCCGACCAGCGGAGCCAGTTCGACGGCCAAAGCCTCCAGCCGCTTCACCCGCTCGCCCTGGCTGCCGAGCTTGTCGTGAAAGACAATGCCATCGAGCTTGGGCAGGGTGTCGGCGAGCTTCGTCTTCAGGTCGGTTTCCCAGAAGAAGCGGGCGTCGGACAGGCGCGCGCGGATGACCTTCTCGTTGCCGGCGACGACCACCTTGCCGCCATCGGCGGGCACGATGTTGGAGGTCAGCACGAAGCGGTTGGCGAGCCTGCCCGTCTTCGGGTCCCTGAGCACGAAGCATTTCTGGTTGGCGCGGATGGTGAGGCGGATGCACTCGTCCGGGATCGCCAGGAACGCCTCCTCGAAGCTGCCGGTCAGCACCACCGGCCATTCGACCAGGCCGGCGACCTCCTCCAGCAGGCCCTCGTCCTCGACCAGTTCCAGGCCGAGCGCCAGCGCCCGGTCGCGGGCGTCGTGCAGGATCATGTCCTTGCGCCGATCGGCGTCGAGCACGACCTTGTGCTTCTCCAGCTTGGGCATGTAGTCGTCGAAGCGGCGCACCCGGATCTCGGCGTCGGCGAGGAAGCGGTGGCCGCGCGTGGTGTCGCCGGACACGATGCCGTCGACCTCGAAGCGGACGATCTCCGGCTCCTCGGTCTCGGGGCCGAAGGTGGCGAGGATCGACTGCAGCGGCCGCACCCAGCGCAGCTGGCCCGCCCCCCAGCGCATCGATTTCGGCCAGGGGAAGGCGCGGACGATGCCCGGCATCGCCTCGGCGATGATGTCGATCGCCGGCCGGCCCGGCCTCTCGATGACGGCGACATAGAAGTCGCCCTTCTTCGGATCGGTCTGGATCGTCGCCTCATCGATCGACGACAGGCCGGCGCCGCGCAGGAAGCCCTCCAGCGCCTTGTCCGGCGCGCCGACGCGCGGACCCTTGCGCTCCTCGCGCGTCGCGCTGGAGGCGACCGGCAGGCCGGCGACATGCAGGGCGAGACGGCGCGGCGTCGAGAAGGCCTTGGCACCCTCGTAGGTCAGGCCGGCCTCGACCAGCGCGTTGGTGACGAGCGACTTCAGGTCTTCGGCCGCACGGCGCTGCATGCGGGCGGGAATTTCCTCGCTGAACAGTTCAAGGAGGAGATCGGGCATCGGGGTCTCGGGCCTTCGCTAGAGGAACGGCGCGCCGCGCGGGCAGGCCGGCGACGTCCGTTACCAAGTCGGACGGGCGTTGTCACCCCCCGCCGTCGGGAAGGCGGCGCGCCCCTGCCCTACCAGCCGCCGCCACCACCACCACCGCCGCCGCCACCCGAAAAGCCGCCGCCGCCGGAAAAGCCGGAACTCGACGACTTGGGGGCCGGCAGCGAGGAGGTGAAGGTACCCGACATGGCGCCGACCGTCCGCCCGAGCGAGGACGACAGGTCGCGGGCGTCGAACGCCCGGCCGGAATACCAGGCCGGGGCGTAGCTCGCGGCGGCCGCCGCGCCGGCCGCGGTCAGCAGCCAGGACTGGAACGCCTGCGACCAGGGTTTCTCGACGCCGAGCGCCACCGCATAGGGCAGCAGGGTCTCGAAGTGGCTCGGGCTCATCTGCGGCGCCCCGGCCATGTTCATGCGGTCCTTCTCGGCGACCGACAGGTACATCTTCAGCCCGTCGATCTCGTCCATGACCGTGCGGCCGAGGGCGGTCGGCGCGCCGATGAGGAAATAGAACAGGGCATTGGCGCCGATCAGCAGGGCGATGGCGAAAATCGGGAAGGACAGGTCGGCCGCCAGCAGGGCCACCAGCGCCATGCCCGCACCGACGGTGACGAAAACCATCGTCATGATGCCGGCAAGGATCGCCGGCACCAGTCCCGCGCCCTGGCGGATCAGCTTGGCGAACTGGGTCGAGGCGAGGGCAACGAAGACCGAGCCGATGGTCAGCACGACGAGCATGCCGATGTCGTCCTCGCGGAGGTTGCCGAAGGCCAGCAGCAGGACGATCGTGGCGATGCTGAGACCGATGCCGGGGATCAGGTAGGCGAGATTGCCCTTGTAGTAGCGGCCACGGTTCTCGGTCTCGATCGCCTTGCGGAAGGCGCTGCCCAGCGTCACCACCGCCGAGCCGTTGGCCTTGCTGATCGCCGCCTCGCCGCCGCGGCCGTCGAGCCACTTGCGCACGGCGGCCTCGCCCTTCGGCAGCGGCGCGGCGGCGGGCCGGTCGCGGGCGGCGACCAGTTTCAGGTCGCCGGCGAGATCGTCCAGACGCAGGTGGCCCTTGACGGCCAGCGACAGGCAGGCGGCCGACAGAGCCTTCCAGCCGCCGTCGGCGAAGCCGCGCATGTGGACGTAATAGGCGAGCGCCGGCGAGATGCCATCGGGCGCCGCAAAGCGCGGGAAGACGACGCCGCGGGGCGGGTCGCGGCCGACCGTCCACCAGGTGAACAGGTAGTAGGGCAGGACCAGCAGGAGGCCGAGGCCGACGATCAGTTCGGCCCGGTAGTCGAGATAGAAATAGCCGAGCTTCTCGAGGTCGCCGGGCAGCTCGACCGCCCCCTTGGGCATCGACACGGCGACGGACAGGCCCTCCTGCGGCCGAAGCGGACGGGTCGTGGCGAACAGCACGCTGCCGCCGCCGTCCTCGACGCGGGCGCTGTAGTCGGTGCCGGTGGCGCCGTATGGGCCTGTGAAAGCCGTCCATTCCAGTGCCTCGACGCCCTCGGGCAGGACCACGCGGGCGACGGCGCGGTCGATGGCGAAGGCCCATTCGTTGCCGGTGACGTTCCAGTAGACCTCGTCGTGGTCGTCGAAGAAGCGGATCTGGCGGGTGGTCTCGTATTTGATCGTGTAGGTGTATTCGCCCGGATCGAGGAACACGTCCTCCTGGCCGATGTAGATGCGCACGCCGTCGCCGCCGCGGTTCTCCGCATGGGGCTCCACCCTGCCGTCGCGAAGCACCTCGAGGAGCTCGAAGCCGGCGGTGGCGCGCCGGCCGGTGGCGGTCTCGAAGACCAGCGGGATGTCGCGGAAGATGCCCCGGCGGATCTGCCGGCCCTCCGCGCGCACCCGGATCACCTCGGTGACGGTCAGCGTGCCGTCGGCGGCGACCTCGACCGTCGCGGCGAAGTTCAGGATGCGCTCGTCGGCCCGTGCGCCGGCGGCGATCGAACCGGCGACGGCGACGGTCAGCAGCAGCGCGGCGAGCGCGCGCCCGAGGGCGCGCCGGAGCGAGGGGATCGGCATCGCGCTGCGCTCAGAACGCGACCTTGGGCACGGCCCGGTCGGCCGCATCCTCGATCTCGAAATACTCCGCCTTCTCGAACTTGAACTGCTGGGCGACCAGGTTGGACGGGAAACTCTCGACCATGACGTTCAGCGCCCGCACGGCACCGTTGTAGTAGCGCCGGGCCATCTGCAGCTCGTGCTCGATCCTGTCGATCGAGGCGTGCAGGTCGGAGAAGTTCTGGCTCGCCTTGAGGTCCGGATAGCTTTCGGCGACCGCGAACAGCCGGCCAAGCGCCTGCGACAGCATGCCTTCCGCCTGGGCGCGTCCGGCGACGTCGCCGGGGGCGACGCCGGCCGCGCGGGTGCGCATCTCGGTCACCGCCTCCAGCGCCTCGCGCTCGTGGGCGGCGTAGCCCTTCACCGTCTCGACCAGGTTGGGAATGAGGTCGGCGCGGCGCTTGAGCTGGACGTCGATGCCGCTCCAGCCCTCGCGGACCATCTGCCGCTTGCCGACCAGCTGGTTGTAGAGGGCGATGACATAGACGACGATGCCGATCAGCACCGCCAGAATGATCCAGGTGGTCATGAAACAAGGCCTCCGCAACCGGTTTTGGCGCAGCCTAGCCGCTCGCGGCAGGCTTGTCATCCGCAGGGGTGCGCATGCACCGGGGCGCCCGCGCCCCTCCCCGGCCTCAGCCCTGGTAGCCGACGCCGCCGGCTTCGGTTTCCAGGAAAGCTGCGCCGCAGGCCTTGGCCAGGTCGCGCACGCGCAGGATGTAGCTCTGGCGCTCGGTCACCGAGATGACGCCACGCGCGTCGAGCAGGTTGAAGGCGTGGCTGGCCTTGATGCACTGGTCGTAGGCCGGCAGCACGAGCTGGTGCACGGCCGCGCCCTTGTCCGCGCGCGCATTCGCGCCCGCCTCCAGCAGGCGCCGGCACTCGTCCTCGGCGTCCTTGAAGTGGCGGAACAGCATGTCGGTGTCGGCGTGCTCGAAATTGTGGCGCGAATATTCCTGCTCGGCCTGCAGGAAGACGTCGCCGTAGGTGACCTTCTCGACGCCCTCGCGGCCGTTGTAATTGAGGTCATAGACGTTGTCGACGCCCTGGATATACATCGCCAGACGCTCCAGGCCATAGGTCAACTCACCGGAGACAGGCGCGCATTCGAAGCCGGCGACCTGCTGGAAGTAGGTGAACTGCGACACTTCCATGCCGTCGCACCAGCATTCCCAGCCAAGCCCCCAGGCGCCCAGCGTCGGGCTTTCCCAGTCGTCCTCGACGAAGCGGATGTCGTGGACGGCCGGATCGAGGCCGATGGCGTAGAGGCTCCTCAGGTAGAGGTCCTGCAGGTCGGCCGGCGACGGCTTCAGGATCACCTGGAACTGGTAGTAGTGCTGCAGGCGGTTCGGATTCTCGCCGTAGCGGCCGTCGGTCGGCCGGCGCGAGGGCTGAACATAGGCCGCCTTCCACGGCCGCGGTCCGAGCGAGCGCAGCGTCGTGGCCGGATGGAACGTGCCGGCGCCAACCTCCATGTCGTAGGGCTGCAGCACCACGCAGCCCTGGTCGGCCCAGAAGCGCTGCAGGGTCAGGATCAGCCCCTGGAAGGAGTTCTCGGGGCGCATGTGGGCCGGCAGGGCATCGCTCGACATGGAGGTGAAGTCCAGGGTTCGTCTGAGGCTGCGGACGGGCGTCCGTCCGGGTTCGGGCGACAGGTGCCACGCCCGACCGGCAAGGTCAAGCAGCGGATCCGGCGGAAATTTTCACGATTCCGCCCGCACAAACGTGGCGCGGATCACATCGTGGCGGCTTGCCGGCCGGCCCCGCCTTGCGCCCGGCGCTGCGCGGGGCAATGTCTCCCCCATCGGCGCGGCCGTCCGCGGAACGAAGCGGACGACCGGAGCGCCGAAGATATCGCGGGTGAGGAACCCGCACATCGAGGAGAACGACCATGACCCGCAATTTCATCGTGACCCTGATTGCCACCGCCGGGCTTGCCGCCCTGGTCGGCACCGCCCATGCCCAGAGTGCCGGTCAGGGTGCCGGTCAGGGCAACGGCGGCGGCCGGGGCGGCAGTTCGTCCGCCTCCGGCGACTCCGGCGGCGGCAGCGGCCCGATCCTATGCGCCTCGCGCGCCTGCATGGACCGCCAGGCGGCCGCCGCCGCCGGCACACCCCCGACGCACAACACCCCGCCGCGCGGCAAGATCCGCTATCGCATGGTCGAGCGCGACACCTGCCGGATGGACTATCTGGTCCTCGACAACGGCCCGGTGATCCAGGTCCGCGACTGCTACCGGCCGGAGCGGGTGGTCCGCTGATCCTGTCCGGCTGCCCGGGTGCCGGTCGCGCCGGCCCCGGGCGTCTGTCCGGGCTTGCGCCGCAGGACCGCTCAGGGCTGCTCGGGCCGGTAGCGGCCGGTCTCGGGATCCAGTTCCAGCCGCACGGGCTCGCCGCCCGGTGCGCCGCGCGCCGCCTTGGACAGTGCCGTTTCCACCCGCGCCATCTCGCGGCGCAGGGCCCTGGCGATCAGCAGGCCGCCCGCGGCCAGCAGGGCAAAACCCAGAACATGCGGCATCCGATCCGCTCCTCAATCCGTGACCCGGCCATCCTGCGGGCCATGCCGTAAGGGCAGATCCCGCCGTGGCGACTTCGCCGCTATAGGCCGAACCGCGCCCACAGCGCCCTCGCCTCGACCGCCGACAGAAGATCATCTCCGAGGCCCGCCGGCAAGGGCTGCGCGGCAGCGCCGACACCGACGCCGGTGCGCCGGCCGAACAGCCCGCGCGGCAGGCTGATCAGCCGCGGCTCGACCGCCTCGCCGTAGCGCCGGCGCAGCACCGCGCTCAGGTCGCCGAGGGAATCCACCAGACCGAGGTCGCGGGCCGTCCGGCCGGTCCAGAACTGGCCGCTGAACAGGTCCGGGTTGTCGGCCAGGATGTCGCCGCGCCGTTCGCGCACCATGTCGATGAAGATCTCGTGGATCTCGTGCTGGAGCGCCTTCAGATGGGCGACGTCCTCGGGGTTTTCCGGCCGGAACGGATCGAGGATCGCCTTCTTCTCGCCCGCGGTATAGACGCGGCGTTCGACGCCGATCTTGTCGATCAGGCCGGTGAAACCGAATCCGGCCGATACCACGCCGATCGAGCCGACGATCGAGGCCGGATCGGCGACGATCTCGTCGCCGGCCAGCGCAAGCATGTAGCCCCCCGAGGCGGCGACGTCCTCGATGAAGACCAGCACGTCCTTCTTGTGCTTTTCCGCCAGGTCGCGGATACGCCTGAAGATCAGGCGCGACTGCACCGGCGAGCCGCCGGGCGAATTGATGATGAGTGCAACCGCCGGCGCCTTGCGGACCGAAAAGGCCCGTTCGAGCGGCAGGGCGACGCTAGCCAGCGAAAGGCCGGGCCGCAGCGGGGTGACCAGGCCGATGGGTCCCTGCAGACGGACCACCGGGACGACGGTCCGCCGGCTGCCCGGCAGGAACGGAAGATACGTGCGGATGCGGTCGAACACGGCAAGCGGACTCCTGATCGGACCTGTGTCTGTGCCGCATATAGGCCGAAACGGCCCGTGCTCAAACCCGCAAGGGCGAGAGAACCGCCGTCATCGCGCCGGGCGCAGGCCGAACGGGCCGGCGCTCGCCTTCTTCGCCTTGGCCGCCGGCGTCATCGCCGACGGCTGGAACTGGACGCGGTTGGAGAACTGCCACATCAGCCGCACGCCCGCGCAATCGACCTTACGCCAGACGATGCGGCCCCGGATCGGGATGTCGAAGGCCTCGATGGTGATCAGGATGTCGTCAGGCAGGGCATGGAGGCCTTCGCCCTCGATGCGGCAGCCCGACTTGCTGGCATCGCTGATAACGCAGCAGACCCGCTTTTCGCCCGAGCGGTCGGTGACCCGCGCCGGGATGATCACCTTGATCCGACGTTCCTTGCGCTTGTCGACGTTCTTGCCCTCGCCGAATTCGAAGGCGACGTCGGCTTCCTGGCCGCAGAAGGACGTGATGCGAGCCTTGATCATCTGATCGAGGCCGTCGACGCGCAGGCCGATGGTGTCGTGGAGTTCGCCGATGCGGTTGGACTGGATGCGGCAACCGCTTTCGCTGAAGCGGGAGGCAGATGCCTCGATGCATCTCAGCCGTTCAAGATCGATCACGAGCACCGACACCACCGCCGTCGACGGCAAGTGCGCGATAGCGGCTTCGCTCATCCACCCATCCCCTTTTGAATCCACAGCCATTATTGAAACTGAAGATTGCAATTTGGTTTATGGTCCTCGTCAAATTTAAGTATGAGGCTTTCCCCACGGACCAGGTGCCATGCCTTGGCACGAAACCGCTGCACGGCAGGTGAAAACCGGCGCGAAAGCTTTAATAAATTTCGAATGGAAACCGGTCGGATGCAAAGGGGCCGCGGAAGACCGCTTGCAGCGATGTGCCGCGTCCGGTCCGGTTGCCCTCAACCTTGCGGCGAAGCGGCGAAATCCCAGTCGAGGCGGACACCGGCCATGCCGTCGTGGCGCCAGACGATCTGGCCTTGAACCGGGGCGCCGAGACCGCGGATGTAGAGGCGCACGGAATCGGGCAGTGCATCGATGCCCCGTCCCTCGATGCGGCAGCCCGAGCGGCCGGCATCGGTGATCCGACAGTCGACCGTCGTCTCCGTCGCCGGATCGGCCAGGCGAGCCGGGATGGACACGGTGTAGCGTCGCTCCCGCCGCTTGTTCTGTACCGCCTCGCGGGCTTTCGGAAATACCACTGTGGCGGCGGTGCCGCGGATCGAGGTGATCGTGCCGCGGGTCATCTTCGCCGACCCGGCGAAGTGGATGCCGATCGACCTGTGCAGATGCGCGATTTCCGGCGATGTCAGCCGGCAGCCCCAATCGGTCAGGTTTGACACCGTCGCTTCGATGAAGGTCAGACGATCCAGGTCCACGACGGACACCGGTTGTTCGGCGGAACTCTCGCGAAGGCTGTCGAGGGGCGCGGCAGTCTGCAAAGGCTGACCTCTGTCATCCGATGGCACAGATGTTCAGATTAATGAAAATTCCTTTCAAATCCGTGTAATGCGCCCGGTTCGCGACGGTGCGGCTCTAACCCTCCAGCAGGGCTTGCCGCAATGCCAGGAAGTCGCGCCAGGCGAGCCGTTTCTCCAGCGGGCTGCGGAGCAGATAGGCCGGGTGGAAGGTGGCGATGCAGCGGATCTGCCGGCGCCCGGTGTCGTAGGTCATCCAGCGACCGCGCATCTTGCGGATGCCGTCCTGAACGCCGAGCAGCACCTTGGCCGAGGCGGCGCCGAGAAACACCAGGATATCGGGATCGGCGAGTTCGATCTGGCGCGCGATGAACGGCTTGCAGATCTCGGTCTCTTGCGGCGTCGGCGTGCGGTTGCCGGGCGGGCGCCACGGCACGACATTGGCGATATAGACCTGGCTGCGGTCGAGGCCGATCGCCTTCAGCATGCGGTCGAGCAGTTGCCCGGAGCGTCCGACGAAGGGCAGGCCCTGCAGGTCCTCGTCGCGGCCCGGCGCCTCTCCGACCAGCATGACGCGCGCCTGCGGATTGCCGTCGTCGAACACCAGATTCTTGGCGGTCAGGTGCAGGTTGCAGCCCTTGAATGCTGCCAGGCACGCCCGCAGCGCCTCCAGCGTCTCCGCGGAACGTGCTGCCTCCCGGGCGGAAACCACCGTTTCCTCGCCCGGGATGACCGCCCCGTCGTATCCGCCTCCCCCCGGCAGTGGAGCGGGCACGGGTGCGGCACGGGTGGGGGCCGTGACGCCGGGCCCAGGCGTCGCCGGAGCTGCCGGCCGCAGGTCGGGACGCATTTCCGGGCGCTGCGCAGGCGCACTGCGGCTTGCCTCCGCTTCTGCTGGGAGGGCGAAACGGTCGACCGGCGCCTCCTCCAGCAGGCCGTCGACGCCGGCCGCCTGAAGGAAGTCGAGCAGCGCTTCCAAATCCCGCAGGGACGGGGCTGCGGGGCCCTGGGTCATGTCCATGGCGCCAATCTAGCGACTCGCCCCGCCGAATACAAAGAAACCGGAGACCAAGGAGACCGGAGACCGCCGGCTCCGCCTTTCGAACCACTTGACCTGTCGTCCGTCCGCCAGTCTGATTACGTTGACGTAAGCGTCAAAAAAGCACCTTGACGGCAAGGCATTGATTGCGGCTCCTGTGGCGGTGCACTAAACATGGGCCGCGAGAGCCCGAGCCGGTTCGGCTGCCGCGGCAGCGGTCGCGGACCATGGCCATGCCGGGCGGGGAAGCGGACACGTCGGCCGAGGGACACGATCGCTGAGGGAGAAGGATTGATGACGCAGGAAGAGGCGCTGCCGGAACGCGAGAGCATGGAATTCGATGTCGTGATCGTCGGCGCGGGCCCTGCCGGCCTTGCCGCGGCGATCCGGCTGAAGCAGATCGCCAACGACAAGGGTGAGGATCTCAGCGTCGTCGTTCTCGAAAAGGGCTCGGAAGTCGGCGCGCACATCCTCTCCGGCGCCGTCATCGACCCGATCGCCCTCGACAAGCTCCTGCCCGACTGGCGCCAGGAAGACACGCCGATCAAGACCGAGGTGAAGGAAGACCACTTCCTTGTGCTCGGTCCGGCCGGGTCGCTCCGCCTGCCCAACATGTTCATGCCCAGGCTCATGAACAACCACGGCAACTTCATCGTCTCGCTGGGCAACGTCTGCCGCTGGCTCGCCGGCAAGGCGGAGGAACTGGGCGTCGAGATCTATCCGGGCTTCGCCGCCGCGGAGGTCCTCTACGAGGACGGCAAGGTCGTCGGCGTCGCCACCGGCGACATGGGCATCGGGCGCGACGGCAAGCCGAACGCCAATTTCACCCGCGGCATGGAACTGCGCGGCAAGTACGTGCTGATCGCCGAAGGCGTGCGCGGCTCGCTGGCCAAGCAACTGATCGCGCAGTACCGGCTGGACAAGGACAGCGACGTGCCGAAATTCGGCATCGGACTCAAGGAACTGTGGCAGATCGCCCCGGAGAAGCACCGCCTCGGGCTGGTCCAGCACTCGTTCGGCTGGCCGCTGGACAACCGGACCGGCGGCGGCTCGTTCCTGTACCACCTGGAGAACAACCAGGTCGCGGTCGGCTTCGTGCTGCACCTCAACTACCAGAACCCCTACCTGTCGCCGTTCGAGGAATTCCAGCGCTTCAAGACCCATCCGGCCATCCGCGACACGTTCGAGGGCGGCAAGCGCATCGCCTACGGCGCGCGCGCGATCACCGAGGGCGGCTTCCAGTCGGTGCCGAAACTGTCCTTCCCCGGCGGTCTGCTGATCGGCTGCTCCGCCGGCTTCGTCAACGTGCCGCGCATCAAGGGGTCCCACAACGCCATGCTGTCGGGCATGCTCGCCGCCGAGCACATCATGGCGGCACTGGCCGAGGGCAAGGCTCATGCAGAGCTGACCGCCTATGACGCCGCCTGGCGGGCAAGCGAGATCGGCAAGGATCTCAAGACGGTGCGCAACGTCAAGCCGCTGTGGTCGCGCTTCGGCACGGTCGCCGGCATCGCGCTCGGCGGCCTCGACATGTGGACCAACGAGCTGTTCGGCTTCTCCTTCTTCGGGACGCTGAACCATGGCAAGAGCGACGCGCAGAGCCTCAAGCCGGCGAAGGACTGCACGCCGATCGACTACCCCAGGCCGGATGGCGTGATCTCCTTCGACAAACTGTCGTCGGTGTTCCTGTCCAGCACCAACCACGAGGAGGACCAGCCGGTCCATCTCAAGGTCAAGGACATGGCGCTGCAGAAGGCGTCCGAACACGACGTCTATGCCGGACCGTCCAACCGCTACTGCCCGGCGGGCGTCTACGAGTGGATCGAGGAGGGCGAGGGTGCGCCGCGTTTCCAGATCAACGCGCAGAACTGCGTCCACTGCAAGACCTGCGACATCAAGGACCCGAACGGCAACATCACCTGGACGGTGCCGGAAGGCGCCGGCGGACCGAACTACCCGAACATGTAGCGGCGCCTCGCTCGCCTCCGCCCGGCCGAGGCAAGCAGCAAACAAGCAAAAGGCGCCGCGACGTCTCCGTCGCGGCGCCTTTGCCTTGTGGCCGGCTTTTTCGGTCCAGCGGTCGATGGGACCAGTTCCGCTGGGTGCGGCGTTTCAAGGGGCAGTCCTCTCCGCGCGGGCTTGCCGCCCGTCTGCCTGGAGGGTCGCGTTCCTCGTCCGCTGCCACAAGGCGATAGGGTGTGCGCATGCCGGCGCCGTCCGTTGCCGACGGGCGCTCATGCGATTGCTGTGATCCTGCTGTCGCTTCGGCTTCGACGTCTACGCAAACCGCGCCGAGGCCCCACGTCGTCGCGCCCGCTCCGGACGGCGCGACCGCCTTTGGCCGCGACCGTTGCCGTCATCGCGGCAGCGCGTCTCGTTCGATGCGCGTTATTTAATTCGCCACGAGAAATAAATCAAGAAAATTCCTTCAATCCTTGAAAATTTTTTCATTGAAATAATTATTCAGCATTATCAGTGTTTTATCATTCCGTCTGGCACGAATTTAGGTCCTCCCGGCGCCGGAACGGAAAACGGCCGCCCGTGGCGGCCGTCCCTTGCTGTCCCTGCCGGAGGTCCGGCGCAACCGCTCAGGCCGCCGAGCGCCTGGCCGGCCTGGACCGGCGCCGGTCGCCGTTGCCGCGGGTCTCCTCGGCCCGGTCGGGCTTGCGCGCGCCCTGGGCCTGGACCAGCGCGGCGAGCTGTGCCGGGCTGCCCTCGCGCAGCGGCCTGGCGCCGGACGCCTCGCCCCGGTGCGCGGCCGGCTTGCCAAACTTCTGGCCGTTCTTCTGGCCGCTCTTCTGGCCGTCCCTGTGACCCTGCGCGTTGCCCGGCTTGCGGCTCGCTGCCTGGCCACCCGAACGGTCGTTGCCGCGCTGGCCGCCGCGGCCCTTGCGGGCCGGCGCCGCCCTGCCCTCGGCCGGGACCTCGCCGCTTGCGACGCGCACCTTGAGGCCGGTCAGCTTCTCGATGTCGCGCAACAGCCCGATCTCCTCGGGCGCACAGAAGGCGACGGCATCGCCGTCGGCGCCCGCGCGCGCCGTGCGGCCGATGCGGTGGACGTAGCTCTCCGGCACGTCCGGCAGGTCGAAGTTGTAGACGTGGCTAACGCCGGGAATGTCGATGCCGCGTGCGGCGACGTCGGTCGCCACCAGGATGCGGGTCTCGCCGGTCTTCAGTTCCTTGATCGCCCGGTCGCGCTGGTTCTGGCTCTTGTTGCCGTGGATGGCATTGGCCTTCAGGCCGGCCGCGACCAGCTTGCGCACGACCTTGTCGGCGCCGTGCTTGGTGCGCGCGAACACCAGCGACAGGTCCTGCGCCCGCTCGCTCAGGCAGGAGATCAGCAGGTCGGTCTTGTCGGCCTGGGCGACGAAATGGACGCACTGGTCGACCTTGTCGGCGGTACGGCCGGCCGGGGCGACCTCGACCCGCACCGGATCCTTCAGGTAGGCGCGGGCGAGATCCTCGATCTGCTTCGGCATGGTCGCCGAGAACAGCAGCGTCTGGCGCTTCTTGGGCACCAGCGCGGCAATCTTGCGCAGCGCGTGGATGAAGCCGAGGTCGAGCATCTGGTCGGCCTCGTCGAGGACGAGATAGCCGACCTCGTCGAGGCGCAGGGCGTTGCGGTCGACCAGGTCGAGCAGCCGGCCCGGCGTGGCGACCAGGATGTCGGTGCCGCGTGCGAGCCGCTTGATCTGGCCGCCGATGGAGACGCCGCCCATCACGACCGCCACCTGCAGCGGCGAGCCCTTGACGAAGGCGACGAGGTTCTGTGCGATCTGGGTGACCAGTTCGCGGGTCGGCGCGAGGA
Organism: Polymorphum gilvum SL003B-26A1; assembly: GCF_000192745.1. Classification (NCBI taxonomy): domain Bacteria; kingdom Pseudomonadati; phylum Pseudomonadota; class Alphaproteobacteria; order Rhodobacterales; family Paracoccaceae; genus Polymorphum; species Polymorphum gilvum. The sequence continues at coordinate 3,617,215 of NC_015259.1, forward strand.
TCAGCGCCCGGGTCGTGCGCGGCGCGGCCGTGTCGGCGCTGGCCAGCATGCGGTTGGCGAGCGGCAGGCCGAAGGCCGCCGTCTTGCCGGTGCCGGTCTGGGCGAGGCCCATCAGGTCATGGCCGGCGAGAATGTGGGGAATGGCGTCGGTCTGGATCGGCGTCGGCGCTTCGTAGCCGAGCGCGGCGATGGACTTCAGCAGCGGGGAAGAGAGCCCGAGGGCTTCGAATTGGGTCAAGAAATTGCCTTCGCATGGGTGCCGCGCCAGCCGGGATCGGCCGGGCGCCGGCACGTGGATATCCGCCCGCGGCGCGGCAAGCCGGCACCGACGGAACGAGTCGTGAGCGGTTGGGCCTGCGCGCTGGCCCGGGACCGGATTGCCCTCGGGTCGCGTCGACCGTCAGCACCCCGCGTGAATTGGGAACCTGGGAGAAGGACGCCCGCTTCGGGACCGAAGGGGCGAGGACGGGGCCTTGCACGGAACGACCGCGCCTGTGGGCGGGGTCCGCGGATCGTGCTGGTCGCTCACGCGGCGACCGGATCGCGTCTGGTCCGTATATCGGCCTTGTGCGGCACAAAGTCAAGCGCGCCTCAGCCGGGTCGCCTGCCTGTCCGGGGCGTCCCGGACAGGCCCAAGTCCGGCGGCAGACCGCTTTCAGCCCTCCGCGTCGCGCTTCTGCGCCTCGACGCAGGCGAGCGCGGACATGTTGACAACGCCGCGCGAGGTGACCGACGGCGTCAGGATATGCGCCGGCTTGGCGGTGCCGAGCAGGATCGGGCCGACATGCAGCGCGTCGGTGGCGACCTTGAGCAGGTTGAGCGCGATGTTGGCGGCGTCGAGGTTGGGGAACAGTAGCAGGTTCGCCTCCCCCTTCAGCCGCGTGTCCGGCATGACCCTCTGGCGCAACGCTTCCGACAGCGCCGCGTCGCCGTGCATCTCGCCGTCGACCTCCAGGTCGGGGCAGTCGCGCCACAGGATCTCCAGCGCCTGGCGCATCTTGTCGGAGGACGGCATGTCGCGCGAGCCGAAGTTGGACGCCGACAAAAGCGCCACCTTGGGCGTGATGCCGAAGCGCTGGATCTCCTGCGCCGCCAGATGTGCCATCTCGGCCAGTTCCTCCGCGCCCGGATCGACGGTCACGAAGGTGTCGGTCAAGAACAGCGCGCCGCGGCTGTTGATCAGCAGCGACAGGGCGGACAGGTCGCGCACGCCCGCGCGCAGGCCGATGATCTGGCGGATGTCGCGCAGGTGGCGGATGAAACGGCCCTCCAGGCCGCAGATCACCGCATCCGCCTCGCCGCGCCGCACTGCGAGTGCGGAAATGACCGTCGTGTTGGTGCGCACGATGGTACGCGCGGCATCCGGCGGCATGCCCTTGCGGCCGACGCAGGTGAAATATTCGTCGACATAGTCGCGGTAGCGCGGGTCGTCCTGCGGGTTGGTGAACTCGAAGTCGACGCCGGGGCGGATCCTCAGGCCGAAGCGTTCGCAGCGCGCCTTCAGCACCTCGGGCCGTCCGACCAGGATCGGCACGGCGAGCTTGTCCTCGATCAGCACCTGGGCGGCGCGCAGCACGCGCTCGTCCTCGCCCTCGGCATAGATGATGCGCTTGGGTTCGCGGCCGGCTGCCTGGATGATCGGCTTCATGACCAGGCCGGAGCGGAACACGAAGCGGTTCAGACGGTCCAGGTAGGCGTCGAAATCCTCGATCGGCCGGGTCGCGACGCCGGTCTCCATCGCCGCGCGCGCCACAGCCGGCGCGATCCTCAGGATCAGCCGCTGGTCGAAGGGCGACGGGATCAGGTATTTCGGCCCGAAGGTCTCGCTCGCCCCGCCATAGGCGCGCGCGGCGACGTCCGAGGGCTCCTCCTTGGCCAGACCGGCGATGGCCTGCACCGCGGCGTGCTTCATCTCCTCGTTGATCGTCGTCGCGCCGACGTCAAGCGCGCCGCGGAAGATGTAGGGGAAGCACAGGACGTTGTTGACCTGGTTGGGATAGTCGGAGCGCCCGGTGCACATCAGAACGTCGGAGCGCACCGCCAGGGCCTCCTCCGGCATGATCTCCGGCGTCGGGTTGGCGAGCGCCAGGATCAGCGGACGCTCCGCCATGCGCGCGACCATGTCCGGCTTCAGCACGCCGCCGGCCGACAGCCCGAGGAAGACGTCGGCGCCGTCGATCACCTCGGCGAGCGTGCGCTTGTCGGTCGGCTGGGCGAACACCGCCTTCCATTCGTCCATCAGGGCCTCGCGGCCCTCGTAGACGACGCCCTCGATGTCGGTGATCCAGATGTTCTCGCGCCGGGCGCCGAGCGAGACCAGCAGGTTGAGGCAGGCGAGCGCGGCCGCGCCGGCGCCGGAGGCGACGATCTTGACCTCGCCGATCGGTTTCCTCGCCAGTTCCAAGGCGTTGGTCACCGCCGCGCCGACAATGATCGCCGTGCCGTGCTGGTCGTCGTGGAACACCGGAATGTTCATCCGCGCGCGCAGCCGGGCCTCGATCTGGAAACACTCCGGCCCCTTGATGTCCTCAAGGTTGATGCCGCCAAAGGTCGGCTCCAGCGCCGCCACCGCGTCAACGAAGCGGTCGACGTCAGTCTCGTCGACCTCGATGTCGAACACGTCGATGCCGGCGAACTTCTTGAACAGGACCGCCTTGCCCTCCATCACCGGCTTGGAGGCGAGCGGGCCGATGGCGCCTAGGCCGAGCACGGCGGTGCCGTTGGAGATGACCGCGACCAGGTTGGCGCGCGCCGTGTAGTCGGCGGCGGTCGCCGGATCGCGGGCGATCTCGAGGCAGGGAGCCGCGACGCCGGGCGAATAGGCCAGCGCCAGGTCGCGCTGGTTGCCGAGCGGCTTGGTCGCCTGGATCTCCAGCTTTCCGGGCCTCGGATGGCTGTGATAGTACAGCGCCGCTTCGGTGAGGTCGCTCCCGGCCGTCTTCTTGTCGCTCATCTGTCCCCTCGTCGCCGCGGCGGCCAGCCGGCCTGCGGCTCTTCTTCCGTCCTGACTGAATCGGGCGGGTTCAAATCACGCCCTATGTAACCCGGCCCGGTGGCGGATGAGAACCCGCAGCAGCAGAAACAGAACTGTGCCGTTGAGGAGATGCCACAGGAAATGCGTGCCCGGCGCGAAGGCCTCGCAGACAGGCCCGTCGAGGGTGCGGAAGGTCAGCGACACGGCGAAGACGACGCCGGCGGCGAAGATGCCCCTGGCGAGGCCCGCGTCCCGGCGCAGGACCAGCGCGCCGACGACGAAGATCGCCGCCAGCGCCGGCACGTAGCCGGCCGAGGAGCCGACGAAAGGCGCCGCCAGGCCGCCGAGCGGCGGCGTGGCAACGAAGAAGGCGACGGTCGCGGCCAGCGCGACGGCCCAGTGCAGGGCTAGGAAGCGGTTCAGTGCGACAAACAGGTAGACATGGATGAACAGCGCGATCGGAATCACGTCGGCGAGCATCGACCAGCGGTTGGCGAAGGTGTGGAACAGGAACGACCCGACGCCGGTCAGGAACACGATGACGATCAGCGCCAGCGCCATGCGGTCGTCCGGCGCGTGCCGGCGCCACAGGCTGAAGCCGACGAAGGCGGCAACGATGAAGGCCAGGTTGGTCACCGCATTGGCCGGCTCCGCCCAGAAGCCGGGGCCAAGCCGTTCGCAATAGTGGTTGAGCTGTTCGGTCCAGTTCATGGTTGGCGTGTTTCTCCGTCCGCTCGCATTGATGCCGTGATTGGCGCCATCGTGCGACACTGGCCGGCTGTGCCCGCATCACGTCTGCGAGAGCGAGATGGCCCGGCGTGTCGGCGTGATGCAGCCGCGCATGAACGACCTGTTGCGCAGCCTGACCGTCGAATGGCACATCCGCCGGCCGGCGGCCTGAGAATCTGACCGAAGATCGCTCACGCCGCCGCAGCGACCTCGCCGATCAGCCGGCCGAGGCGGGCGATGCCGTCGTCGATCATCGCCTCGCTGGCGCAGGAGAAGCTCAAGCGCAGCGTGTTGCGCCCCGTGCCGTCGGCGAAGAAGGCGCCGCCGGGCACGAAGGCGACCTTGGCGCTCTGCAGCGAGCGGGCGAGCAACTCGGCGCCGTCCATGCCCTCGGGCAGTTCGACCCAGATGAACATGCCGCCGTCCGGCTTCGACCAGCGGCAGCCCGCCGGCATGTGCGCCTCGAGCGCGGCCAGCATGCGGTCGCGGCGGGCGCGGTAGACCTTGCGGATCCTGTCGACCTGAGCGGCAAAGCCGGTCTCGGCGACGCGCGCGATCGCCATCTGGTTGATGGTCGAGGAGTTGAGATCGGCCGCCTGTTTCATCAGCACCAACTTGGAGACGACCGGCGCGGCGGCGCAGATCCAGCCGAGCCGCAGGCCCGGCGACAGGGTCTTGGAGAAGCTGCCGCAATAGAGCGTGCGCGTGCGGTCGATGTGGCCGGTGCGGGCGATGTCGAGCGCGAGCAGCGGGGGCACCGGCTCGCCGTCGTAGCGCAGCGACTGGTAGGCGGCGTCCTCGATCACCGCGATGTCGAGTTCCTCGGCGAGGTCGAGGATGCGCTCGCGCGTCGTCCGGTCGAGCGTCTCGCCGGTCGGATTGGCGAAGTCGGCTGAGACATAGGCGAACTTCACCGCTCCGCCCCGCTCCCGGGCGGTTGTCGCGAAGTCGGCCGCCGGGCGGTTGGCGAAGGGAATCAGCCGGTCGTAAACGGGCTCGTAGGCGTTGAAGGCCTGCAGCGCGCCCAGATAGGTCGGCCAGCCGACCAGGGCGGTGTCGCCCGGCGACAGGAACAGCTTGCCGAGATAGTCGAGCGCTTGCTGGGAGCCCGACGTGACGATGATGTTGTCGATCGTGCAGGGAATGCCGATCGCGGCCATCTGGCCGGCGATCCAGGCGCGCAGCGGGGCGTAGCCCTCGCTGACCGAATATTGCAGCGCGCTCCGGCCGGCCCCCTCGGCGAACAGGGCCGCATAGGCGGCGGCGAACTCGGCGTCGGGAAACAGCGCCGGATCGGGTATGCCGCCAGCGAAGGAAATGATGTCCGGCCGGTCGAGGAGCTTGAGCAACTCGCGGATTTCCGAAGCGCGCATCCGCGCGGAGCGCGTGGCGAAGATATGCTCCCAGTCCAGCATGGCGATTTCCGTCCCTCACATTTTGCCTGACAGAACCACAGGCGCAATGATGCGTCAATAATGCTGACCTATATGCAGCAAAAATTCTTCCCGGCACCCCTCTCCGCAACAATGCGTCGCCGAGGACGGATCGCCGGCCCGGCGACGGTCCAGCCCTGCGGCTCCACGCCTCTGGAACGCGCTCCGTTTAGGGTCTATGTCAGAGACTGAGGAGACGCCCATGATCAGACTGGACGAAAGTCGCCCCTTCATTCCGATGCGCATCGCGGTGCTGACCGTGTCGGACACCCGCTCGCTGGAGGAGGATCGTTCCGGCTCGACGCTCGCCGAGCGGATCGAGCAGGCCGGCCACCGGCTCGCCGACCGTAGGATCGTGCGCGACGAGATCGAGGAGATCCGCGTCGTGGTCCGGACCTGGATCGCCGATCCCGGCATCGACGTGGTCATCACCACCGGCGGCACCGGCTTCACCGGCCGCGACGTCACGCCGGAGGCGATCGAGCCGCTGTTCGAGAAGCGCATGGACGGTTTCTCGGAGGTGTTCCACCGCCTCTCCTACGACAAGATCGGCACCTCGACGATCCAGTCGCGCGCCACCGGCGGCGTGGCGCAAGCGACCTACATCTTCGTCCTGCCGGGCTCGCCGGGCGCCTGCAGGGACGCCTGGGACGGCATCCTGAAATGGCAGCTCGACTACCGGCACATGCCGTGCAACTTCGTCGAGATCCTGCCCCGGCTGGACGAGCACCTGAAGCGCGGCAAGCTCAGGGAAGCGTGAGCGCAGGACGCCGGAGGGTTTCCGGAGGGTTTCCGGCAGGATGTCGGCGGGAGTCCGGACGGTTTCCGGACCCGCTTTTTCAGCCGTGGAGGCGCAGTACGACGCGCGGCGGCAGGCGCAGCATGGCGACGCAGAAGCGCGCCAGCGCACGGCGGAACGCCGTCACCATGCTCGGTTCCTCGGGCCTGCCGGAGCAGATCGCCGAGGCGCGCAGGAACACCAGGCGGCTGCGCCCGATGCGCCGGACGAGGTCGATATCCTCCATTTCCGGCAGCGGCTTGTGGCCGCCCAACTCCTTGTAGAACCTGCGCGAAATCAGAAGACCCTGGTTGCCGTAGGGCATCGCCAATGCCTGGCTGCGCAGCATCGCGGTGAGTTCCGACAGCCGCGCGCCCCAGCCGAAGGCATCGAGCTTGAGACGGAACGCGGCGGCGCTGCGGTCGCCCTGCCCGGCGCGCTCGGCGCGCTCGATGAAGGCCGCCACCTCGTGGTGCCAGCCCGTCTCCAGCACCGTGTCGGCGGCCAGGAACATCAGCCAGGGCCCCCTTTTCGCCTGCTCCGCCCCCGCCGCCATCCGCTTGCCGCGGTCGCCGGAAACCGGCAGCCAGTCGCATCCGGCCGCATCGGCGACGCGTGCGGTGGCATCGGTCGAGCCGCCGTCGACGACGATCACCTCCCGCACGATGCCTTCGGCAGCCGCCGGTACCAGCGCTGCCAGAGCGTGGGCGAGGCTGTCTTCGCAGTTCAATGTCGGAATGATGACGCTGATCATGAAACGATCTTGTAGCGGCTTTTTTTGTGCAATGCGAGAGAGGCGGGTTGTATCGGGTCGGAAATTGGCTAATGTTCCCGTTATGTTCATGCTCGAACCGGACAGAGAGCGCATGGCCCCGACCGATTCCGACGACTGCCTCGAGGTTCCGGCTGTCACGGACAGCGATCTCGTCGCCGCCGACCGCCGGCGCGGGCGCGGCGCGGCGCTCAATCGGTCGGGCCGCTACGAGTGCCAGAGCCGGACCTCCTTCGACGACGGCTGGGACACGCTGGAAGACCTGCCGCCGCTGAAAACGACGGTGCAGGAGGAAAAGGCGCGCACGATCATCACGCGCAACAGTTCGCCCGACATCAGTTTCGACCGCTCGATCAATCCCTACCGCGGCTGCGAGCACGGCTGCATCTACTGTTTCGCCCGGCCGACCCATGCCTACATGGGCCTGTCGCCCGGCCTCGATTTCGAAACGCGCCTGTTCGCCAAGCCGAATGCCGCCGAACTGCTCGAGCGCGAACTGGCCCGTCCGGGCTACGTGCCCCGGACCATCGCCATCGGCACCAACACCGATCCCTATCAGCCGATCGAGCGCCGCTACGCGCTGATGCGGGAGATTCTTGAGGTGCTCGACCGCTGTAACCATCCGGTCGGCATCGTGACCAAATCCGCGCTCATCCTGCGCGACGCGGACATCCTGGAGCGCATGGCGGCGCGCGGCCTGGCCAAGGTCGCGCTGTCCGTCACCACGCTCGACAAGTCGCTGGCGCGGATGATGGAGCCGCGCGCCTCGGCGCCGCACAAGCGCCTAGGCGCCGTGAAGACCTTGGCTGCAGCCGGCATCCCGGTCGCGGTGATGATGGCGCCGGTCATTCCCGCGCTGACCGACTGCGAGATCGAGACCATTGTCGAAACGGCGGCCGACCACGGTGCGAGCGAGGCCGGTTACATCCTGCTGCGGCTGCCGCTCGAGGTGTCGGACCTGTTCCGCGACTGGCTGCTGCGCAACCGGCCGGACCGCTACCGGCATGTCATGAATGTGCTGCGATCGATGCGCGGCGGCAAGGACTATGACCCCGAATGGGGCACGCGCATGAAGGGCAAGGGGCCCTATGCCGACCAGATCGGCAAGCGCTTTGCGCTTGCCGCCAGACGGTTCGGTCTCAACCAGAGACGGCGGAAACTGGACTGCGACTCCTTCCGACCTCCCCTGATCGGCGACGTGCAGCTGTCGCTGTTCTGATCGGGCTATCCGCTTGCCACCACCGGCGGCCGTGGCCACACTCGGCTCCATGCCGTGCCGCCAGACCGATTCCCTGTTCGACCTGCCCTTCGGACCGAGCTTCGACGCCACGCTCGAGGAACGGCACGCGGCCCTGTTCGGCGGTCGCCTGGCCGGGGTCGACGAGGCGGGCCGTGGCCCCTGGGCTGGGCCCGTTGTCACGGCAGCCGTCGTCCTCGACTACCGGCGTCTGCCCGCGGGGCTCGACGATTCCAAGAGACTGTCAGAGGTGCAGCGCGAAGCGCTCTACGAGGAGATCTGCGCGTCCGCCTGCGTCGCGGTCGCCAGTGCCTGCCCGACGTCGATCGACCGGGACAACATCCGCACCGCAACGCTTGCGGCGATGACCCGTGCGGTCGACGCCCTGGCGCTCACGGCCGGGATTGTGCTGATCGACGGAAGAGACGTACCGCCGGGCCTGGCCGGCCGGGGTCAGGCGCTCGTCAAGGGCGACCAGCGCTGCCTCGCGGTGGCCGCCGCCTCGATCGTCGCCAAGGTCACCCGCGACAGGATGATGCGGCTGCTCGACGGCTGCTGCCCCGGTTATGGCTTTTCCGCACACAAGGGCTACGGCGTCCCGGCGCACGCACAGGCGCTCCTGCGTCTCGGGCCCTCGCCGCACCACCGGTTGAGCTTCAAACCGGTCGCCGCCGCCGGACGGCCGGAGTGACGCCCGCAAACCCCTGCCTTGAAAACGACAAAGCGGCCCTTGGGGGCCGCTTTCTCGTTTCTTGCGGACATCCGAACCGTCAGTTCAGGCTTGCCTTCACCTGGTCGATGCTCCTGGCCATGATGTCGTCGGCGACCTTGTCCTGGACCTTGGCCTTGAGGATCTGCTCGGCTGCAGCGACCGCGATGTCGGCAGCCCTGGCCCTGACCTCGGCGATCGCCGCGGTTTCGGCCTGCGCGATCTTGTCTTCCGCCGCTCTGGTGCGGCGGGCGATCATGTCCTCGAGCGCCTTGTTGGTCTCGACCGTCAGCCGCTCTGCCTCGGCGCGGGCCTCCGCGACGATGGCTTCGGCCTCGGATTCGGCCTCATGGCGCTTGCGCTGATACTCGGAGAGAAGCGCCTGAGCTTCCTCGCGGAGCTTGCGGGCTTCATCCAGTTCGTTGCGGATGGTATCCGCCCGCTTGTCGAGCGCGGCGCCGATCTTGCCCGGGACCTTGACCCAGAACATCACCACGAAGAACAGGACGAGGCCAACGAATGCCCAGAATGTTGCGTCCATTGCCGTCCCCTATTCCATCGCAGCCTTGACCGCCTTGTTCAGGTCGGTCTTGGTCGGAGTCTTGCCGATCAGCGCCTCGACGAGGGCCGACGAGGTTTCCGTGGCAATCTCGCCGACCTGGGCAAGCGCCTCGGTCTTGATCGACGCGATGCGCGCTTCGGCCTCAGACAGCTTGGTCGCGATGCCGGCTTCCGCCTTTTCGCGCCGCGCGTCGTTTTCGGCCTTCAGCTTTTCGCGGGTGTCATGCGCGATGCCGCGCGCCTTGGCGCGGGCTTCGGCAAGCGCCTGCTCGTAAGCAGCAATCGCCTCGTCGGTGTCCCGCTTCAGCCGATCGGCTTCGGCCAGATCGCCGGCGATGCGGTCGCGGCGGTCCTCGAGGATTCCGGCAATGCGCGGCAGGGCCACGTTCTTCATGATCCAGTAGAACAGACCGAACGTGATCGCCAGCCATAGAAGCTGCGAGGCAAAGGTCGAGGCGTCAAACGGCGGAAAGCCGACGCCATGCTCCGCTTGCGGCACTTCTATGACTTCCGTGTGCGCACCCGCCTGATTTTGGGCTTCGCCTGCCATATTCGCCTCCAAATGCCGGACAGGCGGCGCGATTGCGCCGCCGCCGGTATCACCTTGTGGATCGCTTCAGGAAGAAGGCGATCAGGCGAAGAGGAGCAGAAGGGCGATCAGCAGGGAGAAGATGCCCAGAGCTTCGGTCACGGCGAAGCCGAACACGAGGCGGCCGAACTGGCCGTCGGCAGCCGACGGGTTGCGCAGGGCGCCCGACAAGTAGTTGCCGAAGATGGTGCCGAGGGCGATCGCAGCGCCGCCCATGCCGAGGCAGGCGATACCGGCGCCGATGTACTTTGCAGCTTCTGCTTCCATGACACGTGCTCCTAATTGACGTTTGTCAGTTTGGTTCAGGCGGCCGCTGCGGCCACGTGATCGGTGAACTTAGTGGGACGGATGGATGGCGTCGTTGAGATACATGCAGGTCAGGACCGTGAAGACATAGGCCTGCAGGAACGCAACGAGGAACTCCAGCGCCGTGAGCGCCACCGTCATTCCAAGAGGAAGGACGGCCCCGAAGATGCCGACCGCGCCCATGGCGCTCATGCTTACCACGAAGCCGGCGAACACCTTCAAGGTGATGTGACCAGCCAGCATGTTCGCAAACAGACGAACCGACAGGCTGATCGGGCGAGACAGGAACGAGATCACCTCGATCGGGGCAACGATCGGGATCAGGGCCGCGGGCACGCCCGACGGCACGAAGAGATGCAGGAAATGCATGCCATGGCGCATGAAGCCGTAGATCGTCACCGTCAGGATCACGAGCATGGCCAGCGCGAAGGTCACGATGATGTGGCTGGTCACCGTAAAGAAGTACGGGAACATGCCGAACAGGTTCGCCACCAGAACGAACATGAACAGAGAGAAGACCATCGGGAAGAAGCGCATTCCTTCCGTTCCTGCGGAACTGCGCAGCATGCCGGCCACGAATTCGTAGGCCATTTCCGAGATCGACTGCAGACGGTTCGGCACGAGGCCGCGGTTGCTGCTGGAATGGATCAGAAAGGCGGACGCCGCCGCAACCGTCGCCACCATGAACAGCGACGAGTTGGTGAAGGAAAAGTCGACACCGCCGACCTCGATCGGGAAGATCTTCTGGATCTGGAACTGATGGATCGGATCGTTCGCCACCGGTCAACCTTCGTCGTTCTATCGTTCAAGGGCGCGCAAGGCGCGGGCACATTCCTCTCGACCGGCTCGTCACCGGGCGTCGTCGCGATCCATCCGCGCACGGGTTTCTGACCCCTGTTCGGCAACCTTGCCGGTCGCCCTCAGGACATTCAGAACACCGGCAGCAAACCCGAGCAGCAGGAAGACGATCAAGCCGAACGGCGATGTCCCGAGCCACTCATCAAGGACCCAGCCGATGCCTCCGCCCACCAGGATCCCGGCTATGAACTCCGACGAGAGCTTCATTGCCTGGCCGTATCCCGATGCCGGCCGGGCCGAACGTTTGGCCTCCGCCAGCAGTTCGCTGCGGCGCCTTTCGTCCAGTTCCCGGTTCAGCCGGTCCCGTCGCGCTGACAGGTCGGCTTCGGAGAGTTCCGGGCTTCGATCGCCAGGTCCGCCCTGTTGCGAAGAACCGTTCATGATGTTCCCTCGCATGCAGCCGGGCGGCCGATCAAGCAGCCAGCGCCCCCTTGAGCCGCGCGCACAATAGTCGGCACCAGATGGCCTGTCAAGAACGGGAGATTTCAACTCAAGCAATTGATTTCAAATGACTATTACTTTGATCGACGCGGCAACCCACAACCTTGGTCGCATTGTCGCGAGCGCATCGCAGCATGAACCGCGGCCAATCACACCGCCTCGCGGAATCGCTCAGCCGTCTCCAGATCGACCGAAACGAGCTGCGACACCCCCCGCTCGGCCATTGTCACGCCGAACAGACGGTTCATCCGCGCCATGGTGATCGGATTGTGCGTGATGACGACGAAACGCGTGTCGGTACGCCGGGCCATTTCGTCGAGCAGGTCGCAGTAGCGCTCGACATTGGCGTCATCGAGCGGCGCGTCGACCTCGTCGAGCACGCAGATCGGCGCCGGATTGGTGAGAAACACGGCGAAGATCAGCGCCATGGCCGTCAGTGCCTGCTCGCCACCGGACAGAAGCGTCATGGTCTGAGGTTTCTTGCCCGGCGGCCGGGCGATGATCTCGAGCCCGGCATCGAGCGGGTCGTCGGAATCGACCAGCTGCAATTCGGCGGTGCCGCCGCCGAACAGGTGGGTGAACAGGCGCTGGAAATGGTCGTTGACGACCACGAAGGAACTGAGCAGGCGCTCGCGGGCCTCTCGGTTCAGGTTGGAGATTCCGGTGCGCAGGCGCCGGATCGCCTCGACGAGGTCGTCCCGCTCGCGCACAAGCGTCGTGCGCTGCTCGTCGATGTCGCGCAATTCGTCGTCGGCGCGCAGGTTGACGCCGCCGAGGCGCTCGCGCTCGGCCTTCAGCCGCTCAAGCTTGCGTTCCATGCCATCGGGATCCGGCAGCGGCGCGCCGTCCTTGAGGCCTGCCAGTACGGTCAGTTCGGCGAGAGGCACCTCGAGCGTCTCGCCGATGCGCGCCTCGACCTCCTTCACCCGCTGCCGTGCGCCCTCGACCCGCTCCTCGGCGCGGATGCGCGCCTCGCGAGCCTGCGCCAGGGCGTCCTGCGCCTCGCGGGCGATGCGATCGACCCCCGACAGCGCCGATTCGGCCTTCAGCAGTTCGTCGTCGGCGGCCTTGCGCGCCTCCTCCGCGCGGGCAATCTCGGAAAACAGGCTGCGGCGCCTCGCCTCGATGTCCTCAGGCGCCTCGACAAGCTCCAGGCGCTCGTCCTCGGCCTCCTGCCGGCGCTGCCTCAGGATCTCGATCTGTCGAGCCGCATTGGCGGCGCGCGTGCGCCAGCTGTCATATTCGCGCGCGATCGCCTCCAGCCGGCGGTCGCGCATCTGCCTTTCCCGAGACAGCCCCTCAGACAGGGCCCGGGCTTCCGCAAGTGCGGTACGCGCGACCGCGACCTCGTCCTGCAGCCGGGCGATGTCCTCGCCGAGGCCGGCGGCATCGGGCGCCTCTTCCAGGCGCGCCTCCGCCTCCATCAGTGCTTCGCACGCCTCGCCGGCCTCCTCGGCAAGATGCGATGCCTGCTGTTCGGCGGCGGCGAGGCGCGCGGACAGTTGCGACAGCGCCCGCTCGGCGGCGGCGAGCGCGTCACGGGCGTCGGCGAGCGCCTTCTGGCGGTCACGCAGCCGCTGGCGCGCCGCCTGTTCCCGCTCGACGGCCTGCCGGACCGCGTCGGCAGCGGCCTGCAGGCCGGCCTGGCGCAGGTCGACCTCGCGGCGCGCGCCTTCGATGCGATCGGCAAGTTCGGCCAGGCGGTTCTTCTGGGCGAGCCGCTGGGCGGCCGGCGTCGGCGCATCCGCAGCCACGACGAAGCCGTCCCAGCGCCAAAGGTCGCCATCGCGCGACACCAGGCGCTGGCCGGGTTTCAGCAGCGCCTGCAGACGCGGGCCTTCGGCGCGCTCGACGAGGCCGATCTGCGCCAGCCGGCGCGCGAGGGCCGGCGGCGCGCCGACCTTGGCCGCCATCGGCACTGCACCGGCCGGCAAGGCGGGATCTCCGGACGCCTCGGCAGTCCCGCCCCAGCGCACCGGCGCGCCCGGATCGAGGGACGCGTCCAGGTCCTCGCCGAGGGCCGCGCCGAGGGCCGTTTCGAAGCCAGGCGCCACGGTTACCGCATCGACCACCGGCGGCCATTCCCCGGCGCTGGAGACGTTGAGGACCTGTTCCAGGGTACGCGCCTCGGTCTCCAGGCTCGACAGGACGCGTTCGGCTTCGGCAAGCGGAACGCGCGCGGCCTGCTCGGCCTCCCGAGCGCTTCGCGTCACCTCTTCGGCGCCTTCCCCAGCCTCCTCGGCCTCCAGCAGCGTGGCCTCGGCCAGTTCGACCGACTCCACCCGCTGCGCAATGCCGTCGGCGGCATCCATTTCGGCCCGCAGGGCGGCATGAACGGCCGCAGCCTCGCCGGCCTGGACGGTCAGGCGCTCGGCGCGCAGGCGAGCTTCCGCGACGGCGCGCTCCATCTGCTGGCGCAGGGCAGCGGCACGGGCCTGGGCCCGGGTGCGTTCGCCCAGGGCCTCCTCAAGTGCGTCAACCTTCGACTGGGCGTCCTCGACCCGCTCGCGCGCGAGTTCCGCGCGCTCGGCGACGGTCTCGTTCTCCTCGACGAGTTCCGCGCGCTCCTCGGCAAGGCGCTCCAGTACCTCGTCGTTTTCCGCCACCATGCGGTCCTCGCGGGCGATGTCCTCGGCGAGCTGGCCGAGCCGGCGGTCGAGATCGAGCAGGCGTTCGCGGATGCGCCGGTCTTCGGCATCGAGCTCGTTGCGGGCGATCACCAGCCGCTGCAGGAGCGCCCCCGCGCGTGCGGCCGCATCGCGAATTTCCGGCAGTTTGTGGGCCGTGATCGCCTGGGTCCTGGCCGCCTCGGCCTGCGCGGCGGCGGCCGCAGCGACATCCTTCTGCGCCTGCTCGTACTGCCGTTCGGCATCGGCCAGGGCGGCACGCGCATCGGTCCAGCGCAGGTAGAGGATGGCGGCTTCCGCGGAGCGGATCTCGGCAGACAGATTGCGGTAGCGCGCGGCCTGGCGCGACTGGCGCCGCAGACTGTCAAGCTGGGCGTCGATCTGGACCAGCACGTCCTCGAGACGATCCAGGTTCTGCTCGGCGGCACGCAGCCGGATCTCGGCCTCGTGGCGACGGCTATGCAGACCCGAAATGCCCGCCGCCTCTTCCAGGATCTGGCGCCGGGACGTCGGCTTGGCGGAAATCAATTCACCGATCTGGCCCTGGCGCACCATCGCGGGCGAGCGGGCGCCGGTGGAGGCGTCGGCGAAGAGGAGCTGGACGTCGCGCGCCCGCACCTCTTTGGCATTGATCCTGTAGATCGAACCGGCCTCGCGCTCGATCCGGCGGCTGACCTCGAGAAGGTCGGTCTCGTTGAACCCACTCGGGGCGCGGCGTTCGGAATTGTCGAGGTAGAGCGTCACCTCGGCGGTATTGCGGGCCGGCCGGTTCAGGCTGCCGGAAAAGATCACGTCGTCCATGCCGGACGCGCGCATGTTTTTGTAGGAGTTCTCGCCCATGACCCAGCGCAGGGCCTCGACGAGGTTCGACTTGCCACAGCCGTTCGGGCCGACGACGCCGGTCAGTCCGTCGCCGATGATGAATTCCATCGGCTCGACGAAGGACTTGAAGCCGACCACGCGCAGCTTGTTGAACTTCACGGGCCGGCCCTCCGGGAGCGGGCGATCACGGCCGAGACAGCATGCGGGCGCAGGCCGCGCGCACGCTTGTCGCGCCGGGCGGCGTCAGAGGTGCTTGTCGATGAGCTCGGCCATCTGCTCAACCGTCAGAGCTCCGCTTTTCTTCTCGCCGTTGACAAAGAACGTCGGAGTCGAGTTCACCTTGAACTCGCTCGCCGCGCGATCCCGCACGGCATTGACTCCGTCCAGCACGTCCTGGTTTGTCAAGCATGCCTCGAAGGCTTCCTGTGTAAAGCCGACCTGCTTGGCGAAATTCAGCAGGGAATTGTACGGATCGTTCGAATAGGCCCAGGATCGCTGGTCCTCGAACAGCGCGTCGATGATGTCGAAATACTTTTCCTCCGGCGCGCAGCGGGCGAGCATGAAGGCCGCCGTGGCCACCGGGTCGAGCGGAAATTCGCGAAAGATGAAACGTACCTTACCGGTGTCGACGTAGTCCTTCTTCAGCACCGGATAGGTCGTCTTGTGGAAGGTCGCACAGTGGCCGCAGGTCATCGATGCGTATTCCACGATCGTCACAGGCGCATCATCGGCGCCGAGGATCTTGTCGCCGAGCGGCCCCGCCTCCATCAGCTTGTCCATGCCGTAGGTCTCGGCGAGGGCCGCCAGCGGGACGGTGGCGAGCGCGGCGCCCAACGCTGTGAAGGACGCGGCCTGGAGGAACTGTCTACGGGAAAAGGTCACGGCGTTTTCCTGTTGTCTGTCTATCGTTCGATCTGATGTGCCCGGTCCGGCCCATCGCGTCAACCGACCATAGCAGTCTCCGGCAATTGTGGCGGCAGTGGGATCTGCGGAGCCCCGGCGCGGAGCGCCTCCGGACGGCGTCAGGCAGGAGGCCGCGTCAATCTTTCCTGGGGCCGGCCCCACATCGCGCGATTACCTGCGTACCGAGGTTTTCTAGGGCCTGGCGCAGTCCGTCGTGCTCCACGCCCTCCAGCCGCCCCTGCAGCCGGCGCCGCTCCGAGTCGGTCAGCGCGCGCAGCGGCGCCGGACCCTTGCGCCGCCGGACGATAACGGGCTTTTGAACGATGCGGATGCGTGCAACCGCCGCCCAGCCGAAATAGGTGTTGATGCGTTCGATGACCTGCGCGATCTCGTGGCTGAGCAGGAGGGCGGTCGCCCCGTCGGTGTGAACGACCAGTGTCGCGGGCTCCGGCACCAGACTGCCGTAACGCTCCTGAGGCCGCGGCCAGATCATCCGGTCGGGCTGAACCCGCTCGCCGTAGCGATCGCCGACGATATCGGGCCAGCAGGCGATCAGGTCTGCGGTCGCGAAGCCACGCTTGCGGCAAGCGGGCTCCATCGCCTTGCCGATCAGGTCGGCAAGCGGTTGCGACTGGGGCACGAATGCCGGGCGGGACGTCCGTTCGCTGCTCATGCGTTGTTTCCGACCCTCGGACAGCCGATCATCTTGCGGTACCTCGACCCATACCGTTAAACCGATTTGCGACCAAATGAAGACGGCAGGTTCAGGAACCCATGTAATGGCGACCTCGGCCCACGCTTTCCCCTGGTTCGCTCCTTCGTTCCCACCGTGCTCTGCCGCGACCTCCTGCCGATGATTGCTCTCCCTTCCGCCGCTGATCTGCTCGACTGGTACGACCGCCACGCCCGGGACCTGCCGTGGCGGATCGCGCCGGACGACCGGCGCGCCGGCATCGTGCCGGATCCCTATCACGTCTGGCTGTCGGAAATCATGCTGCAGCAGACTACGGTCGCGGCGGTCAGGGACTACTACCGGGCCTTCCTGGCGCGATGGCCGAACGTGGAGGCTCTTGCCGCCGCCGATCTCGACGACGTGCTCAGGGCCTGGGCCGGTCTCGGCTACTATTCCCGCGCCCGCAACCTGAAAGCCTGCGCCGAAATGGTGGCGCGCGACCACGGCGGCCGGTTTCCCG
The DNA here is from genome assembly GCF_000192745.1 of Polymorphum gilvum SL003B-26A1. Lineage (NCBI taxonomy): Bacteria > Pseudomonadati > Pseudomonadota > Alphaproteobacteria > Rhodobacterales > Paracoccaceae > Polymorphum > Polymorphum gilvum. Next base: position 3,634,147 of record NC_015259.1, read on the forward strand.
ACAGCGAGGACGCGCTGCGCGCCCTGCCTGGTATCGGCGCCTACACCGCAGCCGCCATCGCCGCCATCGCCTTCGACGCGCGAGCCGCCGTGGTCGACGGCAATGTCGAGCGGGTCATGGCGCGCCTGTTCCGGATCGAAACGCCGCTGCCGGACGCCAAGCCCGAGATCCGGGCGGCGATGGACCGGCTCACTCCGGCCGACCGACCCGGAGATTTCGCCCAAGCCGTGATGGACCTCGGCGCAACGCTCTGCACGCCCAGGCGTCCGGCCTGTGCGCTGTGTCCGTGGTCGCAGGCCTGCGCCGGACGACACGCAGGCGTCGCCGAAACGCTGCCTCTGAAGGCGCCGAAAAAGGCCAAGCCGACCCGCAGGGGGGCGGCCTTCGTTGCGCGGCGGAGCGCTGACGGCGCCATCCTGCTGCGCAAGCGGCCCGCAAAGGGGCTGCTCGGTGGCATGGCGGAAGTGCCCGGAACGCCGTGGTCGGAGACGTTCGACCCCTCATCCGCTGCCGGCCTCGCGCCCTTTCCCGCTGGATGGCGGGTACAGCCGGCTCCGGTGCGGCATATTTTCACCCACTTCCACCTGGAACTGTCGGTGCTGGTCGCCGACCTGGCCGAACCGCTTCCCCTGCCCGATGCGCACTGGTGGTCGGCGCCGGGCGAGTTGGCCGGCGAGGCGCTGCCCACGGTCATGCGCAAGGTGGTCGCGGCGGGCACCGGCTGAGCGCTGCGGGTTCCGCCGCAGCGCGCGGTTTTCGCTGACGCGTTCGGGGCGACAAGAATCCTGTTGCTTTTTGCCGCGCGCCGGTGCTGATGCCGATCCTCGCATCCTGTCGATCGGTGAGTGATTGGCATGTTCACCCATTTCGTCCCCAGGCTTTTCACCAGCGCCGAAGCCGCCGACATCGTCCGGCTCGCCGAACAGGGCCGCCAGAACCACGGCGGACTGGTCGGCGGGGTCCAGCATCACGCCATCCGTCGTGCCGGCATCACCTGGCTGGACGACCAGGGCCCGGCTTCCTGGGTCATGGAGCGCATCGTGCGCGGCATCGCAGACGCCAACCGGGAGGCGTTCCAATTCGACATAACCGAGTTCAGGGAACGCCTGCAGGTCGCCAGCTACGACGAAAGCGACGAGGGTCACTACGACTGGCATTCCGACATCGGTGACGGTCCGATCGCGCGGCAGCGGAAGCTGACGATCGTCGTGCAACTGTCCGAACCAGAGAGCTATGAAGGCGGCGCCCTTGAGATCAATCTCGGCAGCGCCATCCAGCCAGCGCCGCGCGGCGTCGGCAGCGCGACGCTGTTCGCCAGTTTCATGCCGCACCGGGTCACGCCGGTGACCAGGGGGCGGCGGATCTCGCTGACCTGCTGGTGCCACGGACCCCGATTCCGCTGATCGTCGCCGACGGGAGCCTGCCCGTGGCGAGGAAAAAGACGGGGGAACCGGACCGGTTCCCCCGCCAAGGTCTCCTGGGGGAGGGAGACTATTCGGCGGCCGCGACCCGGGGCGCGGTTTCCCGAGCCGCGAAGTGCTTGGCGTTCAGCCGCAGCACCAGCCAGACCGAGGCGGCCTGGAGGACGAGCGCAACCGCGGTGATCGCCCAGTAGGCGGGCGAGAACTTGGCCAGCAGCCCGACCTCGACCAGGCCCTTGTTGAGGTAGAACTGCAGCAGCACGGACAGCGCGACGCCCGGGCAGACCAGGGCATAGGAGCCTGGGGACCGCAGGTCGCCCCAGACGTAGCGGGCGAAGTAGCCCAGTCGGCGCAGCACCACATAGCCGAACAGGCCGAACAGAACCTGGACCGCGACCATATTGGTCAGCATCGTGAAGCTCTCCGCGGCGCCGGCATGATCGGCGAAATGGACATGCAAGCCGTGCGACTGGCGCAGCATGGCGATCGACAGCACGGTCATGATCGGGATGGCGACCCACAGCGTCGGCGCGGCCTCCTCGTTGGCGCCGTGTTCCATCATCGAGCGGAAGCCCAGGAACAGGGCGACCGCGCCGAGGATGACCGCCGACACCATGAAGAAGCTGGAGGCGATGTAGCTTATGCCGGCGGTCAGCGGCGTGACGCTCATCGAGGCAGGGGCCGACAGGCCGACGGCGACCATCGACAGCGCGAAGGCCGGCAGCATTTGGGAGAAACTGTTGTTGCGCGCGCAGTCGAAGCCGCCCTTGGTCAGCACGCGGCCAAAGAAGTCACCGAGCAGGAGGAAGGCGTAGCCCCCGACCGCAAGGAAGGCGACCATTGCCAGCGGGAACAGGTATTCGACGACGCTCCACAGGCGCGGCACGAACACGAGACCGAGGATGAAGCCGACGTTGATGGCCATGGCCAGCGTCAGCGGAACGGCAAGCAGTTGGGTCTCGGCGTTGCCGGAGCGCAATGCCGAGTAGGCGACCGTGCGGCGGAACCCGGCATATTCGCGCAGATTCCAGATCAGCAGCCGGATGTGCAGGACGGCGAAGAACGCGATGCCGGCATAGGCCAGGCCGATCATCGCCTTCACGCCCAGGCCGCCGGCCGCAAAGGCAGCCGCGATGTCCTCGAACACCGGCACGCTCTGTCCCGGATGCGGTATCCAGAACATCAGGTAGAGAAAGAAGGTCACTGCAAGTCCGCCGGCGCCCAGCGCGGCGAGGAAATAGAGCGGCGTGTAACGCTCGCTCATTGCGGGCAATCGAAACGGCATGACAACACCTCATTGATTTCATTTTATTGAATATAATAGACGCGGAGCCGCCGCCAAATGATATCGATCAAGCTTGGTGCGGTGCGACGCCGCAGCCGTGCAGGGGACATCTCCGACACCGAGAAAAGGCGCGGATATCCACGCCTTCGCCGATCTGCCTCTGGACGAAGAACGTAGAATCATTCTAAACTACTATCAAAGTTTCCATCCTGGGCTCATCAAAAACCCATCCCAAGCAGTGAGCGAGACGCGCAATGAAAGGCAATCAGAAGGTCATCGACCGGCTCAACGAAGCCCTGTTCCTCGAACTCGGGGCGATCAACCAGTACTGGCTGCACTACCGCCTTCTGGACGACTGGGGTTATACGCGCCTGGCCAAGAAGGAGCGTGCCGAATCGATCGAGGAGATGGAGCACGCCGACAAGATCACGTCGCGCATCATCTTCCTGGAAGGTCACCCGAACATGCAGAAGCTCGCCCCGCTGCGGATCGGCCAGAACATCAAGGAAGTGCTGGAATGCGACCTGGCGGGCGAATATGACGCGCGCGCGTCCTATTCCAAGTCGCGCGAGATCTGCCGCGAGGAAGGCGACTACGTCTCCATGCACCTGTTCGAGGAGCTGCTGGAGGACGAGGAAGGCCACATCGACTTCCTCGAAACCCAGCTCGAACTGCTGGACAAGATCGGCGTCGAACGCTACGGCCTACTTCAGGCCGCGCCCGCCAACGAAGTCGAATAATCAGACAAGCACGAACCCCATCCCACCATCGAAACGCGCGGTCGCAAGCCGCGCGTCAGCTTGTTGACAAACTTGCAGCCTCTCCGGTGTCCCTCCGGCCAAGCGGAGCGCGAGCCAGAACCGGAGAGTCACGGTCAACGATTTCAATAAAGTGACCGGGAGGCCCCGGCTCACCGATCCCGCATCTGCGCTTCTCTGCGTACGGGATGACGCGTTTAGAGGGGGGGTCAGCAGTCTGACGGCGGCCAGGACCGTGCGTTTTCCTGCCTGCTCCGGCGGCCCCACTCACTGGAACGCCGTTTCGGCGAAACTCCTCAGCTTGCGCGAATGCAGCCGCTCGTGCGGCATGGCGCGCAGCTTCTCCATCGCCCTGATACCGATCTCCAGGTGCTGGCCGACCTGCCGCTTGTAGAAGTCGGTCGCCATGCCGGGCAGCTTGAGTTCGCCGTGCAGCGGCTTGTCAGAGACGCACAGCAGGGTGCCGTAGGGCACGCGGAAGCGGAAGCCGTTAGCAGCGATCGTTGCCGATTCCATGTCGAGCGCGATGGCGCGCGACTGCGAGAATCGCTGCACCAGGCCGCGCTGGTCCCACAGTTCCCAGTTGCGGTTGTCGATCGAGGCGACCGTTCCGGTGCGCATGACCCGCTTGAGATCGTAGCCGTCCAGGCCGGTCACTTCCGCGACCGCGTCCTCCAGCGCCACCTGGACTTCGGCCAGCGGCGGGATCGGCACCCAGGTCGGCAGGTCCTGGTTCAGCACGTTGTCCTCGCGCACGTAGCCATGGGCGAGCACGTAGTCGCCGAGCGTCTGGCTGTTCCTCAGCCCCGCGCAATGGCCGAGCATCAGCCAGGCATGCGGGCGCAGGACCGCGATGTGGTCGGTGATGGTCTTGGCGTTCGACGGTCCGACACCGATGTTGACCAGCGTAATGCCGCTGCTGTCCGCACGCTTGAGATGGTAGGCCGGCATCTGCGGCAGCTTGGCCGGCGCCGTACCCGAGATGGGCGCCGCCGCACCTGCCGGCGTGACGACGTTGCCGGGCGTGACGAAGGCCTCGTAGCCGATCGCCGGGCCGGCCAGCACGGATTCGGCCAAGCGGCAGAACTCGTCGATGTAGAACTGATAATTGGTGAACAGCACGTAGTTCTGGAAATGCTCGGCGGCGGTCGCCGTGTAATGCTGCAGGCGGTGCAGCGAATAGTCGACCCTGGGTGCGGTGAACGGCGCCAGCGGCATGATGCCGTCGACCGGCTCGTAGGTGCCGTTGGCGATGGCATCGTCCATGAGCGTCAGGTCTGGAAGGTCGAACGTATCGGCGAGCGGACGGTCGAGGCTCGCCGCCGCCGCCCCTTCCACATGGGTGCCGTCGTAAAAGGCGAAATGCAGCGGGATCGGCGTGTCGCTGTCGCCGATCAGGACCGGTACGTCGTGGTTGCGCATCAGAAGCGACAGCTGCTCGGTGTAGTAGCGACGGAACAGGTCCGGCCTCGTGACCGTCGCGGCATGAATGCCAGGGCCGGAGACGAAACCGTAGGCAAGGCGGCTGTCGAGCCGGGCGTGGCTTTCGGTCACCAGCCGGATCTGGGGATAGAAGGCCCTGATCCGGCCCTCTGGAGGACGGCCGTCGACCAGGTTCTGGAATGCCTCGCGGATGAATGCGGTGTTGCGCTCAAACAAGCCGATCAGGCGCTCCACCGCCTTGTCGGCATCGCGGAACGGCTCGAGCGAAGCGGCGGGAGCCAGGGTAACGGCGCGTGGGGCGGCAAAGGGATTCGGGCGGGAATAGTCGATCAAATCGGTTCTCCTTGTTCTTGTAATTAACCGGACAGAATCCTGACGCGGGGACCGGACGTCAAGGATGATGGCCGCCATTTGTGAAATTATTTTCATCGTCCGCGTAAATTTTCAACGTACTGTGGCGTGGCACCGCCACCGTCGGACCATTGCGGCCGCCGGGCACAGTGGACTAGTGTGGCGGCAGGACGGGGGATGCCATGCGGTCATTTCACGACATCCGCGCCATGGCGGCGGCCAACAAGGGCGGCGAGGCCGCGCTTTCGGCGCTGCTCGGCGAGACGCAGCCCAGAACCGAAGCGGAACTTGCCGCCATCGGCGACGACCGCTGGCTGGCCATGTTCACCCGCTGCATCTTCCAGGCCGGCTTCAACTGGAAGGTGATCGACGCGAAGTGGCCGGGCTTCGAAGAGGCGTTCGAGGGCTTCGACCCGGCGCGCATCGCACATTGGCCCGACGAGCGGCTGGATGCGCTCGCGTCTGACGCCCGCGTCGTGCGCAACGCCGCCAAGATCCATTCGGTGCGCGACAACGCCCTGTTCCTGCGCGACCTCGCCCGGAACGGCGGCAGCGCGTCGGCCGTGCTCGCCGCCTGGCCCGCAAGCGACCAGATCGGCCTGATGGACCTTCTCAAGACCAGGGGCAGCCGGCTGGGCGGCAACACTGGCCAGTATGCCCTGCGCTTCATGGGCAAGGAGAGTTTCATCCTCTCCGCCTCGGTCCTGGCGGCGCTCCGGCGCGAGGGCATCGTCGACGGGACGTCCTTGTCGAAAAAGTCGCTCGCCGCCATCCAGGGAGCCTTTAACCAATGGAAGGCCGAATCCGGCGCCAGCCTGACCGAGATCAGCAGAATTCTGGCCTTTTCCCATAGCGACCCCGATTAACTTCTCGTAAAGCATTTACTACAGTAAACAAACTATTGAATCAGAACAAAAAATTACCCTCTGAACTTAACCGCTGATTTACCAAACCGGGTAACCATGAGCCTCGAAATTGCGTGAGGTTTTGCGTCGCAATGACTGTTCTGCGTACCGGGGTGCCTTTCGGGGCACCCCAGAAGACTCAAGACGATCTCGTCCGGCCGGCCTGGCTGAACACGATCCTCAAGGGCGACTGCGTGGCCGCCCTGGAGAAGCTGCCGTCCAGGTCCGTCGACCTGGTTTTCGCCGATCCGCCCTATAATCTCCAGCTCGGCGGCGACCTGCACCGGCCAGACCAGTCGCGGGTCGACGCCTGCGACGACGCCTGGGACCAGTTCGACAGCTTCGAGGCCTATGACGCCTTTACCCGCGCCTGGCTGCTGGCGGTCAGGCGGGTGCTGAAGAAGGACGGCTCGATCTGGGTCATCGGCTCCTATCACAACATCTTCCGCGTCGGAGCGATCCTGCAGGATCTCGGCTTCTGGATCCTCAACGACGTCGTCTGGGTGAAGTCGAACCCGATGCCGAACTTCCGCGGCAAGCGGCTGACCAACGCCCATGAGACGATGATCTGGGCCGCGCCCTCGAAGGACGCCCGCTACACCTTCAACTATGACGCCCTCAAGGCGTTCAACGACGACCTGCAGATGCGCTCCGACTGGCACCTGCCGCTGTGCACCGGCGCCGAGCGTCTGAAAGACGGCGGCGGCCAGAAGGTCCATCCGACGCAGAAGCCTGAGGCCCTGCTCTACCGCGTGCTTACCGCCTCCTCCAAGCCCGACGACATCGTGCTCGACCCCTTCTTCGGTACCGGCACGACCGGGGCCGTCGCCCGCAAGCTCGGTCGCAACTTCGTCGGCGTCGAACGTGAACAGGCCTATATCGACGCCGCGACGGCGCGCATCGCAGCCGTCGAGCCGGCGAGCGGCGCCTGCCTGGACATGCAGAAGGGCAAGCGCGCCGAGCCGCGCATCCCGTTCGGCTCGCTGCTCGAAGCAGGACTGCTCCAGCCCGGCGCAACGCTGACCTGTTCAAAAGGACGCCACAAGGCGATCGTACGCGCCGACGGCTCGCTGGCGAGCGCCGATCATACCGGCTCGATCCACAAGGTCGGCGCGCTGGTGCAGGGGGCGGACGCCTGCAACGGCTGGACCTTCTGGCACATCGAGGAAGACGGCACACGCGCGCCGATCGATGCGCTTCGACAGATCATCCGATCCCGCCTGCGGCCATAAGCAGGACGGACCTTCGCGTTTCCCCGCGAGCACCCTGCGCCCCCGACCACACCGGCCGGGGGCGTCTTTGTGTCGACAGGGCCGTTCAGCGGAACGCCACCACAGCCTTGCGCCGCCTGCCGGCGGCCAGGGTCAGCCGGCCGTCGGTCAGATCCGCGGCCGTCACCGTCCGGCGCGGATCTGCGACTGTCTCGCCGTTGAGCCGCAATCCGCCGCCCTCGATCAGCCGCCTGGCCGCGCCGTTGCTGGCGGCAAGGCCGACCTCGACCAGAAGGTCGAGCAGGCCGAGGCCGGCGGCAAGGCGGGCGCAGTCCGCCTCGTGGGTCGGCCGGGCGCTGGCCTCGCCGCCGGCAAACAGCGCCTCGCCCTGTTCCAGCGCGGCGCCGGCAGCGGCCGGGCCATGGACCACTCCAGTGGCCTGGGTGGCGAGGATCTTCTTTGCCTCGTTGAGCTCCACGCCTTCCAGAACGGCGAGCCGCCCGACCTCGCTCATCGGCAAATCCGTAAACAGACGCAGGCACTTGCCGACGTCGGCGTCGGCCGTGTTGCGCCAGAACTGCCAGAAGGCAAAGGGCGACAGGTGGTCGGGATGCAGCCAGACGGCGCCGGCGGCGGTCTTGCCCATCTTGGCGCCGCCGGCCGTGGTGACCAGCGGCACGGTGAGCCCGAACAGCCGCCGGCCATCGGTCTTGCGGGCCAGTTCGACGCCGTTGACGATGTTGCCCCACTGGTCCGAGCCGCCGACCTGCAGCCGGCACTCATGACGACGTGAAAGTTCAAGGAAATCAACCGCCTGCAGCATCATGTAGCAGAATTCGAGCACGGTCAACGGCTGCTGGGCGTCGAGGCGCGAGCGGACGCTATCGAAGGTGATCATCCGGTTGACGGTGAACTGGGTGCCGTAGTCGCGCAGGAATTCCAGGAAGCGGAACTCGGTCAGCCACTCGGCATTGTCGACCAGACGCGCGCCCTCGCTGTCGTCGAGGTCGAGCACGCCCTCGATGGAGCGGCGGATTCCGGCAATGTTTTCCGTCACCTGCGCCTCGGTGAGCAGCGGTCGCGCGTCGTTCCGGAAGCTCGGATCGCCGACCAGCGAGGTGCCTCCGCCGAGCACGACGAGCGGCCTGTGGCCGAGCTTCTGCAGCCAGCGCAGGGTCATCAGCGGCACCAGGTGGCCGACGTGGAGGCTTGCCGCGGTGGCGTCGAAACCGGCGTAGGCGGTGACAGGACCTGCGGCGAAGGCGGCATCGAGCGCCTCCAGATCGGTACATTGGTGGACCAGACCGCGATCCACAAGCACTTGAAGTGCCTCGGATTTCAGACGGCTGGCGGATGCGCTTCGGGCATGGACGGTCATTTCTGGATCTCCTTTGCCGCGACAGGAGAGCCTTGAAACGAACAAGCCGCCTGACGCGGCGGCTTTTGGTCATTCGGTACTGTCAGGGATGAACAAGATCGAACGCGGGCCGCCTAAGAGTGCGTCGCGTAATAATAAAATCCGGCGGAGGGGGCGGACATCCTGATCATGGGCGCAGTGATGCGCCAGGGGGAGCGCGCTGTCAAGAGCGGTCCGTCAGCCGACGCCGAGCGCGCCCTCGCCGCGGTCGAGAATCAACGGCACGATAAGGTCCTCCTCGTCGTCGAGGTGTCGGACAAGTCCGCGCAGCAGCAGGCCGCCGTCGTCGGCATAGGCGTCGGCAGCGCGCCGGACGCGGTCCCGATCGATGCCGCCGAGGGCTGCGAGCAGGTCATTGGCCCGTCCGACAACCCTCTGGATTCGCTCGTGAATCAACTCGTGATCGGCTTCCAGAAGGTCGAAGCCCGCCGCCAGCCGGCGCTCGGCGGCGGCGAAGACCGGGAAATAGTGGTGGTCCTCGATCATGTGATGGTGGTGCAGCTCGGTGAGGAAATGTTGCAGCCTCGGGGCGAAGAAGGTGGCGAAGGAGCGGGCCTCCAGGCGGCCCTCGCGGAAGCCGGCAAGGGCGTCGTCGAGGACGGTGCCGAGATCGCGGAAACCCTGGTGGCGGGCGAGCCAGAAGTCGGCCATGGGACCCAGATTCGGGTGCCCGCGCCAGCCGCTACGCGGATGATTTTCCAAAAGAAATAGCCATTCCGCGGGCAGTCCGCCGCGGCTGTCGAGATGCGTCTTGTCGGTCATGCAGGCCCTTCCTCGCCGCCGGTCAGCGACTCCGACTTCCCTCCGACCTCCCTCCGACTTCCCTCCGGAGAGGTGCCGAAGATCCGCCGGAGACCTGCCGGTCCCTTGTCGCGACATAGCGCGACGGCGCCGATCGGCAACGGGCCGCGCTTGCGACCGTACCGAACCGGCCGGAACGCCCGGCTTCCATCGGCTGCGCGCCCTCTCGCCCCAAGGGGGAGAGGGCCGGAGGGTGCGGCAGGCGCCGGCAAGTCCGCCGGAGGACGCGCTGCCCTCTCCTACTCGACCGCCTGCGGCGAGACCTCGGCCGGAGCCGGAGGCGTCCAGGTCAGCACCGGGGCGCGGGCGGCACGGGTTTCGTCGAGGCGCCGGCGGGGGGCGAGGTAGGGCGCGCCGGTGAAGCGCTCCGTCTCGCCGCGCTTGGCCGACATGACCAGGTCGCGCAGGGTGGCGACGAACAGGTCGAGCGCGGCGCGGCTCTCGGACTCGGTCGGCTCGATCAGCATGGCGCCGTGGACGACCAGCGGGAAATACATGGTCATCGGGTGGTAGCCCTCGTCGATCATCGCCTTGGCGAAATCGAGCGTGGTGACGCCGGTGTCCTTCAGGAACGTGTCGTCGAACAGCACCTCGTGCATGCAGGGCCGCTCGCCGAACGGCAGGCTCATCAGGTCCTGCAGGCCGACGCGGACGTAGTTGGCGTTGAGCACCGCGTCCTCGGACGCCTGCTTCAGGCCGTCGGCGCCGTGGCTGAGCATGTAGGCGAGCGCGCGCACGAACATGCCCATCTGGCCGTGAAAGGCGGTCATGCGGCCGAACGGACGTTCGCCGGGCTCAAGACCCGCCTCGGTCTCGACCAGCACCGGCCCGTCCGCGGTCTTGCGCACGAAGGGCAGCGGCGAAAACGGCGCCAGGCGCTGCGACAGCACCACCGGGCCGGAGCCCGGGCCGCCGCCGCCGTGCGGCGTCGAGAAGGTCTTGTGCAGGTTGATGTGCATGGCGTCGATGCCGAGATCGCCGGGGCGCGCCTTGCCGACGATGGCGTTGAAGTTGGCGCCGTCGCAGTAGAAATAGGCGTCCGTCGCATGGATCGCCTCGGCGATCGCGACGATGTCGCGCTCGAACAGGCCGCAGGTGTTGGGGTTGGTCAGCATGATCGCGGCGACATCGCCGGCATGGGCGGCGATCGCCGCGCGCACCGCCGCGACGTCGACCGTGCCGTCGTCGCGGGCGTCGACGGCGACGACCCGGTAGCCGAGCAGGGCGGCGGTCGCCGGGTTGGTGCCGTGGGCGCTGTCGGGCACCAGCACGATCTTCGGATCGCGGCCGGCGGCAGTGTGCGCGGCCTTGATCGCCATCATGCCGCACAGTTCGCCGTGGGCGCCGGCCTTGGGGCTCAGGGCGATGGCGGCGGTACCGGTCAGTTCCATCAGCCAGTCGCCGAGTTCGGCGAGCAGCTCGACCGCGCCCCTGACGGTGGACAGCGGCTGCAGCGGATGGATGTCGCCGAAGCCCGGCAGCCGCGCCATCTTCTCGTTGAGGCGCGGGTTGTGCTTCATGGTGCAGGAGCCTAGCGGATAGAGGCCCGAGTCGATGGCGTAGTTGTTGCGCGACAGGCGCACGTAGTGGCGCATCGCCTCCGGTTCGGCGAGGCCGGGCAGACCGATCGGTGCGCTACGGGCATGAGCGCCGAGCTCGGGGGCGAACTCTGCCGGCTCGTCGAGGTCGACGCCGGTGGTGTCGGTGCGGCCGATCTCGAAGATCAGCGGCTCCTCCATGTCGAGGCCGCGGTTGCCGGTGAAGGTCTTCGGGCGGAACGAGGTCTCGGGTTCGCCGGGCGCGGTCGGACGGCCCTGGGTGTTCATGGTCATGCCAGCACCTCCCTGAGGGCCGCCGCGAAGGCGGCACGGTCTTCATCGGTATTGATTTCGGTCGAGGCGACAACGAGAAGGTTCGCAAGGTCCTTGTTGCGCGGCTCCAGCCGCGACACCGGCACGCCGGCGAGGATGCCGCGGTCGGCGAGCGCCTCGACGACGTGATCGGCGACCTTCGGCAGGGCGACGGCGAACTCGTTGAAGAAAGCGGAATTCAGCACCTCGACGCCAGGCACGGCGGCAAGCAGTTTCTTGAGCTTGACCGCATTGGCGTGGTTGATGCGCGCGAGCCGGGTCAGCCCGGCCTCGCCCAGCAGTGTCATGTGGATGGTGAAGGCGAGCGCGCACAGGCCGGAATTGGTGCAGATGTTGGACGTCGCCTTCTCGCGGCGGATGTGCTGCTCGCGGGTCGACAGCGTCAGCACGAAGCCGCGGCGGCCTTCCGCGTCGACCGTCTCGCCGCACAGGCGGCCGGGCATCTGGCGGACGTATTTCTGGCGCGTGGCGAACAGCCCGACATAGGGCCCGCCGAAAGTGAGGCCGTTGCCGAGCGACTGGCCCTCGCCGACGACGATGTCGGCGCCCTGCGCGCCCGGCGGCTCGATCAGACCGAGCGAGACGACCTCAGTGAAGACGGCGATCAGCAGCGCACCGTGGGCATGCGCCTTCTCGGCGATGGGTTTGAGGTCGATCAGCTGGCCGTAGAAGGACGGGCTCTGCACGACGACGCAGGAGGTGTCGTCGTCGATGCGCGACAGGATGTCCTCGGTGCCGGTCGGGTCGGCCGGCAGCGCGACGACCGTGTCGTCGGCCATGCCCGACAGGCCCTCGACGACGGCGCGGTATTGGGGATGCAGGCCACCGGACAGCACCGCCTTGGTGCGCCGGGTGACCCGGTGCGCCATCAGCACCGCCTCGCCGGTGCCGGTCGAGCCGTCGTACATGGAAGCGTTGGCGACGTCCATCGCCGTCAATCGCGCCACCTGGGTCTGGAACTCGAACAAGTACTGCAGCGTGCCTTGCGTGATCTCCGGCTGGTAGGGCGTGTAGGAGGTCAGGAACTCGGAGCGCTGGATCAGGTGGTCGACCGTTGCCGGCACGTGGTGGCGGTAGGCGCCGGCGCCGACGAAGAACGGTACCGAGCCGGCGGCGACGTTCTTCGCTGCCAGACGCGACAGGTGCCGCTCGACCTCCAGCTCGCCCTTGCGGCGCGGCAGGTCGACCAGGCCCTTGAGGCGCGCGGCCTCGGGGATGTCGGCGAACAGTTCGTCGATCGAGCCGACGCCGATGCGCGCCAGCATGTCGGCGCGGTCGGTGTCGGTGAGCGGTAGGTAGCGCATGACGCGGCTCCTGGTCGTTGTCATTTGTTCCAAGAGGGGTTGGCAGACCGCCACCCCCTCAATTCGTCATCCCGGGCGAGCTTCGTGAGACCCGGGATCGGCGGGCCGTAGCCCTATCGGTCTTCACCGGATCTCCGCTTGCGCTTCCTCCGGGATGGCGGTCGAGGGGCGAGGCCGCTTCCGTCTTCCGTTTCCCGCCCATCCTCAGGAGGATCGAAGATCCGTCTCGAAGAATGGGCGATCCGCTCCGGCCCCTGGCCATCCTTCGAAACGCCGTTCCGCGGCTCCTCGGTGTGACATCCCGCGGGACTAAGGAGCCACCACCGTCACCGGCGCCGCCTCGACCGCGATGTCGCATTTCACCGAATTGGCGATGAAGCACAGCTCGTGCGCCTTTTCGTGCAGCGCCTCGAGAAGGGCCGGATCGGGGGCGGCGTCCGCCTGGAGCGTCAGGGCCGGCCTGAGCGTCACCTTGGTGATCGCCATCCGTTTCGGCGCGATCCGCTCCATCAGCGCTTCGGCCCTGTCCTCGTAGGCCACTACGCGCACCCCTTCCCGGCGGGCGATGTCGATGAAGGTGAGCATGTGGCAGGAGGAGACGGCGGCGACGAAGGCCTCTTCCGGATCGACCGCAGCCGCCACCGAATGCGGCAGCGGCACGACCGAGGGCGACGCCGACGCGGGCACCTCGATGCCGCCGTCGAACCGCCACAGATGCCCGCGGGAATAGCGGCCCTTGTCGAGCTCGCCCTTGAGGCTCCAGACGACTTCGGCGGTGTAGAGGTGCCCGGCCATGATCACAGCGTCTCGACGTAGGCCTTGTAGGCGGCCTCGTCCATGAGCGCGGCGAACTGGCCGGCGTCGACGACCTTGAGCCGGACGAACCAGGCCGCGCCTTCCGGATCCTCGTTGACCTTGCCCGGCTCGTCGACGAGCGCCCCGTTGGTCTCGGCCACCTCGCCGTCGATCGGCGCGTAGACCTCGCTGGCCGCCTTGACGGATTCGACCACGGCGGCTTCCTCGCCCTGCTTCAGCGCCTTGCCGACCTCGGGCAGCTCGACATAGACGACGTCGCCGAGCTGGCTCTGGGCGTAGTCGGTGATGCCGACGGTGGCCATGTCGCCGTCGACCTTGATCCACTCGTGGTCCTTGGAAAAGTAGGTGCTCATTCGGTTCGGTCTCCGGAAGGGGTGTTCGGGTTCAAATCAGCGGTGATAGCGGTGCGGCACGAAGGGCATGGCGACCACGGTCGCCGGCAGTTCCTTGCCGCGCACGACGAGGGCGAGTTCGGTGCCCGGGACGGCATGGCCGGCGGCGACATAGCCCATGGCGACGGGGGCGCCAAGGCTCGGTGCGAAGCCCCCGGAGGTGACGACCCCGACGATCGGCCCACCGGGCAGGCGGATCTCCGCCCCCTCGCGCGCCGGCGCCCGGCCGTCGAGCCTGAGGCCGACGCGCTTGCGCCCCGTCCCGCCGGCCAGTTCGCCCAGGATGCGCCCGGAGCCGGGAAAGCCGCCCTCGACGCGCCGGCGCTTCTGCAGCACGAAGGCGATGTCGGCCTCGACCGGCGAGGTGGTCTCGTCGAGGTCGTGGCCATAGAGACACAGGCCCGCCTCCAGGCGCAGGCTGTCGCGGGCGCCGAGGCCGACGGGCCGCACGCGCTCGTCGGCGAGCAGCGCACGCACGATCGCCTCGGCGGCGCCGGCCGGCACCGACATCTCAACGCCGTCCTCGCCGGTATAGCCGGAGCGCGAGACGTGGCAGGCGATGCCGTCGAACTCCATCGGCGCGGCGGTCATGAAGGCGAGCCGGGCGGCGTCCGGGGCGTGGGCGGCGACGGCGGCGACGGCCTTAGGCCCCTGCACGGCGATCAGCGCGCGGTCCTCGATCACTTCCAGACGCACGGCATCGGGCAGGCCGGCGCGCAGCAGCGCATAGTCGACGTCCTTGCGGGAGGCGTTGACGACCAGGAACAGGCGGCCGTCGTCGTCCTCGGCGACCGGACGCGTCACCATCAGGTCGTCGACGATGCCGCCCTCGGCATTGAGCAGCACCGTGTAGCGCTGGCGACCGCGGCCGAGCTCGACCACGTTGGAGGGCACGAAGGCCTCCAGGGCGCGCGCGGTCGTCTCGTGGTCGGGCCCGACCAGCCAGGCCTGGCCCATGTGCGACACGTCGAACAGGCCGGCCTTGCCGCGGGTGTGGAGATGTTCGGCGAGAATGCCGGCGGGATACTGGACCGGCATGGCATAGCCCGCGAAGGGCACCATGCGCGCTCCAAGCTCGACATGCAGGTCGTGAAGCGGAGTCTGCATCAGCTCCGCGGAGACATCGGCATCAGCCATTCGTTCCGGTCCTCGGCATCAGTGGCGACAGGACGGACCCGTAGCGGTCCATCCGCGCCCCCTCTGTCCGAGAACCTGAGAGATTTCCCGCGGTGCGCCGGCGGCGGCGTGCGGTTACTCCTTCGGTGAGCGTTGCCTCCGGCAGGCCGGACGTCCGCTGCTTTCCAGAGCGTTGCTTGCCCAGCGGTCCTTTTGCCTGAGAGTTTCCGGGGCGGTTGCTCCTTCGGCGCCGGATCGCGCCCCTTGCGGTTCGCGTCCGGCCTCTCCCGCTGAGGCCTTCTTCGACCGGGCTTATCCTCATGGGATGTCCTTCCGGACCCCCCTGTCGGGACAACACCGATCCGCCGACTCGCAACGACCCAAGCCGGCGAGCGCGATTGTCGGATTCCGTCACGGCCTTGTCAACACGCGTCGCGCGCGGTGCGTGCCGCTCGCTCAGCGCCTCTTCTTCTGCGGCCCCTCGTCGAAGCCGAAGACGATCTTGAGGCCGGAATCGGGCGGCAGCAGGAAGGAGTCCTCGACCAGGCTCCACAGTTCCGCCGGCGAGCCGGCGCCGACCGTGACCGGCACGGAGAAGACCTCCGACACCAGCGGCGCGTCGGGCGAGGCGCCGAGCACGGCGATGCGGACCGGCAGGACGATCTCGCCGCCCGGCCAGGCCGGGCCCGGCGTGACGCGGCCGGACAGGCCGACCTTGACGCGGGTCTGCTCGCCTTCGCGACGGCACTCGCGCGCCCAGTTCTCCAAGTTGGCCTGGTAGAGCATGTGGCGCGGGTCGTCCTCCTTGCCGCGTTCGTATTTCATGATCAGGAACGTGTCCTGACGCAGCTCCAGGCGCGGGCAGTGGGGCTGCTTGGCGAAGGCCTCCCGGTCGACCTCGATCGGACCCTTGCCCGAGGTGGTGATGCTGCTCATGACGCCGGAGGTGCGCGAGCCGCCGGTGTCCGAGCCGCCGCCGAGCGACGGCAGCTCCACGCCCGATCCGCAGGCCGCCAGCAGGCCGGCACCGGCCAGGACCAGCGCGGTCCGCAGCGCCCGAAGGCGGCGCGTTCTCCCCAGATCGTGCAGCATGCGCATTCCCATTCCCTCGTCACACAGGTCCGGCCGACGTCTATAGCAGGTGAACCTCGGCTTGGCGAGACGCACCGCCGTGCGGAGCACCCTAGGCGCGGAAGGGACTCCCTGCCGGCCCCATGACGGCCTGGCGGACATGTGACAGGCCGTTGACACGCCCCTTGACAGGCCTGGGGGGCATCCGTCTATTGCGCCTATGAGCCAGGCTCCCGACCCCACCCTGCCCGCCTCCGGCGGCGCGTTGCCGGCGCTGACCGTCAAGCTGTGCGCGCCGCGCGGCTTCTGCGCCGGCGTCGACCGCGCGATCCAGATCGTCGAACTGGCGCTGGAGAAATACGGCCGGCCGGTCTACGTGCGCCACGAGATCGTGCACAACAGGTTCGTCGTCGACGGACTGAAGGCCAAGGGCGCGGTGTTCGTAGAGGAACTGGACGAGATCCCGGACGCCGACCGCGGCCGGCCGGTGATCTTCTCCGCCCATGGCGTTCCCAAGGCGGTGCCCGAGGATGCGCGGCTGCGCAACATGTTCTATCTCGACGCCACCTGCCCGCTGGTGTCCAAGGTGCACAAGGAGGCGGAGATCCATTTCCGCCGCGACCGCGAGATCCTGCTGATCGGCCATGCCGGCCACCCGGAGGTGATCGGCACCATGGGCCAGCTGCCGGCGGGCTCGGTGACCCTGATCGAGACGGAAGCGGACGCCCGCGCCTACCGGCCGAAGAGCGGACGCCAGCTTGCCTTCATCACCCAGACGACCCTGTCGGTGGACGACACCCGGAGCATCGTCGACGTCCTGAAGCAGCGCTTTCCCGACATCGTGGCACCGCACAAGGAAGACATCTGCTATGCCACCACCAACCGCCAGGAGGCGGTCAAGGCGGTGGCGCCGTCGGTCGACGCGATGATCGTGGTTGGGGCGCCGAACTCATCCAATTCGCAGCGCCTGCGCGAGGTGGCCGAACGCGCCGGCTGCCCGAAGGCAGTGCTGCTGCAGCGCGCCGCCGAGATCGACTGGACCGATTTCGACGGCATTGGCTCGCTCGGCCTGACGGCGGGAGCCTCGGCGCCGGAGACGCTGGTGGAGGAGATCATCGCCGCCTTCGCGCATCGCTTCGACGTGACCGTCGAGACGGTGCGCACCGCCGACGAGACCATCGCCTTCAACCTGCCGCGCGAGCTGCGCGGTACCGCGGACGCCCCGGGCGCCGCCGCAGCCGAGTAAGCCCCATGGCCGTCTACACGGAAGTCGCCGACGAGGATCTGGCCGCCTTCGTCGAGAGATACGACATCGGCCGGCTGCTGTCCTGCAAGGGCATCGCCGAGGGCGTGGAGAATTCCAACTTCCTGGTCCACACCGAGGCCGGCCATTTCATCCTGACGCTCTACGAGAAGCGCGTCGACCCGGCCGACCTGCCGTTCTTCCTCGGCCTGATGCAGCACCTGGCGGCCCGGGACATCTCCTGCCCGACGCCGCTGGTCGCCGGCGATGGAAGGATGCTCGGCACGCTGGCAGACCGGCCGGCGGCGATGGTGACCTTTCTCGACGGCATGTGGGTACGCCGGCCGCGTCCCGAGCATTGCGCAGCGCTCGGCGCAGGCCTCGCAGCCCTGCACCTGGCCGGCGCCGACTTCCCGATGAGCCGGCGCAACGCGCTGTCGGTGACCGACTGGCGGCCGCTGTTCGACAAGAGCGCGGCCGAGGCCGACACGGTGGCGGCCGGGCTCGCCCGGGAGATCGCCGAGGAACTGGACGCACTGGAGCGGGCCTGGCCCGGCGGCCTGCCGAGCGGCGTCATCCATGCCGACCTGTTTCCCGACAACGTGTTCTTCATCGGCACCGAGCTGTCCGGACTGATCGACTTCTATTTCGCCTGCACGGACGCGTTCGCCTACGACGTCGCGATCTGTCTCAACGCCTGGTGCTTCGAGCCGGACCTGTCGTTCAATGTGACCAAGGCGCGCGCGCTGCTGAATGCCTACCGGCGGGTGCGGCCGTTCACGCCGGCCGAATTCCGCGCCCTGCCGCTGCTCGCCCGCGGTGCGGCGCTGCGCTTCCTGCTGACCCGGCTGCACGACTGGCTGCGCGTGCCGCCGGGCGCCCTGGTGACGCCGAAGGATCCGCTGGAATACCTGAAGAAGCTGCGCTTCCACCGCAGCGTGTCCAGCGCCAGCGCCTACGGACTGGACGCATGAGCAGCGAGACGCGGGTGACGATCCACACCGATGGCGCCTGTTCGGGCAACCCGGGCCCCGGCGGCTGGGGCGCCATCCTGCAGTTCGGCGAACACACGCGGGAACTGTCCGGCGGCGAGGCGCAGACGACCAACAACCGGATGGAGCTGACCGCGGCGATCAAGGCGCTCAACGCGCTCAAGCGGCCGTGCACGGTCGACCTCTATACCGACAGCGTCTATGTGCGCGACGGTATCACCAAGTGGATGTTCAACTGGAAGCGCAACAACTGGCGCACCTCCGACAGGAAGCCGGTCAAGAACGCCGAGCTTTGGCAGGCGCTGGACGAGGCGCAGAAGCGCCACAAGATCTCCTGGCACTGGGTCAAGGGCCATGCCGGCCATCCCGAGAACGAGCGCGCCGACGAACTCGCCCGCGAGGGCATGAAGCCCTATCAGCGCAATGGCAGGCGGAACGGGGCGGAGAGCCCGGCGTGAGCGCGCTGCGCAAACGCGCCGCCATAGTGGCGGACCGAACGGACCGGCGCGACGATCACCCGATCGCCCTGGAGGCGCGTAAGGTCCTGATCGTCGCCAACCCGACCTCGGGCGGCTACCGGCCGCGGTTCCTCGACGCCGTGCGCGCGCATCTCGCCGCCGGCGGCTGCGAGGTCGAGGTGCGGCTGACCACGCGCGCGGGCGAGATCGGCGAGATCTGTGCCGATCCGCGACTGGCCGTCGGCATCCTGGCCGTGGCGGGCGGCGACGGCTCGGTCAACGAGGCGATCACCGGCTTCCAGTCGAACCCGATGCCGCCCGACCTCGCCGTGATCCCGTTCGGCACTGCCAACGTGCTCGCCCACGAACTCGGCCTGCCGACCAGCGCGGAAGGCCTAGCGCGGATGATGCTGCGCCGGAAGACGGCGCCGCTGCACTACGGCCTCGCCAACGGGCGGCCGTTCGTGCTGATGGCCTCGGCCGGCTTCGACGCCGAGGTCGTCCATGCGGTGCCGCTGGCGCTGAAGCGCCGGCTGGGCAAGCTTGCCTATGTGATCACGGCGCTGAGGCTCGCCTTCACCCGCAAGGGGCGCGACCTGGAGGCAACCGCCGACGGCGAGCGGATCGTCTGCCGCCTGGCGGTGGCGACCAACGGGCGCTGCTACGGCGGGCCGTTCACGGTGTGCCCGGACGCGTCGGTCAGCCGGCCTGGACTGCATCTGCTGGCGCTGGAGAAGGACGGGCCGCTGTCGGCGCTGCGCTTCGGCCTGGCGCTGCTGCTCGGGCGGGTGCACAAGGCGCGCGGCGTGCGGCTGCGTCCCTTCGCCCATCTGCGCATCGCCAGCACCCACGCCGTGCCGGCCCAGGTCGACGGCGACCCGTTCGGAAGGACTCCGGTCGAAATCACTGCCGCGCCCGACGCGCTGTCGATCCTGGTACCCTGAGCGGGGTCGCGAGCGGGCAACGGGTCAGGTCAGAGCGCTCAGGCGCTTTCGGCGAGCGCCGTCTTGCGGATCAGCGCGGTCGCCTCCTCCGCCGACATGGCCTGGCCGAAATAATAGCCCTGGGCGTATTCGCAGCCGAGCTGGAGCAGTTCGAGGGCATCGGATTCGCCCTCCGCGCCCTCGGCGACCACGGCCATGCCGAGGTCGTGGCCGAGCGCCACGATGGAGCGCAGGATCACCGGGCGCGCCGCGCGCCCGTTCGGGCGCACGAAGGACTGGTCGATCTTGATGGTGTCGAAGGGGAAGCGCTGCAGGTAGGCGAGCGAGGAATAGCCGGTGCCGAAGTCGTCGAGCGACAGGCCGGCGCCGAGCGCGCGCAGGCGTTCGAGCACCTTGGCGGAGTATTCCGGGTTGGCCATGACCACGGACTCGGTCAGCTCCAGCTTGAGCGTGCCGTGGACGATCGACGAGCGCGACAGGATCGCCTTGACGTCGTTGATCAGGTCGTGGCGTAGCAGCTGCCGCGACGACATGTTGACGCTGACGAACAGCGGCTGCGGCATCGGCAGGCGCTGCTGCCACTCGGCCAGCTGCTTCGCGCCCTTTTCCAGCACGTAGAGGCCGAGTTCGTTGATCAGCCCCGACTGCTCGGCGATCGGGATGAACTCGCTCGGCGAGATCTGGCCGCGCTTGGGATGTTTCCAGCGCGCCAGCACCTCGAAGCCGGCGACCGACTTGTCGGCGAGGCGGACGATCGGCTGGAAGAACACGCCGAGCGTCTCCTCCTTGATCGACTTGCGCAGCTCACTTTCCAGGTCGATGACGTTGCGGCCGAGCGGGCGCAGGATCGGGCGGAACACCTCCTGCCGGTCGCCGCCCAGGCGCTTGGCGTGGTTGAGGGCGATTTCGGCGTCGGTGACCAGTTCCTCCGCCGACTGGCGGCCGCCGTCGTGGAGGGCGAAGCCGATCGAGCAGGTCAGGAACACCTCGCGGTCGCCGAAGGTGATCGGCGCGCGCACCGCCTTGCGCAGGCTGTCGGCGACCTGGGCGATCCTGTCGGCCTCCTGCTCGGACAGGAGGATCAGGCCGTACTGGTCGCCGGACAGGCGCGCCAGCGAATCCTGCGGCTGCAGCAGGCGGTCGAGACGCCGGGCGACGGTGAGCAGGATCGAGTCGCCGGCCGAAATGCCGATGCCGTCGTTGACCTGCTTGAACCGGTCGAGGTTGAGGATGAGGACCGCCGGCTTGATCGCGGCCGCGTCGACCCGCGCGCGGGCGAGCGCCGCGTTGAGCCGATCCATGAACAGCTCGCGGTTGGCCAGGCCGGTGAGGTTGTCGTGCACGGCGTCGTGCAGCATGCGTTCCTCGGCGGTCTTCTGGTCGGTGATGTCGAGCAGGGTGCCCACGCAGCGGATGACTTCGGCATCCGAACCGAGGATGGGGCGGGCGCGCAGGCGGAACCAGCGGAAATGGCCGTCTTCCGAGCGCAGGCGGAAATCCTGCTGAACCTTGCCGCGACGCTGGTCGATGACCGCGTCGAGGGTGGCGCGGAACCGGTCACGGTCCTGGGGATGCAGCACGTCGAGCCACTCGCGCGCCGGGCCGTCGAGCGTGCCGTGGCGCAGGTTGAGCAGGTCCTCGACCTCGTTGCCGGTGTAGATGCGGTCGCGGTCGACGTCCCAGTCCCAGATGATGTCGCCGGCGCCGGTGAGCGCGAGAGCACGCCGCTCGACGTCGGAGATCAGCCCCTGCACGATGGCGCCGCCGGCGAAGGCGTGCTGCATCACGGTGAAGCCGATGAGCAGCACGATCAGCACCAGGCCGCCGCCGAGCGCCGGCTGGACGATGTCGTTGGCCAGCGCCCCGGTCACGGTCATGGCGGCGCCGACCAGCCAGACCATCAGCAGGAACCAGGTCGGGATCAGCATGATCGCGCGGTCGTAGCCCTGAAGGGCGAGGACGATGACGGTGACGAAGCCGAGGACACCGATGATGCCAAGCGCGATACGGGCGATGCCGGCGGCGATCGACGGGTCCCAGACCGCGACGCCGAGAAGCCCGAGAAGCATGGTCAGGGTCGCCAGCGCCAGATGGCTGTAGCGGATGTGCCAGCGATTCAGGTTCAGATAGGTGTAGAGGAAGATGATCAGGCTGGCGGCCAGCATGACCTCGGCGCTGGCGCGATAGAGCTGGTCCTCGCCCTGGGTCAAGTTGAAGACGCGACTCCAGAAACCGAAATCGATGCACAGATAGGCGAGCACCGCCCAGGCGAGCGCCGCGGTAGCCGGGAACATGGCCGTGCCCTTGACCACGAACAGGATGGTCAGGAATAGCGCCAGCAGACCCGAAATGCCGAGGATGATGCCCCGATAGAGGGTGTAGGCGTTGACGGTCTCCTTGTAGGCGTCCGGCTCCCAGACGCGCAGTTGGGGCAGTTCAGGCGTCGTCAGTTCGGCGACGAAGGTGACGATGGCGCCGGGATCCAGCGTGATCAGGAAGACGTCCGCCTCCAGGCTCTTCTGGCGTTCGGGCGCGATGCCCTGGCTCGGCGTGATCGAGGCGACGCGCGAGGAGCCGAGGTCTGGCCAGATCAGCCGCGAGCCGACGAGCTGGAAGAACGGCGCAACGATCAGCCGGTCGATCTGCTCGTCGCTGGAATTGGTCAGGGCGAACACCGCCCAGTTGGTGTTTTCGCCGTCGCGCGACATCACCTCGATGCGGCGCACGATGCCGTCGGCGCCCGGCGCGGTGGACACCTGCAGGCGCGACCCGGCGTCGCGGTGGAACTCGACGACGTCGGTCAGTTCCAGCGCGTCGACATCGAGCGGCACCTGGATCGGCTCGAGCGCATAGGCGCAGGTGGCGGCAAGAACCGCGACAGCAGCCGTCAGGAGTGCGGTGAGCCATCGGCCGATACGCGTCGACGGATCCTGGATCGTGGGCAACATGGCGCGAAGAAGTATCGGGTTGGGCGCCATGTCACAAGACTTCTTTCATCCGGCCGGCGGGCCGGTGTGGAGAGCCTCCCACCCCGGGCCGCGGATCGTCCGCCAGACAGGCGAACAGCAGGTGATCCTGCCAGGCGCCGTTGATGCACAGGTAGCCGCGGGCGCAGCCCTCCTGGAGGAAACCGGATCTGTGCAGCAGGCGGATCGACGGCACGTTGTGCGGCAGGCAGGCCGCCTCGATCCGGTGCAGGTGCAGCACGTCGAAGCAGAACGGCACGATCAGGGCGACGGCCCGCGACATGTATCCCTGTCCGGCGAAGGGCGCCCCCATCCAGTAGCCGAGCGAACAGGACTGGCTGACGCCGCGGCGGATGTTGGACAAGGTGGCGCCGCCGATCAGCCGGTCGTCGGCGGTCGAAAACAGCAGGAACGGATAGCTGCGGCCGTCGCGCCGTTCGCGGGCATAGCGGCGCAGCCGGCGACGAAAGGCGCCGCGGCTGAGGTCGTCGGCCGGCCAAAGCGGCTCCCAGGGGGTCAGGAAGGCGCGGCTCACCTCGCGCAGTTCCGCCCAGGCGCGGTAGTCGGCCATGACCGGCGGGCGCAGGTAGACGGTCCCGCCGGCGAGGTGCGGCTCGGCGTCCGGGGATCCGAAGGAACGCAGAAACGCCATCCCAGATCCTCCCGAGCGCGGTCAGGCGGTCGCGACCCGGCGGACCGGGGCTCCGAGCCGGGCGGCAATGTCGCCGACCGGCGCCAGCCCGGAGACGGGACCGACGCCGGTCAGGGTCGGCGCGGAGCCGGCGAAGGTCTCGGCCGCGACGCGGCGCACCATGTCCGCCGAGACGGCGTCGATCTTGCGTGAGATCTCCTCCAGGCTGAGCGTGCGGCCGTGGATCAGGATCTGGCGCGCGATCTGGCCGGCGCGCGCCGCCGGGCTTTCCAGCGCCATCATCAGACCGGCGCGGATCTGCGCGCGGGCGCGCGCCACCTCCTCCTCGGTGATGTCGGCGGCGGTCCGTTCCAGTTCGCCGAGCACGACCGGCATCAGCTCGCCGATGTCCTCCTCGCCGGTCGCCGCATGCAGGCCGAACAGGCCGGTGTCGGAGAAGGCCCAGTGGAAGCTGTAGATGGCGTAGCACAGGCCGCGCGTCTCGCGAACCTCCTGGAACAGGCGCGAAGACATGCCGCCGCCGAGCACCGAGGCGAGGATCTGGATGGCGTAGTAGTCGTCGGACTTGTAGGGCCGGCCCTCGAAGCCGATCAGGATCTGCGCCTCCATCAGATCCTTGGCTAGCCGGCTCTCGCCGCCGCGGTAGAAGCCGGGCACGCACGGCGCGGCCGGCTCGGCGCTGAAGCCGCTGAACTTATCCTCGGCGCGCCGGACGATGTCGTCGTGGTCGACCGCACCGGCGGCCGCAAGCACCATGTCCGGGCCGCGGTAGCGGCTCTTCAAGTAGGTATCGAGCGCGTCGCGGGTGAAGCCCGACACGGTCGCCGGGGTGCCGAGGATCGGCCTGCCAATGGCTTGGTCCGGCCAGGCGGCCTCCTGGAACAGGTCGAAGGCGCGGTCCTCGGGCGAATCCTGGGCAGCGCCGATCTCCTGCAGGATGACATGCTGCTCGCGCGCCAACTCCTCGGGATCGAAAACCGAGTTCTGCAGGATGTCGGACAGGAGGTCGAGGGCGAGCGGCACGTCCTCGGCCAGGACACGGGCATAGTAGTTGGTGTGCTCGACGCTGGTGGAAGCGTTCAGTTCGCCGCCCACCGCCTCGATCTGCTCCGCGATCGCGCGGGCGGTACGCGTCGTCGTGCCCTTGAAGGCCATATGCTCGAGCAGATGAGTTATGCCGTTCTCGTCGGGGGTCTCGGAGCGCGAGCCGGTGCGGACCCAGACGCCGAGCGCGGCGGTCTTGAGATGCGGCATCCGGTCGGTGATCACCGTCAGGCCGTTGTCGAGCGTGGTGCGCCTCACCTCCATGCCGCCCTCCCGGTCACGTGGCCGGCCTGGTACGATGCCGGCCCCGCCCTTCGGGCCAAGACCCGCGGATGTCCTCGAAGTACCCTTGCTCGACGCGGCATGCCGTGCGTCCTCCCCTGTTCCTTGTCGGCGCACGGCCGGTCCGCCGCACGCATCCGTCGTCGGCGCCGCCACGGCGACCCGCTCAAACGGTACCGCGCACCGCCCGGGCATGCGCCTCGATGTGGCGCTCGACCGCCGCCTGGTCGGCCGGCAGCACGGTCTGGCGCTCGACCGCAGACATCATCGGCAGCAGCCGCTCCGGCAGGTCCGGGCGAACGCCGGCGGCGGCCTCGACCGCGTCCGGGAACTTGGCCGGATGGGCGGTGCCGAGCACCACCATCGGCGCGCCAGGGCGGTCGTGGGCACGCGCGACATGCTCGCCGATCGCGGTGTGCGGGTCGAGCAGATAGCCCGCCTCGCGCCAGGTCGTGCCGATCGTCGCCGCAGTCTCGGCCTCGTCGCAGCGTCCGGCGGCAAAACTCCGGCGGATGTCGGCGAGCGGCCCGGCGGCGATTTCGAAGCTGCCGGACTGGGCAAGGCGGTTCATCGCACCGCGCACTGCCGAGCCATCGCGCCCGCAGGCCTCGGCGAGCAGACGCTCGAAGTTCGACGACACCTGGATGTCCATCGACGGCGCCGTGGTGGCGGTGACGCCGCGCGTCTCGTAGCGCCCCGTTTCCAGCGTGCGAACCAGAATGTCGTTGACGTTGGTGGCGATCACCAGCCGCTCGACCGGCAGGCCCATCTTCATCGCCGCGTAGCCGGCGAAGATGTCGCCGAAATTGCCGGTCGGCACGGTGAAGGAGACGGGGCGGTGCGGCGCGCCGAGGGCGGCTCCGGCAACGAAGTAATAGACGATCTGGGCGACGATGCGGGCCCAGTTGATCGAGTTGACGCCGGACAGGGCGACCCGGTCGCGGAAGGCAAAGTGATTGAACAGGCCCTTCACGATCGCCTGGCAGTCGTCGAAGTTGCCGGTCAGCGCCAGCGCGTGGACGTTGGCCTCCGATGGCGTGGTCATCTGGCGGCGCTGCACCTCGGAGACGCGTCCGTCCGGGAACAGGATGAACACGTCGGTGCGCTCGCGACCGCGGAAGGCCTCGATGGCGGCGCCGCCGGTATCGCCGGAGGTCGCGCCGACAATGGTGGCGCGCTGGCCGCGCTCGGCGAGGACGTGGTCCATCAGCCGTCCGAGCAGCTGCATGGCGACGTCCTTGAAGGCGAGCGTCGGGCCATGGAACAACTCGAGCACGAAGCGGTTGGGCGCGACCTGGATCAGTGGCGTCACCGCCGGATGGCGGAAGGCGCCATAGGAGGCGTCGATCATCCGCCGCAGCGCCTCCGGCGCGATGCTGTCGCCGACGAACGGAGCGATCACCTCGAAGGCGACCTCGGCATAGGGACGCCCGGCAAAGCCGGCAATGGTCGCCGGCGAGACTTGCGGCCAGCTTTCGGGAAGGTAGAGGCCGCCGTCGCGCGCCAGGCCCTGCAGGAGAACCTCGGCAAAGTCGAGGACGGGGGCTTCGCCGCGCGTACTGATGTATTTCACCGCGTCCGGTCCCTTGTCACGTTGGGTCAGCGCCCCTGACGGGGTCGCGGGCCAAAAGCGTTCGTCTGGCTCAAGGCCCTGACCCTTAAAATAGATTGGAAACCGGCGCAAACGACAAATGGCGCAACGGGTCCGCGAATGCCGGTCAGGCGTGGCCAGCTTCGCCGGACAGCATCGCCGGATCGATGCCGAGGCGCCAGAGCGCCCGCTCCCACTTGGTATTCAGGTCGGCGTCGAAGACGATATCGGGGTCGGCCGGTCCGGTCAGCCAACCATTGGACTGGATCTCGCTCTCGAGCTGCCCCGGCGCCCAGCCGGCATAGCCGAGCGCAAGCAGCGCCTGCGACGGCCCGCGCCCCTCGGCGATGGCCCTGAGGATCTCCAGCGTCGCGGTCAGACAAATGCCGCCGTGGATCGGCAGCGTTGCGCTGTCGAGCACGAAATCGTCGGAATGCAGCACGAAGCCGCGTTCGGTCTCGACCGGCCCGCCGCGGTGGACACTCATGCTGCGCACCGGAGGGGGCAGCTTGATGGCGTCCCCTTCCTGCAGGATGTTGAGCTGAACCAGCAGGTCGGCGACGGACAGGTGGCGGGCGACCTGGTTGAGCACGAGGCCCATGGCCCCGTCTGAGGAATGGGCGCAGACGTAGATCACCGTATGTGCGAAGCGGCCGTCCGCCATGTTCGGCATGGCGATGAGGAACTGACCTTCCAGCGACCCTCTTTCGAAACGACTCGGCATGATGTCCTCGTTCTGTCCCAACTCCCAAAGCAGATTATCCCCGATCGGCCGATTTGTTAACGCACAACTTGCTTATCTGACGCAGCGTCATCAAAGTCGGAACACGGTCACGCACATATGAGCCCAGGTGATCGAGCGCGCGCTGACCGCGGCGTCGTTTTGCGCTATGAGACGGGGCATGATCCGTCTGCAGCGCCTGTTCGCCGTCCTCGTCCTGCTTGCCGTACCGACTGGCGGCGCAGGGGCGGGCGTGTCCGACTGGGTGACCGTCCAGGGCGGCGCGGTGCGGCTCGTGTCGGCCGGCAGGATCGCCGACGGGACCTATCTGGCCGGGCTCGAATTCGCGCTCGATCCGGGCTGGCACACCTACTGGCGTTTCCCCGGCGAGGCCGGCATTCCGCCGGAGATCGACCTGTCCGGCTCGGCCAACATGGCCGCCAGCCGGATCCACTATCCCGCGCCCGAGCGCTTTTTCGACGGCTTTTCCAGTTCGATCGTCTATCACGACGGCGTTGTGCTGCCGATCGAGGTCGAGGCCGGCGACGCGGCGGCGCCGGTCGACCTGACGGCGGCCGTGTTCTTCGGGCTGTGCAACGACATCTGCATTCCGGCCGAGGCGCGACTGGCATTGACGCTGGACCCGAACGGCAGGACGGACACGGTGTCGCTGAAGGCGATCCGCGCCGCCCAGGCGGCGGTGCCCGCGCCCGCCGCCGCGGACGGACCACGGGTCGTGTCGGTCGACGTCGTGCCGGGCAAGCGCGCACCGAAACTGATCATCGCCGCCGAGCTGGCGGAGGCCAGCGACCAGACCATCGACCTGTTCGCCGAAGGCCCGCCCGGCTCCTCCATCGCGCTGCCGGACCTCGTCTCCCGCGACGGCGGCCGGGCCGTATGGTCGCTGTCGACGCGCGGCCTCCGGCACGATGGGACCGGTGCCGATCTTCGTCTCGTCCTAGTCGTCGGCGACCGGGCGAGCGAAAGCGTGCATCGCGTCAACGCCGCGTCGCTGAAATAGGCCCTCGACGGCACCCGCCCGGCACTCTATGTCGTTCTGGAACCGGCGCGCGAGGGGCTGCGCCGGAGGCAATCGCTGCACTGGGAGTGTCAGACATGAGCATCAAGGTTGGCGACCGTCTTCCGGACGGAGTTTTCAAGACGATCACGGCGGACGGTCCCGTCGAGCTGAAGAGCGGCGACCTTTTCGCCGGCAAGACGGTGGTGCTGTTCGGCGTTCCGGGCGCCTTCACGCCGACCTGCCACATGAACCACCTGCCCGGCTTCCTGGAGCATCACGACACGTTCAAGGCCAAGGGCGTCGATACCATCGCGGTGGTGTCCGTCAACGACATGTTCGTCATGGACGCCTGGAAGAAGGCGACCAACGCCGGCGACAAGATCCTGTTCCTGGCCGACGGCAGCGCGGATTTCGTCAAGGCGATGGGCCTCGACCTCGACGCCTCGGGTTTCGGCATGGGCGTGCGCAGCAAGCGCTTCGCCATGCTGGTGAAGGACGGCACGGTCGTCGCTCTGAACATCGAGGACGTGCCCGGCCAGGCGACCGTCTCCGGCGCCGCGGCGCTGCTCGAAGCGCTCTGAGCGGAGCCGGACGCTTGCGACGGGAGCCTCCGGGCTCCCGTTTCTATTTGCCGGCGGCCTTCAGCACGGAGCGCGCATAGGCGGCAAACACGCCGACCAGGGTCAGAGCAAGGCCGAACCAGGTCAGCGCGTAACCCAGGTGGTCGTTCTTGAAGCGGACCACGGTCTCGCCCGCCTGCGGCAGGCCGGACGGCGGCGTGAAGGCGGCGTCGGCGTCGATCGAGAAGGGCGCGACCGGCATGCCCGCCACGCCAAGGGCTGCGGCCATCTTCTCCGGCTCGCGCGCGAACCAGATGCCCTTGGCCGGATCCGGCGCCGGAGTGAAGACGTTCGGCCTTTCGCCGACGCGCAGCAGTCCGGTCACTGTCTGGGTCTCGCCTTCCGTCCCGCCTGCAGCGCGCGTCGAAGGATCGCGCAGGGCATCGGGGACGAAGCCGCGATTGACCATCACCGCCCAGCCGGCATCGGTCATGAAGGGGCTGTAGACGAAATAGCCCGGCCCCTGGTAGGGGCCGCGCGCGTTGCCGAGCGCGATGTAGTAGTACAGCTCGCCCGGGGCGAAGCGGCCGGTCACGGCGACGCGGCGATAGTCGACCGCATCGGGCTCGAGGGACGGCCAGTCGGACGGTTCCGGCGCAGCGACCGGGGGCAGCGCCACGCGCTCTTCGACGCGGGCGATCAGGTCGGTCTTCCAGGCGAGCCGGTCGAGTTGCCAGAAGCCGAGGCGGAGCAGCACCGCAAGCGCCACGAGGGCCGCCGCGGCCGGCACGGCGAGCCGGCGCAAGGTCGCGCGCGGGCGTGTCTCAGGCACCGTCGTCAAGCCGGCCCTCCTGGGCGTTGTGGCGGTATTGCAGGGCGATCATCAGGCCCTTGAGCGGGCGCAGGATCGCCAGCGCCAGGATCGCGGTGAGGGGCAGCCAGACGACGAGATGAACCCAGATCGGCGGCTGGTAGGCCAGTTCGACCGCCAGCACCAGGCCGACGATGACGAAGCCGACCAGCATGATCACGAACACCGCCGGGCCGTCGCCGCTGTCGGCGAACTCGAGATCGAGGCCGCAGTTGGTGCACCGCGGCGCGGTCTTCAGGAAGCCGGTGAACAGCCGGCCCTCGCCGCAGCGCGGGCACCGTCCGGCGAGCCCCGCCTTGACCGGGTTCTGTGGGGGATAGAGCGCCTTGTCCGTCATTGGGAATCTCCTTGTCGGCCCGTCGCCCCCCGCAACGGAAAAGCCCGACCCGGCGGCACCGGGTCGGGCAGTGGTCACTCGGCCCGGAGCGTATCCAAGGCCGGTCCGGTCAGTGGGTGACCGCACCCCAGCTGCCCCAGACGTAGATGGCAGCGAAGAGGAACAGCCAGACCACGTCGACGAAGTGCCAGTACCAGGCCGCCGCCTCGAAGCCGAAGTGCTTCTGCGGGGTGAACTGGCCGGCCGCGGCGCGGATCAGGCACACCAGCAGGAAGATGGTGCCGACGATGACGTGGAAGCCGTGGAAGCCGGTCGCCATGTAGAAGGTGGCGCCGTAGATGTTGCCGCTGAAATCGAAGGCGGCGTGGCCGTATTCATAGACCTGGCAGATGGTGAAGATCACGCCGAGGATGACGGTCAGCGTCAGACCCCACTTCAGACCCTGGCGATCGTTGTGCAGCAGGGCGTGATGCGCCCATGTCACGGTCGTGCCGGAGGTCAGCAGGATGATGGTGTTGAGCAGCGGCAGGTGCCAGGGGTCGAAGGTCACGATGCCCTCCGGCGGCCAGACGCCCCCGGTCGCCGCCACGCGGTCGAACTGGATCGCTTCGCCGGTGAACAGCGAGGCGTCGAAGAAGGCCCAGAACCAAGCGACGAAGAACATCACCTCGGAGGCGATGAACAGGATCATGCCGTAGCGCAGGTGCAGGCTGACCACGCGGGTGTGATGGCCGGCGAGCGATTCGCGCACGGTGTCGCGCCACCAGCCGTACATGGTGTAGAGCACGATCAGCAGGCCGACAACGAACAGGCCCCAGCCGGTGAGGTCGACGCCGAACAGCGCGAACTCCTTGCCGCCGGTGTATTTCATCAGGCCGATGGCGCCGAGCGCCATGACGAAGGCGCCGACCGAGCCCAGGAACGGCCAGGGACTGGGGTCGACCAGATGATAGTCGTGATTCTTGGTATGTGCCTCAGCCATGGGCGTGCTCCCCGAAGTTCCAATTCGCCGTCGCGTCATCCGCCACGGAACTATAGCCTATCTGCCGCAGTCCGGTCCTCCGACCGGGCCGCGACGGGTTTGACCGGCGCTTCCGCCGGGAAGAAGGTATAGGACAGCGTGATTTCCTTCACGTGCCTCAGGTTCGGATCCTTGTCCATGTCCGGATCCACGAAGAAGACCACCGGCATCTCGACGCTTTCGCCGGCCTCGAGCCGCTGCTCGGTAAAGCAGAAGCACTGGATCTTGTTGAAATACACGCCGGCCTCGAAAGGCGTCACGTTGAACACCGAGGTGCCGACGGTCGGGCCGTCGGCGATGTTGGTGGCGACATAGGCCAGCTGGCCGGTCTCGCCCATGGCGAGTGTCACCGTGCGGTGTTCCGGTCTGAACTGCCACGGCAGGGCGGCGTTGACGTTGCCGTCGAAGCGGATGGTGATCATGCGGTCGATCACCGTCTCCGACGCTGCCTCGGCGCGCTGGGTGGTGCCGCCGAAGCCGGTGACCTGGCAGAACAGTTCATAGAGCGGCACCGCCGCATAGGAAGCGCCGATCATCAGTGCGAACACACCGGTACAGACGAGCGCCACCGTGCGGTTGCTGCGCGTCGTTCGTGCGGTGTCGGGGGTCTGAGGGTCAGCCATGACTCTGCCTCACAAAGGCCGGTCCAGGACGCCGGGACCGAGCTTGACGATCGTCACGACGTAGAAAAGCACGACCAGACCGACCAGCACCAGCCCGATCGCGATGGAGCGCGAACGCCGGCGCTTGATCTGTTCCTCGGTCAGCTTGATGCCGTTCTCGCTCATCTGGTCTCACAGGGTCCGGGCGATGACGCTTTCCGCGAGCAGCAGCGCGAAGAGCAGGAACAGGTACAGGATCGAGAAGCTGAACAGCCGGACGGCAGCCTTGCGTGCCTCGTCGCCGGACCGCCGGCGCCAGACGCGCAGCGCCAGGGCGAAGAACACCGCGCCGAGCACGGTCGAGGCGATGCCGTAGAGCGGGCCGGCGAAGCCGAGCAGATAGGGAGACACCGCGATCGGCGTCAGGATCAGCGAATAGGCCAGGATCTGGTTTCGAGTGGCGTCCTCGCCGGCGACCACGGGCAGCATCGGGATGCCGGCGGCGCGATAGTCGCCGCTCTTGAACAGAGCCAGCGCCCAGAAATGCGGCGGCGTCCACATGAAGATGATCAGGAACAGCACCAGGCTCTCGAGGCTGACGTCGCCGGTGACGGCAGCCCAGCCGATCATCGGCGGGAAGGCGCCGGCTGCGCCGCCGATGACGATGTTCTGTGGCGTCGAGCGCTTCAGCCACATGGTGTAGACGACGACGTAGAAGAAGATGGTGAAAGCCAGGAAGGCGCCGGCGAACCAGTTGACCAGCAGGCCGAGCGTGACCACCGAGCCGATCGACAAGGTCATGCCGAAGGCGAAACACTCCTGACGGCTGATCTTGCCGGCCGGGATCGGCCGCTTTGCAGTGCGCGACATGACGCGGTCGATGTCGGCGTCGTACCACATGTTGAGCGCGCCCGAGGCGCCCGCCCCGATGGCGATGCACAGCAGGGCGACGGCGGCCAGAACCGGGTGCAGGACGCCCGGCGCAAGCATCATGCCGACAAAGGCGGTGAAGATCACCAGCGACATGACGCGCGGTTTCAGCAGCGCGACATAGTCGCCCACCGATCCCATTCCGCCGTCCCAGGCGGCGCTCTCCCCGGCGATCGTGTTGTGGCGCTCGACGAGCGACATGCGGCTCAATCCTTTGGTTCTTCGTGCTTCTGGTTCTTTGTGGGCCTGCCCGCCGGACGCATCCGGCGCGGGTCTCGCCTGCAAGGGACGCCGCGGCCGGAAGGCCGCGACGTCAGAAATCGCGTCGCCACGGGAACAGGTCGCGTCGATCCTGCCCCGTGCGGCCCCGCAGCGCCTACTTGATGCGCGGCAGGGTCTCGAACTGGTGGAACGGCGGCGGCGAGGACAGGGTCCACTCCAGCGTCGTGGCGCCCTCGCCCCACGGGTTGTTGCCGACGGCGCGCTTCTTGGAGAAGGCCTCGACGATGCCGAAGATGAACACCAGCACGGCGAAGGCCGAGATGTAGGAGCCGATCGACGACACGTAGTTCCAGCCCGCCAGCGCATCCGGGTAGTCGACATAGCGGCGCGGCATGCCGTTCAGGCCGAGGAAGTGCTGCGGGAAGAAGATCAGGTTGACGCCGATGAAGGTGATCCAGAAATGGGCCTTGCCGATGGTCTCGTTGTACATGTAGCCGAACATCTTCGGGAACCAGTAGTACCAGCCCGCGAAGATGGCGAACACCGCACCCAGCGACAGCACGTAGTGGAAGTGCGCGACCACGTAGTAGGTGTCGTGCAGGGCGCGGTCGAGGCCCGCGTTGGCGAGCTGGACGCCCGTCACGCCGCCGACGGTGAACAGGAAGATGAAGCCGATCGCCCACACCATCGGGGTGCGAAACTCGATCGAGCCGCCCCACATTGTGGCGATCCACGAGAAGATCTTCACACCGGTCGGCACCGCGATGACCATGGTCGCGGCGACGAAATAGGCCTGGGTCTCGACCGACATGCCGACGGTGTACATGTGGTGCGCCCACACGATGAAGCCGACGACGCCGATGGCGACCATGGCATAGGCCATGCCGAGGTAGCCGAAGATCGGCTTGCGCGAGAAGGTCGAGATGATGTGGCTGATGATGCCGAAGCCCGGCAGGATCAGGATGTACACTTCCGGGTGACCGAAGAACCAGAACAGGTGCTGGAACAGGATCGGGTCACCGCCGCCCGCGGGGGTGAAGAAGGTGGTGTCGAAGTTGCGGTCGGTCAGCAGCATGGTGATGGCGCCGGCGAGCACCGGCAGCGACAGCAGCAGCAGGAACGCGGTGATCAGCACCGACCAGGCGAACAGCGGCATCTTGTGCAGGGTCATGCCCGGCGCGCGCATGTTGAAGATGGTGGTGATGAAGTTGATAGCGCCGAGGATCGACGAGGCGCCGGCCACGTGCAGCGACAGGATGGCCAGATCCATCGCCGGGCCGGGCTGGCCGGTGGTCGACAGCGGCGGGTAGATGGTCCAGCCACCGCCGACGCCGTTGGCGCCAGGGGGACCTTCGACGAACAGCGACAGCAGCAGCAGCAGGAAGGCCGGCGGCAGCAGCCAGAACGAAATGTTGTTCATGCGCGGGAACGCCATGTCCGGCGCGCCGATCATGATCGGCACGAACCAGTTGGCGAAGCCGCCGATCAGCGCCGGCATGACCATGAAGAAGATCATGATCAGGCCGTGGGCGGTCGTGAACACGTTGAACATGTGCGGATCGGCGAAGATCTGCATGCCCGGTTCCTGGAGTTCCATGCGCATGGCGACGCTCAGCGCGCCGCCGATGATCCCCGCGCAGATGGCGAAGATCAGGTACATGGTTC
The DNA here is from genome assembly GCF_000192745.1 of Polymorphum gilvum SL003B-26A1. Lineage (NCBI taxonomy): Bacteria > Pseudomonadati > Pseudomonadota > Alphaproteobacteria > Rhodobacterales > Paracoccaceae > Polymorphum > Polymorphum gilvum. The sequence goes on from NC_015259.1 coordinate 3,668,431, forward strand.
CGATGTCCTTGTGGTTCGTCGAGTAGACGTACCGGCGCCATCCGGTCGGATGGTCATGCGCGGCATGTGCGGCGGTCGAAGCCATATTCGTGCTCCCTCGTTGATCTCTTGTGGCCGCGCGCCGGATCGGTCCGGCGGCGCGGCGCGCTGGGTCCAAGGCCGTCCGGATTACCGGGCGGCGACCGTGATGTCGGTGGCGGCGGCCGTCTTTCGCTCGGCGGCGATGGCCGCCATCAGCTGCTCGTTGGCGGTGTCGACGTCGTCCTTGGCGGCCTCGGCCCAGGCATCGAACTGCTCGCGGCTGACGACGCGCACGGCGATCGGCATGAAGGCGTGGTCCTTGCCGCACAGCTCCGAGCACTGGCCGTAGTAGATGCCGGTCTCGCGGGCGCGGAACCAGGTCTCGTTCAGGCGGCCGGGAACGGCATCGACCTTTACGCCGAAAGCCGGCATGGCGAAGGCATGGATGACATCGGCGGCGGTGACCTGGACGCGGATGGTCGTGTCGACCGGGACGACGACGTCATAGTCGACGGCGAGCAGGCGCGGCACTTCGCTCAGCGACACGCCGCGGGCGGTCGCAACGTCCTGGCGCTCGTCGTCCTTGAGCATGATTGAGTCGAAGGAGATGCCGTCCAGGGCCTCGTCGGTGTATTCATAACCCCAGTACCACTGGTAGCCGGTCGCCTTGATCGTCATCTCGTATTCGGGAAGCTCGATCTGCTTGTAGAGCAGGCGGAACGACGGCACGGCGATCACCACGAGGATGAGAATCGGCGCCACGGTCCACACGACCTCGATCAGCGTGTTGTGGGAGGTGCGCGACGGGCTCGGATTGGCCTTGGAGTTGAAGCGCGTCATCACGATGATCAGCAGCGCGAGGACGAAGAGGGTGATGACCGTGATGATGCCCAGGGTCATGCCGTTGAACCAGTGGATGTCGTCCATGACCTCGGTGACCGAACCCTGGAGGCCCAGCTGCCACGGGCTCATGCCGCCCGACGTCTCCGCCATCACCGCTCCGGCCGAACCGGCCAGAGCCGCCGCGCCCGTGGCGGCCCCCATGAGACGCTTGAAGATTGCCTTCACGTCCGCGCTCCCTTCCCTGGACCGCCCGCAGGCCGGTCTCGCATCCTCAGAACCGAGTGGGTCATATTGACGCTCCCTGTCCCGAACCCGGCGGAAAACCGCGCTGAATCGGCAAACCGAAAGCCCCAACTGCCCTTGTTTGCGCCATAATACGCACAAACCCGAATATACCGCGACGTGGCCTTAGGTACAGCGGCGATCTGCCGCAGCCTGTCGGCCACCCGGATTTCGCGCACACAAACCACAAGAACCTGCGGATCGCAATGCCCCAGTCGCGTCCCGGTCACGAATTCGCCGCAGGGGTACCGCCATCACGCCTTGATCCTGGTCAATGATATCGTGAAATTTGCAGAAAACGCCCCTTCGGCCGATCCTGAATGTCACTGCGGACTGGCCAGCGGGGGACGCTTGCGGCAATGTCCGTGGAAACGCAGCGTTCTGATTCGCCGAAGCGGTTGCGCCGCCGCTCGCGCGCCTGGAGGACTCCCCGTGCCCATCCGAAAGACCCGCCCCGGATCTTCCCTCGGCCTGCTGTTCGCCCTGGCCGCCGCGGCGAGTGCCGCGCTGAGCGGACCGGCCGCCGCGCAGGGCGAGGTCAAGGCCGTTCACGGCGACTGGCAGATGCGCTGCGACACGCCTCCGGGCGCCTCAAGCGAGCAATGCGCGCTGATCCAGAACGTCACCGCCGAGGACCGCGAGAACGTCGGCCTGTCCGTCATCTTCCTGAAGACCGCCGACAAGCAGGCCCGTATCCTGCGCGTGCTCGCCCCGCTCGGCGTGCTGCTGCCCTCGGGCCTCGGCCTGCGGGTCGACGATGCCGACATCGGCCGCGCCGGCTTCGTGCGCTGCCTGCCGAACGGCTGCATCGCTGAGGTGATCCTGCAAGAAGAGCTGATCGGCAAGCTCAAGGCAGGCTCCCAGGCGACCTTCATCATCTTCCAGACACCGGAAGAGGGCATCGGCATCCCGATCTCCCTGAACGGCTTTTCGGCCGGCTTCGACGCCCTGCCCTGATCCGCAAGCCGGGCGGCGGGGCAATGCCGATCCGGGCCTTCAGCCGTTCCCGGTGTCGGATGAGTCGCGCGGCGTGACGCCGTGCAGCTTGTCGGCGCCGGCGAACATGCCTTCCTTCATCTGCAGGTCTAGCCGCTCCTGGTCGCGCCGACGCACGTCCTCCTCGATCTGGGCGATCCGATCCGAGGGCGTGCCGAGTGCCGACAGCGCGGCGCGGCCGAAGGCGATCGAGGATTCGAAGGTCTCGCGGATCTGGAAGTCGACGCCCTGACGGGTCAACGCCAGCGCATGGGCACGGTCGGTGGCGCGGCAGAACAGCTTCGCTTGCGGAAAGCCGTCGCGGATGATGGCGATCGCCCGTTCCATCACCTTGTCGTTTTCCACGCACAGCGCGATCAGCGCCGCCTTGCCGCCGCCGGCCGCCGCCAGCACGTCGGCGCGCGTGGCATCGCCGTAATAGACCTTGTAGCCGAGCTTGCGGGCATAGGCGATGCGGTCCGGGCGGTTGTCGATGGCCGTGATCGGCAGGCCCTCGGAGGTCAGGAACTGGGCGACCATCATGCCGAAGCGACCGAAGCCGATCACCAGCACGGTCGGCATCGCCTCGCCGAAGCTCTCGACCGCCGGATTCTCCACGCCCCTGGCCTTCAACCGGGCGGCGACCCGGTCGAGTCCAATGCCAGCGAGCGGGGTCAACAGCATGGTCAGGATGACGATGGCGGTCAGCAGGTTGGAGAGTTCCGGCGCGAGGATCTTCTGGCCGACGGCGGCGGTGAACAGCACGAAGGCGAACTCGCCGCCCTGCGGCAAGGTCACCGCGATGCGCAACGCGTCGGCGTTCGGGGACCCGAAAAGGCGCGCGAGCGCCCACAATGCGGTGCCCTTGAACAGCATCACCAGCGCGACACCGACGAGCACCGTGGTCCAGGACGACAGCACGATCGACAGGTCGAGCGACATGCCGACGGCGACAAAGAACAGGCCCATCAGGAGCGAGCGGAACGGCTCGATGTCAGCCTCCAGCGTGTGGCGGAAGCTCGATTCGGCCAGCAGCACGCCGGCCAGGAAGGCGCCGAGCGCCATCGACAGGCCGACCGCATGCATGATGCCGGCGCTGCCCAGTGCCACCAGCAGGGCGGCCGTCAGCATGACCTCGCGTGCCCGGCTGCCGGCCAGAAACAGGAACAGCGGCGAGACCAGGTAGCGTCCGGTCAGCACCACCGCGAGCACGGCGCCCACCGTCAGGCCGATCTCGACGGCAACCTCCGTCGCGCCGCCAGCCGTCTCGCCGGGTGCCAGGATCGACACCAGGGCAAGCAGCGGCACGATGGCGATATCCTGCAAAAGCAGGATGCCGAAGGCCCGCTGGCCGTAGGGCGACGACAGCTGGCCACGTTCCTGAAGGATCTGCAGGGCGAAGGCGGTCGACGACAGGGCGAGGCCGAAGCCGGCGATCAGCGCAGCCTCGAAGGGCAGACCGGCCAGCCGCAGGGCCGTGAACAGGGCAGCGCCGGTCAGCACGACCTGGCTGGTGCCGAGGCCGAAGATGTCGCGCCGCATGCTCCACAGCCGCTTGGCATCGAGTTCGAGGCCGATGACGAAGAGAAGCAGCACGACGCCGAGTTCGGCGACCGCCAGGATGTGTTCGGCGGAACCGAAGACGCCGAGACCGAACGGGCCGACCGTCACGCCGGCGGCCAGATAGCCGACGACGGAACCAAGGCCGAGACGCTTGGCCAGAGGTACCGCGACCACTGTCGCGGCGAGAAAGATGATGGCTTCGGTAAAGAGCGGAGGAGCGGCTTCTGCGGCCATCTGTCTGCCTGTTCGATTTGCGTCGACCCATCCTTGGCAGGCATTGGTTAAGTTTGACCAACCGTCCAGCCGGAAACCGCGCTACCGGTCGACTTCGCCGGCGGTCAGGCCGTCCGGTCCCTCGTCGATGCTGAAGCAACCGTAGTAGAGCTCCTCGGGCAGGCTCGTGTCGGCCGCGCAGTCGCTGAAGACGGCGAGGTCGTCGTGGTAGCGGTAATGGAGGTAGGAGCCGATGAAGTAGCGCTCGGCGCCGCCGTTGGAGTTGCCGTAGCGGTCGATCGTGCCGGCCAGGTCCGGCTCGATGTCGAGGATCGCCTCGCGCAGCCGTCCGTCGGCGAGGAAATTGTCCGGCAACTGGTCGAAGGGCCCGTCGAAATAGTTGTTGACGTTGGCGTTGCCCTCGAACACGCCGATCAGGATCTTGCGGTCGCGGTACTTGTCGCGATGAAAGGCGAAGCCGGTGCGCACGCCGATCAGGATGTCCGGCGAGATGGCCGAGGGCTCCAGTACGTCCAAGACCGGGACGGACTCGTCGAGCAGGTACTGGAACGCCTTGATGGTCCGGTTGTAGAGGGCGAAGAAGCGGATCCCGGATTCGTCGTGGACCGGACCGATGTAGGTCTCGTCGGCGCGGATCAGCCCCTCGGGCGGGCGCACGCCGGCCAGGTCGTTGAGCTGGAACACGACGGTCCTGCCCTCGAAGGCGACGGCATAGCGCAACGGCGCGAGCCGCGTGACGGCGATGCCGTCCTGCGGTCCGAGCCGCCGGTAGCTGACCGGCTCGGACGAACTCCATTCCGTGTAGTCGCGGAAATAGGCGAAATGCAGCCAGCCGTCGTCGCGGTCGAGCACGTCCAGCCGGATGTTGCCGGCATAGCGCACGCCGCGGTGCAGGAAGCGGTAGTAGAAGTAGTTCTCAGTCGGGTAGACCGTCACCTCTCCATCGAGACCCGAGAACACGTGCCGGAACACCGCGACGGGATCGGCGAAATCGATCGCGGCCGCGTCGCCGGGCAGGCTGTCGACGTAGGCCTGGTTGGTCTGGATTGCCGGCCGCCCCGCTTCCTGCGCAAGGACGGCTCCCGACGCGGCCAGCATCAAGGCCGCGCCGGCCAGCCCCTTTGCCACCCGGCGCAGACGCGCCCCGCCTCCCGCCGGCCGCACGCGGCCGGCGGACGATTCCGGTCCCTGGATCATGCCGGCGCCCTCACCGGACCTGCAACTGCGGCACGACCGGCTGCTGCTGCAACACGGGCGGCGTCTGCTGCGGCCGGATCTTGGGGCCGTCGGACCCGGTGCGCATATGGGTCTGCGCCCTGGTGTGCACCTGCACCGAGCCTTCGCGCTGATGGCTCAGCGCCTTCGCATGCGGCGGCTGCGAGCCGGACCGCAGGTGCGACTGCGCCTTGGTATGCGGTTGCACCGAGCCCTCGCGCTGATGGCTGAGCACCTTGGAGTGCGGCGGAGCCGACCCTTGGCGCCGGTGCGTCTGCTCCTTCGTGTGCGGCGGCGCCGAGCCCTGGCGACGGTGCGTCTCGACGCGCGTGTGCGGCGGTGCCGAACCTTGGCGACGGTGCGTCTCCGTGCGCGTATGCGGCGGCTGCGAGCCCTCGCGGCGGTGGGTCATGGCACGCGTGTGCACCGGGGAACCCTGACGGTGATGGGTCATCGCCCGGGTGTGGACTGGCGAACCGTGGCGGCGATGCGTCATGGTACGGGTATGCACCGGCCGCGGCACCGGCGTCGGGATGACGCCGGCAGGTGGCGGCGCGGGCGCCTCGCAGACCTGGTAGATCTCGACGTCGCCGATCCGCGTCGCGTCGTTGCGGGTGAATTCCTCGGCGATCAGCGTGCCTGTGGCGTCGGTCAGCACGTCGCTGTCGACCAGATAGCTCTGGTACGGGCCGGTCGGCGGATAGGCGGGACCGGGTGCCGGATACTCGCCATAGGCGGCTTCCGGCGCGATCTCGTCGAACGCTTCCTGCGGCATGCCCTGCAGGCCGTGGACCTGGGAATCGTCGCCTTCGTCGACGCCGGGCAGCCGGCACGGAGCCTCCGGCGAGCACAGGTAGTCGCCGGAGATCCAGACGAAGTCGTCCGGTTCGCCGAGGTCCGATGTCCAAGTGGCCGGGTCGTAGCCTGGCGCGAAGTCAACGCCGCCGGCGCAGTTGGCGCGCAAGAACGGCTGGCCCTCAGCGCTGCGATCATAGTAGCCGACGTCGTAGCGGCCGATCGGCGCCCAGACCCCGGTTTCGCCGAGCTGATAGAGCAAGGCACGCGCCTCGCTCGCCACGGCGAAGGGGGCCTCGACATCGAGGCCGAGATTGCGGATGCCGCCGCGTTCGGCGACGACCATCACGTCCTGCGCTCCGCAGCGCGGGAAGGCGATGTCGGACACCGGGCTGGAGAAGCCGCGCTCTGCGATCGTCTCGGCATCGATGTGGAAGTCGGGCAGCAGGAACTCGCGCCGCACGTCCGTGAGGTCGAAGCCGCCATCGGCACTCAGCGCCACCGACCAGACCGCGTTGGTACGTTCGTCCTCGCTGGCGACCGCGTAGTCGGGATTGCCGAAACCCTCGTTGGCCCAGGTGGCATAGTAGAGCCGGACCGCGCCGGCCTCGTCGTGGCGCACGCCGACACCCCAGACACGGCGGCGGAAGTCGGCGAAGTTCCAGCATTCGGGTGAATGGGCAAAGTCGCCGGATGGGCAGGCGTCGATGGTCGCCGTGCGCAGCGGATCGAAGGCGATCGGCGGCAGCGCCAGCCGCGCGCCGGTCGTCGCGTCGAGGAAGCCGACGCGGCCGTCCAGCCCGTGGTCGAAGTGGTCGAGATCGCGGCCGTCCTCAAGCGCGATCCGGTGGATCATGCCGGTCTCCAGGTCGGAGACGAAGAATTGCCCGTGGGCGGGATCGAAGGCGATGTTGCCGAGCGCCGCGCCCGAATTGGCGCGCCCGTCGAGCGCGATCTCGGCGAACGCCGAGGGTTCGTAGCCGTTGGCCGCGTCGAGCCGGTAGACGGTTCCAGGACCGCCGCCCTCGCCCCACATGCCGGTCATCCAGCCCGAACCGCCGGGCTCCAGATGCAGGCCGAAGGCCGAGGTGGCGGCCAGGTAGACGTTGGCGGCCTCGTCGAGGGCGATGCCGAACACCTGGCCGACCTCGGCGGCCGAGACGGGCGCGCGCTTGAGCGGCTCGATCCAGTGGCTGCCGTCCGGCGCATGGCCGGGCGCGCGCACGTCGACGATCTCGCCGACCGTGCCGGCCGAATCGATCACCGTCGTCACGCTGCCGTCGGCGGCGGTGACGTCGGTCGTTCCGGAGAATTTGGTGTGATAGGCCTCGCCCGGCGCCATCGGCTCGTAGCCGGGCGGCACGTCCTGGGCGCGAAGGCCGGAGAGGGAAACGACCATCCCGAAAGCGAGGGATGCGGCGAAACTGACACTTTTCCAGGACCGGTACATGGTTCCTCCCCCGTCCAAGGCGGCTGACGGAACCCGGCACATGCGGGTTCCTGCAGGACGACCGCTTACTTATCCTACAGGCAAAGCGGCAACGGGGATACACGCAAGGTTACGTAGCTGCGGCGCGGCCTCTGCCGCAGCTGCGTCGGAACGCGACGGGGCTCGATCAGACCGCCGTGCCGCCGACGGTCAGCGCGTTGATGCGCATGGACGGCTGGCCGACGCCGACCGGAACGCCCTGGCCCTGCTTGCCGCAGGTGCCGAGGCCGGGGTCGAGCGCCATGTCGTTGCCGATCATGGCGACACGGGTCAGCGCGTCCGGACCGTTGCCGATCAGCATGGCGCCCTTCACCGGGGCGCCGACCCTGCCGTTCTCGATCCGGTAGGCCTCGGTGCAGGAGAACACGAACTTGCCCGAGGTGATGTCGACCTGGCCGCCGCCGAAGGACACGGCGTAGATGCCGTCGCGGACCGAGGCCAGGATCTCGGCCGGGTCCTTGTCGCCGCCGAGCATGATGGTGTTGGTCATGCGCGGCATGGGGATATGGGCATAGGACTGGCGGCGGCCGTTGCCCGTCGGGGCCATGCCCATCAGCCGGGCGTTCTGGCGATCCTGCATGTAGCCGACCAGGATGCCGTCCTCGATCAGTGTCGTGCGGCTGGTCGGCGTGCCCTCGTCGTCGACGGTGAGCGACCCGCGCCGGTCGGCGATGGTGCCGTCGTCGACGATGGTGACGCCGGGGGCGGCGACGCGCTGGCCCATCAGGCCGGCGAAGGCGGAGGTCTTCTTGCGGTTGAAGTCGCCCTCCAGGCCGTGGCCGACCGCCTCGTGCAGCAGGATGCCCGGCCAGCCGGGGCCGAGCACGACATCGAAGGTGCCGGCGGGCGCGGGCACCGCCTCGAGGTTCACCAGCGCCTGGCGCAGCGCCTCGTCGACGCCGGCCTGCCAGCGCTCGGGCGTGACGAAGCGAGCGAAGCCCTCGCGGCCGCCGCAGCCGTAGGAGCCCGATTCCATGCGCTCGCCGGAGCCGGCGACGACGTTGATCGACAGGCGCACCATCGGGCGGATGTCGCGCACCCGGTGGCCGTCGGCGCGCAGGATGTCGACCACCTGCCAGGAGCCGGCGATCGAGGCCGTCACCTGGCGCACGCGCGGATCCTTGGCCCGGGCGTAGGCGTCGATCTCCTGCAACAGCTTCACCTTCGCCTCGAAGCTCGGCGCGCCGAGCGGGTTCTCGTCGGTGTAGAGGCGCTGGTTGGTGCCGGCGGGCGCAGCCGCGTAGCTACCGGAATGGCCGGTCCTGACGGCGGCGACGGCGTCGGCGGCGCGCTTCAGCGCGCCTTCGGAAATCTCGCCAGAATGGGCGTAGCCGGCGGCCTCGCCGACAACGGCGCGCAGGCCGAAGCCCTGGGCGGTGTCGTAGCTCGCCGACTTCAGCCGGCCGTTGTCGAAGACGAGGCCCTCCGACTGGCGGTACTCCAGGAACAGTTCGCCGTCGTCGGCGCCCGACAGGGCGTCGGCGGTGAGCCGTCGCGCGGTCTCCAGGCCGAGGCCGGAGGCTTCCAGAAGGTCAATGTTGATGTCGGTCATGGGCTCTGGTCCGTCGGTTCGGGCGGGCGGGACGGCGCCACGCGGCGGTCGTTGCGCCTAACATAGCGGTTCCGGCGCGGATTTCATCCCGGCAATGTTCGCGCTCCCACCGGCTTTCGGCGATTGACCGCGGCGGCGGGCTTGCTCATAACCGTTGGCAGAGCACGACAGGGGGCGCCCTCTCCGGCCGATCCCGGACCCGCCCCGTCTACACCCGGACCGGACACGAAGCCGATGATGAACCGCTACGAGAACCCGCGCATCCCCGGCGAGGCGCGCATCCGCTACCTGGACGGCGACTACCACATCGAGGCGCCGGGCACTTTCGTGCGCTGCGCGGTGACGGGACAGGTGATCCCCCTGGACGAACTGAAATACTGGAGCGTCGAGCGCCAGGAGGCCTATGTCGACGCCGCAGCGGCGCTGAAGCGCTACCAGGAATGCGAAGGCCGCCGGAACTGACGGCGGCCGACGGCCCGAAGGGTCGGGCGAAGGACTGCAGACGGCTCCCTGGAGGGGCACCCGGGAGCCGCCTGCCATCCGGGCTAAGTCGTTCGGACGGAGATCAGAACGACAGCAGCCGCGTGTCTGCGGCGAGCAGGCGGGCCGCCATCTCGCCGGGTTTGGCCGGGGTGACGCCGTCGATCAGGACGCTGGCGTCGGATTCCCTGTTGGGCAGGTAGATGGCACAGACCTCCACCGTGCCGCCCTTGTCCATGATCATCTTCATCAAGCCCTGCGGGCTCATGCCCTTGGGCTTCTGCGGCGCGGTCGCGCTGTCGGGCGCCTGCTTCAGCGCCATGTCGGCGGCCGGGCCGCACAGCAGGATGTGCGCGGACGCGCCCTGCTGGACCGATTCCATCGTCAACACCATCGCCATCAACTGGGTTTGGGCCTCGGCCGCGGTGAGGAGGGTGACGAGGTTCGAGACCTTGTCCGCCGCTGCCGCCGGCAGCGCCGCGAGCAGAGCGGTCGAGACCGCCGCCGCCTTCAACCATGTGCGCATGTCCATCTCCTTAGGTTGGGTGGTCCGCGTGAGTGTCGCGGACAGCTAAGCCGGGCCTGGCCCCGGCGTCTGTGACCAAGTCACAGTCGGCGGCGGCCAATTCGTCACACCCTGCCCGGAGGCGAGACCGGTCAGGCCCCGCTCCGGCGCCGGCCGGCGGACATGGCCAGCCCGTCGCGCATGTTCAGGCCGAGCAGGGCGACGTTGACGGCACCGGCGGCGAGTTCGAGCCCCTGGACGGCGAAGAACCAGGCGTCGAAGGCCTCGGCCTGCGCCTTCGACGCGAGGAACACGGCCGACGGCAGCAGCACCAGCAGGCCATTCACCGCTACCGCCTTCATGCGGCGCTTCTTGCGCTCGACGAGGGGCCCGCGCCACCTGGCGCCGAGCGAGAAGCCGGAGGCGCCGGCGGCGATCATGGCCGGGATCAGCACGGCCATGCCGGTCAGGATGCGCGTCTTGACCAGCGCGATGTCGGCGGGCGTGCCGAACAGTTCGGCCACGACCGTCGAGATCCAGAACAGGGCGATGGTGGTGAGGGCGAGGCCGCCTGCGGCGGCATGCAGTTTCGATTTCATGATCGCAGCTCCATTTCATAGCATGCTATTCATATAGAAATTGCATAGCACACTATTCAAGTCCATTCTGCGGGCATGGGATTCGATAAGACGATGTCGGCGGGCTATCTCGCCAACCACATGGCGCGGCTGTTCTTCAACGCGTTGGCGGAGCGCATCAAGCCGCTCGGCCTCGCGCCGGCGCAGTTCATGACGCTGCTGGAGTTGTGGGCCGAGGACGGCCTGACCCAAAAGGATCTGGTCGCGCGCCTGGACGTCGAGCAGGCGACGATGGCGAACACGCTGGCGCGCATGGAACGCGACGGGCTGGTCGTCCGCAGGCCCCACGTCCGCGATAAGCGGGCCCAGTCGATCTGGCTCACGGAACATGCGCGAACGCTGCAGGGGCCGGCGACGGAAGCGGCGCGATCGGTCAACGCGCTGGCCCTCGCCGAGTTGAGCGACGCGGAACGGGCGCAGTTCCTTTCATCCATGAACCGGACGATCGCCGCCCTGCGCAAGGCCGCATCGGCCTGAGCTGGGCGCGTGCCTCAGAGGGCGGCTCAGACGCTGGCGCGGAACAGGCGCCGGCGCGCCGCCTCGGCGATCAGGTCCAGGAGCCGGTCCTCGCCGTCGATCGCCATGTCCACCTTCAGCACCAGAGACCTGGCCGCCAGCCAGCGGTAGTACTCGCCGGCCGTCGCCTGCAGGCGCGCCATGTCCTTGGCGGTGGTGACCAGTTGCAGGCCCTGCGCCTCCGCGGCGGTGATCAACTCGCTCGCCTCGTGCTCGGTGAAGGCGTGATGGTCGGGATAGGCGCGCCGCTCGACCACCTCGGCGCCGAGATCGGCCAGGGTCTTGAAGAACTTCTCGGGTCGGCCGAGGCCGGCATAGGCGAACACCCGCTCGCCGGCGAGCCGGTCGCCGTCGCGCGCCACCAGCCGGGCATGGAACAGCGGCAGGCCCCTGCGCGCGGCAAGGTGCACCACCGGTTCGGCCCGCCCGCCCTCGCCGACGACGACCAGCACGTCGGCCTTCACGATCTGGGTCCTGAGCGGGGCGCGCAGCGGCCCGGCCGGCAGGCACAGGCCGTTGCCGACGCCGACCGCGGCGTCGACCAGCGCGACCGACAGATCCTTGTGCAGGGCCGGGTTCTGGAAGCCGTCGTCCATCAGGATCAGCCCGGCGCCGATCTCGGTAGCCAGGCGTGCACCGGCGACCCGGTCCGCCGAGACCACCGTCGGTGCCACGCGGGCGAGCAGGAACGCCTCGTCGCCGACGTCCTCGGAGGTATGGACATCGGGGTTGACTACCACCGGTCCGGTGAGGCGGCCGCCGTAGCCGCGCAACAGATAGACCGGAGCCCGGCCTGCCGCCTTCAGCCTGTCGCCGAGGCGCAGGGCGAAGGGCGTCTTGCCTGAGCCCCCGACAACGAAGTTGCCGATGCAGACGACCGGCACGGAGGCGCGGCCGGCGGGCGCCTGCAGCATGCGCCGGCCGGCGATGCGGCCGTAGACGAACCCCACCGGCGCCAGCAGGGCGGCGGCCAGTCCCCGTCTCGGCCACCACCAGAATGCCGGCGCGGTCCGCTTCATCCTTGCTCCTCCGTCCGCAGACGGTGCAGGAAAGGCTCCAGTTCGGCAAGCGTGCGCTCCAGCGCGCCGGTGCCCTCGCCGGCAACCGCCCGGGCGCGTTCGGCCAGCGCGGCCCGCTCCGCGCCATCGGCGAGCAGCTTCGCCACCGCTCCGGCCAGGCCGTCCGGCGCCTCGACACGCACGGCCGCGTGCGCCTCCCATAGGTCGCGATAGACGGCGCGCGTGTTGGCGACCGCCGGTCCGGTGACGATGGGCACGCCGAGCTGGGCCGGCTCGACCGGGTTGTGGCCGCCGACCGGCGCGAACGATCCGGCCAGGAACACGACCTCGGCCAGACGCAGGAACAGGCCCATTTCACCCAGCGTGTCGGCGAGATAGACTTCGGTCTGCGCCTCGGGCACGCCGCCCTGCGAGCGGCACGCGAAGGCGAGGCCGCGGCCGGCAAGATCGCGCGCGATGTCGTCGCCGCGCACCGGATGGCGCGGCATCAGGACGGTCAGGAGATCCGGGAAGCGCTCGCGCAGGCGCGCGTGGGCGGCAAGCGCGATGTCCTCTTCGCCCGGATGGGTGGAGGCCGCCAGCCACACCCTGCGCCCGCCGAGTGCTGCGCGCAGGCGCGCCAGTTCCGCCTCGTCGGCGGCCGGCGGTTCCACATCGTATTTCAGGTTGCCCGGCGAGCGGACAGCCGCGACGCCCAGGCGGCGGTAGCGCTCGGCATCCGACCGGCTCTGCGCCAGGCACAGGTCGACGGTGGAAAACAGGGCGCGCGCCAGGCGTCCGAAGCGCTTCCACCGCGCGAAGGAGCGCACAGACAGCCGACCGTTGACGACGACCAGCGGAATGGCGCGTTCGGCAAGCAGGGAAAAGGTCGCCGGCCAGACCTCGGATTCGACCATCAGCGCCAGCTCCGGCCGCCAGTGGTCGAGGAACCGGCGCAACACCGGCGGCGAATCGTAGGGCACAAACTGATGCACGGCGCCGGCCGGCAGCCGCTGCGCGGCCACCTCGGCCGAGGTCGTGGTGACCGTGGTCAGCAGCACGCTGGAGCCGCCGTCGACGAGCCGCTCGACCAGCGGCAGCACGGAGTTGGTCTCGCCGACACTCGCCGCGTGCACCCACACCAGACGGCCGTCGGGACGCACCAGAGCTGTGCGGCCGAACCGTTCGCCGCCGCGCGCCGGATCGTCCTTGCCGACCCGGCAGCGCAGCTTGTGCACGATCCAGGCAGCCGGCAGGGCCAGCGTGGCGAGCCCGCGGTAAACCGTCAGGACGGCCGAGCGCCGCTCAGCCATCGCTGCGGCCGACCAGTTCGTAGGCGCGGGCCGTGACGCGGTTCAATCCGGCCTCGACGGCCAGGCGGGCCTGTTCAAGGGCCTCGTCGTCCGCATCCGCCGGCACGCGGATCAGGTCGCCGATGGCGATCGCCGCCCGCCCGAACGGCAGGTTCACGCTCGCGCGGTCCCAGGTGTCGAGCTCGATGCTGCGGCTGGTGGCAACGGCGACGGGCACGATCGGCCGTCCCGAATGCTTGGCCAGTTGGACGATGCCGGGTCCGGCCACCCGCGCCGGTCCCTTCGGCACGTCGGCGGTAAGCGCGACGATCTCGCCGTCCTTGAGCGCCCGCAGCGCCTCGATGAAGCCGCGCATGCCGCCGCGCTTGGCGATCTGGTGCGCCTTCTGGCTGCCCGAGGCGCGGATCAGCTCGATGCCGAGCTTCTTCGCCGCAACGGCGTTGATCTCGCCGTCGGCGGATCGCGAGATCATCACGCGGGTAGTCCAGCCGTCCGGCTTGGTGAAGGGCATCATGAAGTGCTGGCCGTGCCACATGGCGACGATCGCCGGCATCTCGCTCCCGATCCGCTCGTAGATGCCGGGCGGGTCGATCACCATGCTGTTGGTCCTGCGCACGAAGCGCAGGTAGGCGGCAAGCGCCGAACCGACAGCCTTGAGCAGCAGGGGATGCCGGCCGATGGTCTTGATCATCGTGTCAGGGTCCGGACGGACGCCGTCGGCGCCGTCTCACTCCTCGGTTTCCGGGTCGAGCAGGCGATGCATGTGAACGATGAAATAGCGCATGTGCGCGTTGTCGACCGTCGCCTGTGCCTTCGCCTTCCAGACCTTGTAGGCTTCGGCATAGTTCGGATAGATGCCAACGATGTCGAGCCGGTCCAGATCGCGGAAGGTCAGCCCGGCCGGGCTCACCAGTTCGCCGCCGAACACGAGATGCAGAAGCTGTTTCGGCTCTTTGTCCTTGATCATGGTCGGTGTCACGCTCCTGGAACGTTGGAACTGTCAAGTCTTGGGGCCGACGATCGCGGCGATCGCACGGCACACCGGATCGATCAGCGCCTCGGAAGAGGCTGCCAGTTCCGGATGTCGGATCGCCCGCCGGTTGTAGCGCAGGCCCTGACCGGCAAGGTCGGTCAGCCTGCCGCCCGCTTCCTGCACCAAAAGATCGGCCGCCGCAAGATCCCAGTCATGGGCGCGGGCGCGCGCCGCCGCCGCCTCCGCGCGCCCGGCCGCGACGAAGGCGAGGCGATAGGCCAGCGAGCGGATGACGCCCGACGGGATGAAGCCGGCGGCCCCTGCCCTGCTGTCGTCGATGATCGAATGCGGACCGACCAGGCGCGCGCCCTTCAGCGTGGCATGGGCGGAGACGGCCAGCCGCTCGCCGTTCAGCCACGCGCCGGCCCCGTCCGCGGCCAGGAACATCTCCTCGCGCACCGGGTTATACACCGCGCTGGCGATCGGTCGTTCGTCCTCGATCACCGCGATCACCACGGTCCATTCGTCCGCGCCGGCCAGGAAGGCGCGGGTGCCGTCGATCGGGTCGACGATGAAGACGCGCCGCTTGTCCAGCCGCGCGTGGTCGTCGGCGGTCTCCTCTGACAACCAGCCGTAGCCGGGACGCGCGGTCAGCAGCGTCTCTGCCAGGAAGCCGTCGACGGCCATGTCGGCCTCCGACACCGGCGAGGAGCCCTCCTTGAGCCAGGTGCGCGGATCGTCGCCGAAATACTCCAGCGCGATGGCCCCGGCCCGACGCGCCGCCTCCTCGATGAGCTCGAGTTCGCCCGAGCCGCCTGTCTCAGTCGCCGGCAATCGTCAGACCCTCGATGAGAACGCTCGGGCAGGCGACCGAATAGCGCGCATCGAGGTCGCTGCAGGGCACCAGGCGGGCGAACATGTCCTTCAGGTTGCCGGCGATGGTGATCTCGCTGACCGCCTGCACCGGCTCGCCGTTCTCGAACCAGAAGCCGGCCGCGCCGCGCGAATAATCCCCGGTGACGCCATTGACGCCGTGGCCGATCAGGTCGGTCACCAGCAGTCCCTGGCCGAGTTCGCGCATCATCTCCTCGGGCGTCCGGCCTCCCGGCTCCAGCGTCAGGTTGGTGGCGCCCGGCACGGGGCCCGAGCCGCCGCGATGGGCGCGCCCGTTCGGCGCCAGGCCCAGTTCGCGCGCGCTCGCCGTATCGAGGAACCAGTGCTTCAGCACGCCGTCCTCGATCAGGGTCAGGGGTTGCGACGCGGTGCCCTCGCCGTCGAAGGGGCGCGTGCCGGGACCGCGCGGCTTGAGCGGATCGTCGGTCACGGTGATGCCGGGCGCGAACACCGGCTGGTTCATCCGGTCCTTGAGGAAACTGGTGCCGCGGGCGATCGCCGCGCCGTTGATGGCGCCGGCGAAATGGCCGAGCAGGCTGCGTGCGGCGCGCGATTCGTACAGGATGGCGGCGGTGCGCGTGGTCAGCTTGCGCGGGTTGAGTCGGCGCACCGCGCGCTCGCCGGCGCGCCGGCCGATGTCAACGGCTGCGTCCATGTCCTCGAGGAAGGTCCGGTAGTCGTAGTCGTAGTCCCGCTCCATGGCGGTGCCCTCGCCGGCGACGGCCGTCATCGACAGGCCGTGGCGGGAGGTCATGTAGGCGCCGGTGAAGCCGTGGCTGGTCGCCAGCACCACGCCGGCCAGCCGCCAGGAGGCGCTCGCCCCGCCGGACTTGCTGACGCCGGGCACCGCCAGTCCGGCCGCTTCCGCCTCGCCGGCCAGGTCCGCGAGGCGCGCGGCGGTCATCGGTGTCGGGTCGAGCAGGTCGAGCCGGGGGATGTCGCGGATCAGCTGGTCCGCATCGGCGAGGCCGGCATAGGGATCCTCGGGAGTGACGCGCGCCATCGCCACGGCGCGTTCGGCAAGCCCCTGGATGTCGTCCAGCGTGTTCGACGAGATGCTGGCGGTGCGCCGGCCGACGAACACCCGCAGCGTGACGTCGTCGCCCTCGGCGCGGTCGGTTTCCTCGACCTTGCCCTCGCGCACCTCGACGGCGAGCGACGTGCCGGTGATCGCCACCGCGTCGCAGGCATCCGCCCCGGCCTTGCGCGCCGCCTCCACCAGCCGCGCCGCGCGCGCCTCCAGTTCGCTCTGGTCGATCCCTTCAGTCATGGCTGCTCGCATCTCCTGCCTGTCGCGTCTGTTTAGGACGGCGCAGGCCGGCGGACAAGCGCAGCGTGCCGACGGCCGCTGCGCCCGGACGCGCCGGTTTTGAGTCAGGATTCCGTAACCCTCTTTGAAATCAGAGTTTTTTAACCGTGCCTGTTAAGCGGAACGGCACCGCTGCCGGCTATCGTGAAGTCATTCACGAGGCCCGACACAAGAACCTGGGCCCGATGGAGAGGCGAATTGGGACGTCAGACAGCACTTGACGGAGCACCGGGGGCCGGGGCGAGCAGCGACAGGCGGCTCGACCCCGGCCTGCTACCGGTCAAATTCGACACCGCGATGCCGGGGCCGCCGAACGGCGGCGCGGCGCAGGTGCCCGCCCGCGTCTACCTCGATCGCGACATGGCCATCATCAAGCGCCCGCTGGCCGGGCTGCCGCTGACGCTGGTCGTTCCGGTCGGCGTGTTCGAGGGCGTGGCGGTCGAGATCGTCCCCGGCGCCGTGCCGGGAACCCTCAGCGCACGGCTGTTCCTGCGCCATCCCGATCCGGCGCTGTCGGTGACCCTGCGCGAGACCGACACGGCCGAGGCGCTCGCCGGCGACTGGGCCGACTGGGCCGAGGCGCTCGCCCTGCCGCTGCTGGTGTGCGAACCCGACGGCAGCGTGACCCGTGTCGACCGCCGGGCCGGCTGTTCCGCCGGCCGGCCGCTGCCACGCCGAAAGATCATGGCGCTCACCGGCCGCAGGCCGCGCTTCCTCAACCGCAGAAAGACCGGCGGCCCCGCGCACGGACAGCCGGTCCATCGCGGCGAACGCGAGATCATCGCGCGCCACTAGGCCGTGGCGCCCTATCCCCGACGCCGGACCGCCGCGCGTTCCGGCAAGGACCTGCCGACGCCCTTCGGTCCCGGGCGTCCGGCCGGCGGCTTGCCTTACTGAAAAATTAACATGTTTCATGCATGAAACGTCGGCATCGGATTTGTGCCTTCGTCTTTCGGTCCAGAGCGTCCATGCCCCTCGACACCGCCACCCTAAACGCCGCCATCACGGTCATCGGCTTCGTCGGAGCGGTGCTGCTGTTCCTCGTCTGGCGCTTCTCCATGGGCAGCAGCAGCACGCACAGGGACAGCATCCTGATCTGGGCGGCGGCGTTCATGCTGATCGGCTGCGGCACGCTGATCGTCGGGCTGCGCAACCACCTGCCCGAAACCTTCAGCATCGTCGCGGGCAATGCCCTGATCATGCTCGGCATCGGCCTCAGGCGGATGGCGGTCGCCGCGTTCTGGCACCTGAAGCGCCGCCATATCGCCGCCATCGCCCCGGCGGTCGTCTGGCTCGCCCTGTGCCTGGTGCCGGAGTTCCTCGGCTCCTACACCGCACGCGCTATTTTCGTGCAGGTCTACCTGATCCTGATACCGCCATGGATCGCCTACATGTGCTTCGCGCACAACCGGGAGAACCTCTATTCCGGCTTCTGGTTCGGCATCAGCGCGCTGATCGACTTCGCCGTCAACCTGTCGCTGTTCGTCGCCTTCCGCATCGCGCCGGTCACCAGCCACGCCGAGGCGATGCAGAACGACATCTACAAGGGCTACATGCTGATCATGATCGTCACGGCGGTCGCCTCGGTGATCCTCGCCTTCGCCATGGTAATCGAGCGCGAGGAGCGGCGCCTGCGCATCCAGGCGCGCCGCGATCCGCTCACCGGCCTCGCCAACCGCCGCGCCTTCTTCGAGCAGGCGCAGGACTGGCTCGATCGCCATGCGGCAACGCCGAAGACCTTCTCGGTGGCGCTGTTCGATCTCGACGACTTCAAGTCCGTGAACGACCGCTTCGGCCATGCCGCCGGCGACGAGATGCTGACCACCTTCGCCGAGGTCTGCCGGGAGCGGCTGCGGCCGGGCGACCTCGCCGGCCGCCTCGGCGGCGAGGAGTTCGTGCTGTTTCTGCCCGACACCCCGGCCGATGCGGCGCTGGTGCTGGCCGACCGGCTGCGGCATGCCTTCGCGCAGGCGGCCGAGACGCGCACCGGCGGCACCCTGGCGGCGACCACCAGCGCGGGCGTTCACGGCGGGCGCTGCGGCGAGGACGATCTCGACCGGGTACTGGCGGTCGCCGACGCCGCGCTCTATTCCGCCAAGCGGGCCGGCCGCAATCAGGTGGTGCGCAGCGATGCGGGGCAACCGCCCGAAACCGCCCGCGAGCCGGGGCTGGCACCCGTCCGCCGCGGCCTCGCCGCCTCGGCCTGAGCGGGCGATCCGTTCGTCAGAGCGAGCCGATCAGCGCGTCGGCAACATAGCCGGAAAACACGACCCAGCCGTAGGTGGTGTTGGAGCGGAACAGCTTCAGGCACTGGTCCGGGTGGTCGATGTCGAGCACCAGGATCTGCCAGACGAGGTGTCCGGCACCGGCGGCGAGGCCGAGGAAGGCCGCTGGACCGGCATCGGCCAGCGCGGCTGCAAGCGCAAACAGGCCCGTTGCGGCGCCATAAAGGGCGATCAGCGCCGGCTTGGTCCGCGCGCCGAACAGGCGGGCGGTGGAGCGCACGCCGACCAGCGCGTCGTCCTCCTTGTCCTGGTGGGCATAGATCGTGTCGTAGCCGATGGTCCAGCAGATGCCGCCGAGATAGAGCACCACCGGCGCCCAGTCGAGCCGGCCGAAGGCGGCCGCCCAGCCCATCAGCGCGCCCCAGGAGAAGGCGAAGCCGAGGAACAGCTGCGGCCAGTCGGTGACCCGCTTCATGAACGGATAGACCGCCACCGTCGCCAGCGACGCGATGCCGAGCGCAATGGCGAAGCCGTTGAACTGGATCAGCACCAGGAAGCCGACGAACGCCTGCAGCACGAGGAAGACCTTGGCCTGGGTGCGCGTCACCTGCCCCGCGGGGATCGGCCGCGAGCGCGTGCGCTCGACCTGGGCGTCGATGTCCTCGTCGACGAGGTCGTTGTAGGTGCAGCCGGCGCCGCGCATGGCGACCGCGCCGATCAGGAACAGGGCGAGGTGCCAGGGATCGGGATAAGGCGCCTCTGCCGCGATCGCCGCCAGCGCCGCCGACCACCAGCACGGCCACAACAGCAGCCACCAGCCGATCGGCCGCTCCCAGCGCGCCAGCCGCGCATAGGGCCGCGCCCAGGCCGGCAGCCGGGTGTCGACCCAGTGCCGCTTGACCGCGTCGGAGACGGGGCCGGTGTCCTTCGTGCCGAACAGTCCGAATGTCATGCCCGCTGGTTAGCACGGCGCGACGGGTCGAGGCGAGCGGGAATTCCCCGCTCCGGACGCGCAGCCGGTCAGCCGCAGAGTGTCTCCGGCTGCGGCCCGACCACGCAGTTGCGCCCCCGCGCCTTGGCCTCGTAGAGCCGGCTGTCGGCGCGTTCGAACAGCCCTTCCAGCGTCGTCCCCTCCTGCGGAGCGATGGCGACGCCGATGCTGACCGTGACCGGCTCCAGGAAGGCGTCGCGGGTGACCTCCGCGATCGTCCGGCGCAACCGCTCGGCGATCGACAGCGCCGCCTCGGCACCGAGCCGCGCGCTCAGGATGACGAATTCCTCGCCGCCGTAGCGGAAGATGGCATCGTCGGAGCGCTGGTTGTCGCGCAGCACGCGGGCGATGGTCGCCAGCACCTCGTCGCCGGCCTGGTGGCCGTAGCTGTCGTTGACCTTCTTGAAATGGTCGATGTCGAGCACGAACAGGCTGGCCGGATGGCGCGCGTCGAGGGCGCGCTCGAGCAGCGCCGGCGCCTGGGTGTCGAACTGGCGGCGGTGGGAAACGCCCGTCAAGAAATCGGTATTGGCCGTCTTCAGCAGGTCCTCGTAGCGCTCCCGGTAGGTCAGCACATGGAACACGTCGCGGAACGGCAGCGGCTCCGCATGCAGGTCCTTGTCCTTGAACAGGCGGAGATAAGCCATGAAGAACACGGTATAGACCACCGTCGCCGACATCTTGGCCGCCCAGCCGCCGAACAGCACCTCCATCGGCGCGCCGGAGACATAGTGCAGGGCGAGGAAGAAGCCGGCCTGGTCGAAGGTCAGCACCGCCGCGCCGCAGATCAGGAAGCGCAGGCCGACGTGCCGGGTGAGCCAGGTGCCGAGGCGCTCGTAAAGCAGGATGATGGCGATCGCGTCGAGGAACAGCAGCACCGTTCCCCACACCATCAGCCAGCCCATCTCGTCGACGAAGCCGATGTCGGGCAGCCGTCCGGGCACCACCGACACCGTCTCGTGGCTGCGCAGCACCATCACCAGGCCGACGATCAGGAAGTTGCCGATCAGCAGGCCGTAGATCGGCTGACGCACCAGCGCGGCGTCCTCCTTGATGTAGAGCAGCAGGATCATCAGCAGCTTGCCGGAGAAGAGCACCGTCGATCCCGGCGAGATGATGCCGAACGGCAGTTCCACGTAGAAGACGCTGGCGAGATAGGTCTCCAGGAAGTGCATCACGCCCAGCGCGCAGACGAACACGCCGAGCCCGATGCGCTTGCGCAGCTGCAGCAGCGTCATCATCACGGTGAAGTAGAGGGCCGCCTGCGCAACCAGAAGGAGGGTATTCGTCATCGCCATGGCGATACTCCTACCCGCTTCGTATCCGGATACAAGCCCAAGTTGGCGGCATCCGGACCCGTCCCGCCGGCTTTTTTCCGCCCGCCCTCACGCCAGGATGCGAGACCCCGGCGCCGCGTCAGGGCACGTCGTCGTCGTCCTCCTCCCGAAGGTCGCGTTCGAACAGGACGAGCGGGCTCGGCTCGAAGCCCTCGCTCTCGTAGAGCATCGCCGCCGAACCGCCCGCGTCGGCGAACAGATGCACCTGGCGGATGCCGAAATCGGCCAGGTCCCGGCAGATCGCGCGCAGGAACCTCCGACCGAGGCCGCGGCCGCGCGCGCCCTCGAGCAGGTAGAGGTCGTCGACCAGCGCGACCCGTCCGCCATGGTCGATCGAATGGCGGTAGAGCGCAATGGCATAGCCGACCCGATCGCCGCGATAGGTCGCCAGCCAGGCCCGTCCGAGGGATGCGTCGACCAGCAGGGTGCGCAAGGCGTCCTCCTGCACGCGATCCATCGGATAGCCGGTCTCGGCGTGGAAGCGCCGCGCCATCGCCACGATGTCGTCCGCCGTCGCGGGTCCGCCGAGCAACAGCCCGAATCCCATGTGCCGTACCATCGTCAGCCTTCCAATTGCCGCCGGTTGCCCTGCATGCTAGACCGCGCCCGGACCGTGCCCGAGATCGTAGCTGTGATCGCAGCTGTCCGGCCGGCCGATCCCGGCCTATCCTCCGTCGCTTGCGCGACCCTTGTGTGCAGACCCCGCGAGAGCCCCTCATGAACATTCTCCTGATCGGATCCGGCGGCCGCGAACACGCCCTTGCCTGGGCCATCGCCAATTCCCCCCTGCTGACCAGGCTCTTTGCCGCGCCGGGAAACGCCGGCATCGCCGAGGTTGCCACGCTCGTCGATCTGGACGTTTCGGATGCCGCCGCCGTGATCGCCTTCTGTCGTGCCAGGGCGATCGACCTCGTCGTGGTCGGTCCGGAGGGTCCGCTGGTCGCCGGCCTGGTCGACGCGCTCGCAGCGGCCGGCATCAAGGCCTTCGGTCCGAGCCGGGCCGCCGCGCAGCTCGAGGGCTCCAAAGGGTTCACCAAGGACCTGTGCCGCGAGGCCGGCATCCCGACCGCCGCCTATGGCCGCTTTTCCGACCGCGACGCCGCCCTCGCCTACGTGCGGGCGCAGGGCGCCCCGATCGTCGTCAAGGCGGACGGCCTGGCGGCCGGCAAGGGCGTCGTCGTCGCCATGACCCTGAGTGAGGCCGAAGACGCCGTGCGCGGCCTGTTTCGATGGCAACGCTTTCGGTGACGCCGGCTCGCGCGTGGTGATCGAGGAATTCCTCGACGGCGAGGAAGCCAGCTTTATCGTCATGGTCGACGGCGAGAACGTGCTGCCGATGGCCACCAGTCAGGATCACAAACGCGTTGGCGATGCCGATAGCGGCCCGAACACCGGCGGCATGGGCGCCTATTCGCCGGCGCCCGTGATGACCGAACGGATGATCGCGCGCACCCTCGCCGAGATCGTGCAGCCGACCATCGACGCCATGGCCGCCCGCGGCACGCCGTTCAAGGGCGTACTCTATGCCGGGCTGATGATCGGAGACGAAGGCCCGAAGCTGATCGAATACAACACGCGCTTCGGCGATCCGGAATGCCAGGTGCTGATGATGCGGCTCAAGGACGACATCGTCACGCTGATGCTCGCCTGCATCGACGGCACCCTCGACACGGTCTCGGCGCGCTGGCGCGACGAGGTCGCGCTGACCGTCGTGATGGCGGCGAAGGGCTATCCGGGCGACTATGCCAAGGGCAGCGAGATCCGCGGCCTGGCCGAGGCTGCCGCCGATCCGGACGTGCAGGTCTTCCACGCCGGCACGCGCGCCGAGGGCGGCCGCATCCTCGCCAACGGCGGACGCGTGCTCAACGTCACGGCGCTCGGCCGCACCGTCGCCGAGGCGCGCGCGCGCGCCTATGCGGCCGTCGAGCGGATCGACTGGCCGGAAGGCTTCTGCCGCACCGACATCGGCTGGCGAGCGATCGCACGCGAAGACTGACACTCGATGAGCTGCCCGCATGGCCCGGCAGGGCTTGCGGCGCGCCCATCTTGGGGGCCATTCTTGCCGTTCCGTTCGAGGGGGGAATCGGATCCGCATGAGCCTGCCGCCAGACCTGCCCGACCTGTTTCCCGGCTTCCGCAACGCGGACGTGGAGGGCGACGGCGCGACCATCCACTGCCGAATCGGCGGCAACGGCCCGCCGCTGCTGCTGCTGCACGGCTATCCGCAGAGCCATGTCATGTGGCACCGGATCGCGCCCGAGCTCGCCCGCCGCTTCACCCTGGTGATCGCCGACCTGCGCGGCTACGGCCAGAGCTCGGTGCCGGCCGCCTCGCCGGACCACGCGTCCTATTCCAAGCGCGCCATGGCGGCGGACATGGTCGCGGTCATGGACCGGCTCGGCCATCGCCGCTTTGCGGTCTGCGGCCACGACCGCGGCGCGCGCGTCGGCTACCGGCTGGCGCTCGACCATCCCGAACGCGTCGCGCGCATCGCCGTGCTCGACATCCTGCCGACCTGGGACTACTGGCGGAAGATGGACCGCGCCTTCGCGCTCAGGGTCTACCACTGGGCGTTCCTTTCCCAGCCCGCGCCGATGCCCGAGCGGCTGATCGCCGGCGACGCCGTCGGCTATCTGGAGCACACGCTGGCAAGCTGGACCGCGGCGAAGAACCTGACCACCTTCGCGCCGGAAGCGCTCGCCCACTACCGCGCCGCCTATGTCCAGCCGGAGCGCATCCGCGCCATGTGCGACGACTACCGGGCCGGCGCCTTCGTCGACTTCGAGCACGACGCCGCCGACCGCGCGGCCGGGCGGCGGATCGCCGCGCCGCTCCTCGCCCTATGGGGCGGCACCGGCATCGCCCAGGGCGCCGACACGCCGCTCGACGTGTGGCGCCAATGGGCCGACGACGCGAGCGGTGAGGCGATCGACAGCGGCCATTTCGTCGCCGAGGAGAACCCCGCCGCCCTGCTGGCGCTGCTGGTACCGTTCCTCGAGGCCGCATCGTGAGCGCGCCCGCCGACCGCCAGGCGGCCTTTTCCGGCACCAAGCCCGTGCCGGCGGCCCTCGCCCTGCCCGAGGAAACCCTGGCGGCCTGGCTCGAAGCCCATGTCGAGGGCTTCAGCGGTCCCGTGCGCTTCCGCCAGTTCAGGGGCGGCCAGTCCAACCCGACCTACCTGGTCGAGGCGGCCGGTGTCGCCTACGTGCTGCGCCGCAAGCCGCCGGGCCCGCTGCTGCCGTCCGCCCACGCGATCGAGCGCGAATACCGGGTCATGACCGCACTCGGCGCCGCCGGATACCCGGTGCCGCGCACCCGCGTGCTGTGCGAGGATCCGACCATCGCCGGCACCGCCTTCTACCTGATGGACCGGGTCGAGGGGCGGATCTTCTGGGAGCCCGGCCTGCCGGAGCTTGCGCCGGCGGAGCGCGCCGCCGTCTACGACGCCATGAACGCGACGCTCGCCCGGCTGCACGCGCTCGATCCGGCCGCCCTCGGCCTGGCCGACTTCGGCCGTCCCGACGGCTATGTGGCGCGCCAGGTCGCGCGCTGGTCGAAGCAGTACCGGGCGTCGCAAACCGAGACCATCGCCGAGATGGACCGGCTGATCGACTGGTTGCCGGACAACCTGCCGCCCGAACAGCCGGCGCGCATCGTCCACGGCGACTACCGGCTCGACAACCTGATCCTGCATCCCGATCGCGCCGAGGTCGTCGCCGTGCTCGACTGGGAACTGGCGACGCTCGGCGACCCGGTCGCCGACTTCACCTACCACCTGATGCCGTGGCGCATGCCGCCGGCACCGGCGGGCACGGGCATCGGCACGCTGCTCGGGCTCGATCTCGACGCCCTCGGCATCCCCGGCCTCGACGCCTACATCGCCGCCTACGAGGCGCGCACCGGCCTTGCCGTCGCCGACCGGCTGGCGTTCTACTTCGCCTACAATTTCTTCCGCTTCGCCGCGATCCTGCAGGGCATCGCCGGGCGCGTGCGCGACGGCACGGCGACCAGCGAGAACGCAGCCGGCATGATCGCCCAGATCCGGCCGCTCGCCGAGACGGCCTGGCACCATGCCGAACGCGCGGCGGACGGAGGTTCTCGGGGATAAATATGACGCATCCGGTGATAATTTTGCACCTGCGTCAGCTTATCTCCGCGTGTATTACTTTCGGCCTTCCGCCTTATCCTGCTGCTTTTCCATTCCGTTCAAGAGTAATTAACCCGCGCCTGCTAGTTAAAATTCGGGATCAACGGCCGAACAGCACGAAATGAGCAGGGCCGGCGCGGGGAAAGGCAGCGGAGGGCATGGCAATAGGGTCGACATCGTTCCAGGACGATGTAGAGGGGCACGACAGGGAAAAGCCCGTCGATGCCGTCGAGACCGGCGCATGTCCGCGCCCCCGCCTTCGCTCCCGTCCTTCCGGCTTCGACACCATCGTCCAGCAATGGACCCGCGACGGCATGCGCATCGCGCAGCCGCTCAACCTGATCTTCCTGTCGCTGTTCCTCCTCTCGGCGGTCGTCTTCGCGACCAGTGCGGTCGTCCACCGCTACACGGAAATCACCGCCGACGTCGCCGCCCTCGGCCGCTCGGCGGAACGCATGCTCGTCCAGGAGCGGATAAACCTCGGCAGCGGCCTGGAGAAGGCGCTGGTCGGCCTGTCGGGCCATCACGGTCTGGCGGATGCCATGCGCGCCGGCGACCGTGCCGCGTTGCTCGCCCTCGCCCGCCCGCTGTACGCCGAACTCAACATCCGCTACGGCATCACCCAGATGACCTTCGTCGACCCGCAGCGCCGCCCCGTGCTGGCGGTGCACCGGCCGGCCCTGCAGGACGCCGGGATCGCGCGCAAAGCGCTGCTGGAGGCGGAGCGGACGCAGCGCCCGACGACCGGCCTCGACCTCGGCGACGCCGGGCTGCTGACGCTGGAGGTGGTGCGGCCCTGGCTCGCCGGCGGCGAGCTGATCGGCTACCTGTCGATCGGCATGGAGATGGGCAAGCCGCTCGATTCCCTGTCCTCCGCGCTCGGGGTCCAGGTGATCCAGGCCTATCTCAACGGCAGCATCGACCCGTCCCGCTGGGCCTCGATCGATACGGCGCGGCCGACCCAGAGCCGCTGGCTGATCTCGGAGCGCTACACCCTGTCGAGTTCCGGCGCGATGGCGATCCCGGGCCGGCTCGGCGACGTGCTGGACGCCCATGCGGACGCCGACCGGCCGTTCCGAGAGGTGTTTCTGACGGGATGGCGCATCAAGATCGCCTACGGCATCCCGCTGCTCGACGTCGGCGGCCGTCCGGTCGGCTTCCTGGTCACGCTGGAGGACATCACCGCCGCGCTGCTCGATTTCGCCTCCGGCGTGCTGGGGACCATCCTGATCGTGGCCGCCTTCGCCGTCCTGGCCGGCCTCCTCGTCCATCGCCTGGCAGGCCACCTGCAGGACACCGTTGTGGCCACGCGCCGGCGCCTGGAGGCCGAAGTCGGTCTGCGCACGAGGGCGCTCGCGGAGAGCGAGAGCCGCCTGCGCGAGGCGCAGCACATCGCCGCCATCGGCAACTGGGAGCGTGATCTGGTCACGGACGAGGCCCACTGGTCGGACGAGATCTACGCCATCTACGGCGTCGACCCGAAGACGGCCAATCCGTCGATCCGCTCGATCCTGAGCCAGACCCATCCCGACGACCGCGCCATCATCCTGGACACGCTGCGCAAGGCGCTGGAGACCTGCTCGGACTACGAATTCGAGCACCGCATCATCCGGCCGGACGGCGAAGTCCGCTGGCTGCACGTGAAGGCCCGGTTCGCGCTCGACGCCGACGGCCGACCGGTGCGCACGGTCGGCGTCACCCACGACATCACCGAACGCCGGCGCGCGGAAGAGCGCAGCCTGAGGCTCGCCAACATCCTGGAGGCGTCGCTCAACGAGATCTACCTGTTCGACGCGCAATCCTGCCGCTTCACCCACGTCAACCGGCGCGCGCGCGAGAACACCGGCTACTCGATGGACGAGCTCAAGCAGCGCTCGGCCTGGGACCTTAAGCCCGATTTCGACGAGAGCCGCTTCCGCGCCCTGGTCGTTCCGCTGCTGGAGGGCGCCACCAACTCGCTCCATTTCGAGACCGTGCACGAGCGCAAGGACGGCTCCCGCTATCCGGTCGAGGTCCAGCTGCAGCTCAACACGGATGTCGGATCGCCGCTGTTCGTCGCCATCATCAACGACATCTCCGAGCGCAAGCTGCGCGAGGACGAGGTGCGCAGGGCCAAGGAGGCTGCCGAGCGCCTGGCGTTCTTCGACGAACTGACCGGGCTGCCCAACCGTGCCGCATGCCTGCGCGACGTCGAGCCCCTGTTCGGCGACGGGGACGTCGAGCACCTGATCATCCACATGGATCTCGACAACTTCAAGCTCATCAACGACACCCTCGGCCACACCGCCGGCGACGTCTACCTGCGCGCGACCGGCGCACGCCTGCGGGCTGCCTGCGCCGCGCCGGCGCGCGCCTACCGCTGGGGCGGCGACGAATTCGTCATCGTCGTGCCGGTCGACGGCGACGCCGCCGCACGGGGCGCCTGCGAGGCGGTGTTCTCCTGCATGCGCGCACCACTCGACTACGAGGGTGCCACCATCTGGCCGACCGTCAGCATGGGGATCGCCCGCTACCCCCAGGACGGCACGGACTTCGGCGCGCTGATGGTCAATGCCGACCTTGCCCTCTACCGCTCCAAGGAGGCCGGCAAGGACCGCTGGTCCTTCTTCACCACCGACATGAAGGCCGACAGCGACGCGGAGGCGCGCGTCGAGGCGGACCTCTACCGCGCCGTCGAGCGCGACGAACTGTTCCTGGTCTATCAGCCGCAGGTCAACATCCGCAGCGGCGAGGTCACCGGCGTCGAGGCGCTGCTGCGCTGGCAGCATCCGCTGCGCGGCGCCCTGTCGCCGGCCGAATTCCTGCCCGTGGTGGAGAAATCGCGGCTGGCGCCGGTGGTCGGCGCCATCGTGCTCGACAAGGCGCTCGCCGCGGCACGCATCTGGAGCGACCGCGGCCTCGACTTCGGCCGCGTCGCCGTCAACCTGTCGCCGCAGCACCTGAAGGCCGGCACCTTCCTCGCCGACGTGCTGAACGCCATCGACAAGCACGACGTCAGCCCGGACCGGATCACCGTGGAAGTGCTGGAATCGATCTTCCTCAACGACGCCAGCTGCCGCAAGATCGAAGTTCTGGAAGACCTCCACCGGCGCGGCGTCCACATCGAGCTCGACGACTTCGGCACCGGCTACGCCTCGCTGTCGCATCTCGCCGACCTGCCGATCGACGGACTGAAGATCGACCGCAGCTTCACGGCGCAACTGCTCGCCGATTCCAAGGCCCAGGTGGTGGTCAACTCGATCATCCACCTCGCCCGCGCGCTCGACATCGGCATTGTCTGCGAGGGCATCGAGACCGACGCCCAGGTGGCGCGGCTGCGCATGATGGGCGACTTCAGCGTGCAGGGCTACCTGATCGCCCGGCCGGCGCCGTTCGAGATCTTCTCCGCCTGGCTGGAGCGACGCACCGAGGCACGGCGCAGCGCCGCGGTCTGACCGGAGCCTCCGGTTTCCGGTGCTTTCGGGCGCTTTCGGGCGCTTTCGGGCGCGCATGCCTTGAAATTGCCGTCAGTTCAGGCTTGGAGTGGGCGCGCCCGACCCTCCCATCGTCGGCACGGACCCGCAACACCAGGACCTCCGCCCCATGGCGACACCCAGGATCGGCATCGCGCTCGGCGGCGGCGGCGCGCGCGGCATGACCCACATCCCCGTGCTCGAGGCCTTCGACGACCTCGGCATCCGCCCGCACGCCATCGCCGGCTCCTCGATCGGCGCGCTGATCGGCGCCGCCTATGCCGGCGGCCTGTCGGGCCGGGAAATCCGCGAGATCGCGGTGGAGACCTTCCGCGACCGCAACGCCGTCGTCTCGCGCCTGTGGCGGCTGCGCCCGCGCCGCTTCTCCGACCTGGTCGGCGGCAGCCTGGTGCAGTTCGACCCGCTCAAGGTGGTCAGCCTGTTCGCCGGCGACCGGCTCGTGCACGACTTCGAGGACCTGAAGATCCCTCTGGTCGTGCTCGCCACCGACTTCTACGGCTGCACCGAGATCGACATCCGCAGCGGCCCCCTGCTGCCGGCGATCGCCGCCTCGATCGCCATTCCCGTCGTGTTCCGCCCGGTCCGGCTGCACGGCCGCGTGCTCATCGACGGCGGCGTCGCCAATCCGCTGCCCTTCGACGCCCTGCCGCCCGAGTGCGACGTGCTGGTCGCCGTCGACGTCGTCGGCGGGCCGGTCAAGCGCGCCGACCGGCACCTGCCGACCACGCTCGACTCCCTGTTCGGCGCCTCGCAGATCCTGATGCGCTCGATCACCGCCGAGAAGCTGAAGAAGCGCAGCCCCGACATCCTGGTGCGGCCCGACGTCGACGACATCCGCGTCCTCGACTTCCTCAAGACCCGGCACGTGCTCGACACCGCCGAGCCCCTGCGCGAGAAGGTCAAGCGCCTGCTCGACAGACACCTGGGCGAGACGCCATTGTAATCTTCCTCGACCTAACTCAAGAAGACTCGTTTCATTGCGATTTTTCACTATAATTCCACTACGTAAGTTTTTCGATTTATACAGAATATTAACCTGCGATTAACCTTTCACCGTAAATACTGGGAGAAATCGACAAGGAGACAAGCGGATGAACCGCGTGGCCCCACGATCCCTAGACGAGGACCTCTGCCCGGTCCCGCACGAGATGCTTCAGGCCCTGATGCGCCAGAACGGCGCCGCCGCCCGCGCCCTGCCCGAGGACCAGCGCAGCCGGCTTGCCGTGTTCTGCTACCGCAAGGCGCATCTGCGCCGCCTCGGCCTGGAGATCGCCGCGACCTGCTCGGCCCGCGCCCTGGTAGAGGAAGCCGGCCATGCCGGCGAACTGATCTTCCGCCAGTCGCGCGATCCGGCCGCGACGCTGGCGAGCGACACCTATCTGACCGCCCGCGAAGGCCGCCGGCCGGTCACCCTGTGCAGCTACAAGGGGTAGAAAGCTTCCTCCCGTCTACCCCCTCCTGGCGCCGCTCCGTCCTCGTCCCTCATCAAACCACGCGGAGCGGCGCCTCTTTCTTCCTCATCCCCTGAACCGATCCCCGGTCGCGCCTCTTGCGGGCTGCGGACGTCTTGCGCCTTGCCGGCGCGGGCGCGCGCGCTACCCTTGAAGCATGCCCCACGTTCCGGGAGATGCCGCATGCGCCGTCCCTTCGCCCTCCTGCTGACGCTCTTGGCCGGCGTCCTCGCGTTTGCCGCCGTCGGTCCGGCCCAGGCCGCCTGCCAGCTGATCGCCTCCAACGGCGCGCCGCCCTACCTGATCCGTGCCGCCCTCGCGCCCGACGAGGTCGGCATCCGCTACATCGGCCATTCCACCTTCGAGATCGAGACGCCCAGGGGCGTGCGCATCGCCACCGACTACAACGACAGCATCCGTCCGCTGCTGGCGCCGAGGGTGGCGACCATGAACGGCGCCCATTCGACCCATTACAGCGTCAACCCCGATCCGGCGATCGAGCACCTGCTCTACGGCTGGAACCCGGCCGGCGGGCCGATCGACCACGACCTCATCGTCGAGGACGTGCGCATCCGCAACATCCAGACCAACATCCGCGGCTGGGACGGCGAGACGCGCCGGCTCGGCAACTCGATTTTCGTGTTCGAGGTCGCAGACCTGTGCATCGCCCATCTCGGCCACCTGCACCATCGTCTCACGCAGGAAGACCTCACCCGCCTCGGCCAGATCGACATCGTCCTCGCTCCGGTCGACAACGCCTCGACGCTGCGCCTCGACAGCCTGATGGACGTGCTCAAGGCCGTCCGCCCGGCGATGGTGATCCCGATGCATTTCCACTTTTCCGGCGCCCTCGCCAACTTCCTCGCCCGCGCGTCCGCCGAGGGCTTCGAGATCGTCCAGGCCGACGGGTCGGACCTGATCGCGCGCCGCGCCACCCTGCCGGACCGACCCACCGTCACCGTCATGATGCCCGGCGGCGGCTGAGGCGGAACGGTCCGCCTCGTCCTCAGCGCCGGTCGCGGAAGAAGTCCTTCAGAAGTTCCCCGGCCGGCCGCTCGCCGATGCCGGCATAGACCTCCGGCGCGTGGTGGCAGGTCGGGCTGGCGAAGAAGCGCACGCCGTGGTCGACGGCGCCGCCCTTCTCGTCGCCTGCGCCATAGTAGAGCCGGCGGATGCGGGCGAAGGAGATCGCGCCGGCGCACATCGGACAGGGCTCGAGCGTGACATAGAGGTCGCAGCCGGAAAGCCGCTGGGAGCCGAGCGCGGCGCAGGCGGCGCGGATGACTAGCATCTCGGCATGGGCGGTCGGGTCGTTCAGCTCGAGCGTGCGGTTGCCGTCGGCGGCGACGACCCGGCCGTCGCACACGAGCACCGCGCCGACCGGCACCTCGCCGCGCGCGGCCGCGTTCCGGGCCTCGGCGAGCGCCAGGTCCATGAACGAGGTGACGCCGGCGGGGCCGGTTTCGGCCGGATGATCGGCCGGGCGGCCGGCAGGGGCGGCGGCCGGGCGACCTGAAGGCGGGGCGGGGTCGGGCATCGGGTCCCTCCGGGTGATCGGGCGAGGGGTTATAGCGCGGATAGCCGCGACCGCGCACCCCTTGGCGGAACCTCGGCAGTCCTCTGGCAGTCCTCTGGCAGGTCTCCGGTGGGGCTCCGCGGGTCTCCGGCGGTTTTCCGGCCGGTTTGCGGTGGGATGTCGGACAGTCTTCGGATACAAGCGGGACACGAGAACGGAGGCCGGGCGGTCGCCGGAAAAACGCCGATTTGCGAACCGCTCCGGCTCTGCTATGACGCGGACATGACCGACAGGAAATCCCCCTCCCGGTCCCGCGGCAACAGCCCGCGCGGGCCCCGTACCGCATCCGGCTCGGCAGCCGCCAAGGGCGGCGCCAGAGGCGCCGGAGCGCCCAAGAATCGCAAGGAAAAACAAGGATCTGGCGCAAAGCCGCCACGGCCGGAGGCGGGCACGCGCAAGCCCCGCCCGCAGCCCGCGCCGGCGACGGCGGCAGCCGATGGCGCGCCTTCCGGGCCCGACGCTATCCCCGCCCGCGACGGCGAGCGCATAGCCAAGGTGATGGCGCGCGCCGGGCTCTGCTCGCGCCGCGACGCCGAGGCCTGGATCCTCGCCGGGCGCGTCGCCGTCAACGGCAAGATCTTGGAAAGCCCTGCCCTTACAGTGACTTACGACGACGAGATCGTGGTCGACGGGCAACCGCTGCCGCAGAAGGAACGCACCCGGCTGTGGCTTTACCACAAGCCGCGCGGGCTGGTCACCACGGCCCGCGACCCGGAGGGGCGTCCGACGGTTTTCGACAGTCTTCCCAAGGACTTGCCACGGGTTCTTGCGGTCGGCCGGCTGGACATCAACACCGAGGGCCTGCTGCTTCTGACCAACGACGGCGGCCTGGCGCGGGTGCTGGAATTGCCCGCCACCGGCTGGCTGCGCCGCTACCGGGTCCGCGCCTACGGAAAAATCGAGCAAAGTCAACTCGATAGCCTCGCCGACGGGATCGCCATCGACGGCATTCTCTACGGCACCATCGAGGCCGTTCTGGACAAGCAGCAGGGGGATAACGTCTGGCTGACGGTCGGCCTCAGGGAGGGCAAGAACCGCGAGGTCAAGCGCGTCCTGGAGCACCTCGGACTGTCCGTCAACCGCCTGATCCGACTGTCTTTCGGTCCGTTCCAGCTGGCCGACCTCGGCGAGGGCGAGGTCAGGGAGAT
Organism: Polymorphum gilvum SL003B-26A1; assembly: GCF_000192745.1. Classification (NCBI taxonomy): domain Bacteria; kingdom Pseudomonadati; phylum Pseudomonadota; class Alphaproteobacteria; order Rhodobacterales; family Paracoccaceae; genus Polymorphum; species Polymorphum gilvum. The sequence continues at coordinate 3,701,374 of NC_015259.1, forward strand.
CCGCGGCCGGGTGCTGCGCGACCAGCTGGGGGACAAGCTGGCGGAGGCCGCGGGGGCGGATTTCGAGGCGCCGGTCCTGACCCAGGCAGAACCAGACAAGCCCTTGAAGAAGAAAGAGAACATTCAGAAAAGTCGCGCCGGAGGCGAGTGGATGAGCGCCCGCGAGGGGGCGGCGGCGACGCGCACCGGCGGCCGCCGGAGCGCGTCCGACGAAGCGCCGGAAAGGCGCCGGAAAGGCGCCGGAAACCCTCCTGAGACCCGCCGACCTTCCGGCAAATCCCAGGACAGGCCCCAGGACCGGCCTCAGAAGGTGTCGCCGCGCAGCCGCTTCCGCCTGACCAGCGAACCGCGCCCGCGCTCCCGCGCGCCCGAACGCGACGAGGCCCCGCGCCCGCCGGCACGGCGGATCTGGAGCGAGGAGGGCCTGGTCGAGGACAAGCAGCAGGACACGCGGCTCGCCCGCAAGGCGAGGCCGGAGCGCACCGAGCGACCGGAGCCTCGCGACGAGCGGCGTCGGGAAGATCGGCCCCGGAGTGAGCGGCCCCGGAGCGAGCGGCCGTTCCGCGACCGAGCCGGCGGCGACGAGCGTCCGCCGCGCGGCGGACCGAAGGGTCCCGGGCGGGGCGGGGCAGGCAAGGGCCCGCGCACCGGACCCGGCAAAGGCCCGGGGCGGAGCGGCATGCGAAGCGAAGGCGGGGGCTCGGGTCGGGGCGGTGGGCACGGTCCCGGCCGGGGCGGCGGCAAGCCGCGCGGGCGGCCGTGAGGCACCTGCGGTGAGGGACGATTTCATGAGGACGGGTGCATGAGGATCGTCGCGGGCCGGTTCAAGGGGGCCGCCCTTGCCGCGCCCAGGGGCGAGGCGACGCGGCCGACCAGCGACCGGCTGCGCGAGAGCGTGTTCAACATCCTGGTCCACGGCCTCGGCGTCGAACTGGACAGCGCGCGAGTGCTCGACCTGTTCGCCGGCACCGGCGCGCTCGGCTTCGAGGCGATCAGCCGCGGCGCGCGCCACGCCACCTTCGTCGAGGAAGGAGTGGAGGCGCGCGGCGTCATCCGCCGCAACATGGAAACGCTCGGCCTCAACGGCGTCGCCAAGATCCTGCGCCGCGACGCGACCCGGCTCGGCCCGGCCGGCACCATCGAGCCGTTCGACCTCGTGTTCGCCGACCCGCCCTACGGCAAGGGGCTCGGCGAAAGGGCGCTCGCCTCGGCGCGCGCCGGAGGCTGGCTGAAACCGGGCGCCGTCTGCGTGCTTGAGGAACGCGCCGGCGTCGCCATCGAGGTCCCCGAGGGCTTCACGGAACGCGACCGACGCACCGCCGGCGACAGCCAGGTCCTGTTCCTGGAAGTCGCCTGACCGGACGAACGGCCTCTTGACGATCTTTCATGTTCGAGAAATTATTCCGAATATGAAAGATCCCTTGCCAGAACCCTCGCCCCTCGATCCCGCCCAGCTCGATCGCCAGATCGCCGACCGGCTGAAGGCGCTGCGCCTGCAGCGCGGCTGGTCGCTCGACGACCTCGCCCGGCTCAGCGGCGTCAGCCGGGCCAGCCTGTCGCGGCTGGAGAATGCCGAGGTCAGCGCCAGTGCGGCGACGCTCGGCCGCCTGTGCGCCGCCCACGGCATGCCGCTGTCGCGGCTGATGTACCTGGTCGAGGAGGGCTTTGCGCCGCTGATACGATACAGCGACCAGCCGCTGTGGCGGGACCCGGAGACCGGCTTTCGCCGCCGCGCCGTGTCACCGCCGGCCCAGGCGCTCGCCGGCGAGGTGCTGGAGGGCAGCCTGCCGCCGGCAACGCGCATTTCCTACGAACGGCCGCCACGTCCGGGGCTGGAGCACCATCTCGTGCTGCTCGACGGCGCGCTTGCGGTCAGCCTGGACGGCACGCGCCACACGCTGTCTGCAGGCGACTGCCTGCGCTACCAGCTGTTCGGTTCCAGCCTGTTCGAGACGCCAGAGGACGCCGGCGCCCGCTATCTCCTGTTCCTTGTCTGAAGGTTCGACCGCCATGCAAACGGCCTCCGGTCTTTCCTGGTCCCTGTCGCGGCTGACAGCCGACGCGCTCGAGGCGTCCGTCGACGACCTCGGCACCCTGCTGCACGCCTGCGTGCTCGCCGGCGCCAGCGTCGGCTTCGTGCTGCCGTTCCCACCGGAGGCCGCCGCCGCCTTCTGGCGCACGAAGGTGCTTCCGGGCGTCGCCCGCGGCGGCACGGTGCTGCTGGTCGCGCGCGAAGCGGGCCGCCTCGTCGGCACCGTCCAGCTCGACGCCGACACGCCGGCCAACCAGCCGCACCGGGCCGAGGTGAGAAAGCTGCTGGTGCATCCGGACGCCCGCCGCCGAGGCCTTGCCCGCACGCTGATGGCCGCCATCGAAGCGGAAGCGCGGGCGCTCGGCCGCAGCCTGCTCACGCTCGACACGCGCACCGGCGACGCCGCCGAGCCGCTCTACGCCTCGATGGGCTACAGCACCGCCGGCGTCATCCCCGGCTACTGCCTCGACGTCGACCGCACGCACCTCGATGCTACCACTGTGATGTACAAGGGGATCTGAGGGCCACGCGGCCTTCTCGCGCCATGGGCGGAAGGTTCGGTGCGTGTCCTTCGAGGCGCCCGCTCGCGCAGGCTCCTCAGGACGGGGCCCGGAGGAACGCGCGGTTTCGCTTGAGCCGGACGGCCGGACGGCGTTTAGTCTGACGGCCATGACGCCAGTGCCCTCTGCCCCGACGCAGCCATCCCCCTTGCCACCGCCCACAACGCCGCCGCCCGGCGGCCTGAAGCGGAGGCTGACGCTGCCCTATGTGGTGCTCTACGGCCTCGGCGTGACCGTCGGCGCAGGCATCTACGTCCTGATCGGCGAAGTGATCGCGCGCGCCGGCGATCACGCGCCGGTGGCGTTCCTGATCTCCGGGCTGGTCATGTTGCTGCCGGCAGCGTGTTTCGCCGAACTGACCGGGCGGCTGCCCTATGCGGCAGCCGTAGCGCATTTCGTCGAGGCGGGCTTCGGCTCCAGACACCTGTTCCTGCTCGTCGGGCTGGCGGTGGTGGCGGTCGGCGTGGTCTCCTCGGCGGCGATCGCCCTCGGCGCGGCCGGGTATCTCGGCGAACTCGTCGACCTGCCGGCGCCGGTGCTCGCCGTGGCCGCGATCCTGACGACCGGCTGCGTCGCCGTGATCGGCATCCGTGAATCGGTTGCCATTGCCGGAGTGCTGACGCTCGTCGAGGTCGGCGGCCTCGCCGCCGTGGTCGCCGGTGCGCTGTGGGCGGGCGCGGACCTGCCGGCGCAGGCGCTGGCTTCACCTCCGCCGTCCGCCGATCCCGCGCTGTGGGGCGCGATCCTCGGCTCCAGCCTGATCGCCTTCTTCGCCTTCATCGGCTTCGAGGACATCGCCTCCATCGCCGAGGAGACGGTCGCGCCGCAGCGGACGCTGGCGCACGGCATCTTCCTGACGCTGGCGCTCACGCTGGTCATCTATTTCGCCGTGCTGCTGGCGGCGCTGGCCAGCGTGCCGCGGGAAGCCCTGACCGACAGCACGGCACCGCTTGCCGAGGTATTCGCCCACACGACCGGCCTGTCGCCGGTGACGATCGCGCTGATCGCGGTCGTCGCCACGGTGAACGGCATCATCGTCCAGATGATCATGGCCTCGCGGGTGCTGTACGGGCTGGCCGACCGCGGGGCGCTGCCGGGCGGCCTCGGCACGGCCCTTCGCGCGGTGCATCCGGCGACCGGCACGCCGGTGCGGGCGACCGTCCTCGTCGTGGCTCTGGTCCTGGTCCTGGCGCTCGCCTTCCCGATCACGGGCCTGGCGGAGGGAACGTCGACGATCACCCTGGTCGTGTTCATGCTGGCGGCGGCGGCGCTGATCCGCATCAAGCGGTCCGGCGTGCCGGCGCCTGAAGGCACGGTGGTGGTGCCGGGCTGGGTGCCCTGGGGCGCGATCCTCGCCTGCGGCGCGCTGCTGGTCGGCGGGCTCGCAGGCGGCTGATCGCGCTCAGCCCCGGTCGACGCGACGGCGCGGCCGGGTGCGGCGCAGGACGCGCGAGAAGGATGCCGGCGCCCGCTCTTCCAGCCACAGCAACAGGCCGTCGAGGCGCAGCTTGCGGCGGCGGTGGCCGCGCAGCCAGCGCGTCGCCCCGCGGCTGGTGCCGAGGATCACCACCAGGCCCGCGGCCAGGAGCGGCACGCCGGTCGGGATCGGAGTCCACACGGTCAGCAGGCCGAGCACGATCAGCACCGCCGCCAGCAGCCAGAACAGCACCCGCATCGCCGCACCGCCTCGTCCATCGGATGGGAACGCCAACCAGATGACACCGGATCCGTGACGGCTCCGTGACGGGGGCTGCACGTCCCCCAGAACAGCTGCGCTCGGCAACGAGCTTGGCCATGCGGCCGCGTCGACCAAGTATTCAATGCAGGCAGATACGAAGACACAAAGATGGTGCACCGCGATAAATTGCCGTTAGGTCAATATACGCGCCCGGATTGCCTTGTCCGCCCGATTATCGGGATACGGGAAATTAACAGGTCTTCCCCTAGCCTTGCCGGCGTGTGTTTCAAGTCGTGGTTGCCTGATGCCGAAGATTATCGGATTTCTCGCCGGTCTGACTTTGTCCCTTTTTCCATCGCTGTCCCACGCGGCGACGACCGCGACAGCTCTTCCAGTTCCGGGCCACAGCCTGGTCGAAGCGGGGCTGGAGCAACGACTGCAGCACTCGATGGACACGATGTGGGTGCTGGTCGCAGCCGGCTTGGTGCTGCTGATGCAGGTCGGCTTCATGCTGCTCGAGGCCGGCCTGGTGCGCTCGAAGAACTCGATCAACGTCGCCCAGAAGAACCTGTTCGACTTCGCCTTCTCGGTGGTCACCTTCGCCGCCGTCGGTTTCATGTTCGCCTTCGGCGCCGCCAGCGGCTTCGGCATCGGCCTCGATTCCAGCCTGTTTCTGCTGTCGGAGCTCGATGCCTGGGGCTACGCGATATTCGCCTTCCAGGTGATGTTCTGCGGCACCGCAGCGACGATCGTGTCGGGCGCCGTGGCCGAGCGCATGAAGCTGCCGGCCTATGTCTGGAGTTCGGTGTTCACCGCCGGACTGATCTATCCGGTGTTCACCCACTGGGCCTGGGGCAATCTGTTCGTCAAGGACAACGCCCCCTTCCTCGCCGACATGGGCTTCGTCGATTTCGCCGGCTCGACCGTGGTGCATGGCACCGGCGCCTGGATCGCGCTGGCGGCGTGCCTGGTCATCGGCCCGCGGCTCGGCCGGTTCGACCGCGAGCGCCGGCCGGTGCGCATTCAGGGCCACAGCGCGGTGCTGGCGACCAGCGGCGCGCTGCTCTTGTTCGTCGGCTGGATCGGCTTCAACGGCGGCTCGGCGCTCGGCGTGACCGCTGACCTCGGCTCGATCATCGCCAACACGGTGCTGGCGGCGGCGAGCGGCACGGCGGCGGGCTATTTCATCGGCGTGCGGCAGAACGGCTTCATCCTGCCGGAGAAGTCGATCTCCGGCCTGCTCGGCGGCCTGGTCGCGGTGACCGCGGGCTGCCAGGTGCTCGACACGGTCGGTGCGGTGGCGATCGGCCTCGTCGGCGGCGGCGCGGCGGTGTGGGTCAATCATGCGATCGAGAGGCACCTGCGCATCGACGACGCCGTCGGCGCGATCGGCGTGCACGGCATCGCCGGCCTCGCCGGCACGCTCGGCCTCGCCCTCCTCGCTCCTGCGGCAAACCTGCCGCTGGCGAGCCGGCTCGAGCAGCTGGGCGTGCAGGCGCTCGGCGCCGGGCTGAACTTCGTCTGGGCGTTCGGCATGGGCTTCCTGTTCCTGTCCCTGCTCGGCAGGGTGGTCGAACTGCGCATCTCGCCCGAACGCGAGGCGAGCGGCATGAACGAGACCGAGCACGGCACACGCCTCGGCATCGGCCATGTCGAGGAGGCGCTCGGCCGGCTGATCGAGGGCAAGGCCGACCTCAACCTTCGGCTTCCGGTTATTCCCGGCGACGACAGCGAGCGCCTGACCAGCATGTTCAACGCGCTGATGGACTCGATCCAGAACGAGGAACTGGCGCAGATCCAGGCGGCGGACGCGGCGCGCTCGCGCGAGGAGGCGGAGCGGCTGAGCGCGCTCGCCAACGCGACCTTCGAGGCGATCGTGATCTCCGTGGACGGGCGCATCGTCGACGGCAACGCCGCGCTGGAGGATCTGCTCGGGCTGCCGATCACCAGGCTGAAGGGGCGCGATCTCAGCCACTTCCTCTCCCTCGACGACCGCGAGGAGTTGCTGAAGCACCTGGACGAAGCCGAGAGCCACCCGCGCGAGCTCACCGTGCTGCACCAGGACGGCACGCCGGTCCCGGTCGAGATGCGCACGCGGATGATCTCCTACCGCGGCGTGCCTACCCGGGTGACGGCGGTCATCGACCTCAGGGAACGCAAGAAGGCGGAGGCGCAGATCCTGCACCTCGCCCAGCACGACCCGCTGACCGACCTGCCGAACCGGGCAGTGTTCAACAAGGAACTGGAGGCGGCGATCGACGAGGCCAGGGCGGCGGTCGCGTCGTCGGCGCTGCTGCTGATCGATCTCGACAGGTTCAAGGACATCAACGACCTGCACGGCCACCTGGTCGGCGACCGGGTGATTCGGGTGACCGCGGAGCGGCTGCGGCAGGGCAGCCGGCGCACCGATACGGTCGCCCGCCTGGGCGGCGACGAATTCGCCGTCATCCAGCGCAACATCGACTTCGTCACCCAGGCCGAGGACATGGCCCACCGGCTGCTCGACAGGCTGTCGGCGCCGATCGACTGCGGCAACGGCCTGATCCTGCGGGCTGGCGCCAGCATCGGGATCTCGGTCATCCCAGCGCAGGGCGGCGGCGCCGAGACCATCGTCTCGAACGCCGACATCGCGCTCTACGAGGCCAAGCACAGGGGGCGCAACGCCTATTGCCTGTTCAAGGACGGCATGGGCGACCTCATGCGCCGGCGGCGCGAGTTGGAAGCCGATCTCGACATCGCGCTGGAAAAGGGGCAGTTCGAACTGCATTTCCAGCCGCGGCTGCAGATCAGCGACGCGCGCATCGCCTCCTACGAGGCGCTGATCCGCTGGAACCATCCGGACAAGGGCCTGATCAACCCCGCCGACTTCATCCCGGTCGCGGAGGGCTCCGGCCAGATCCTCGGCATCGGCAAGTGGGTGCTCGACGAGGCGCTGACGGTCGCCGCACGCCACCTCGGCGAGGCCCGAATCAGCGTCAACGTCAGCCCGCTGCAGTTCCGCGAGAACGGCTTCGCCGACGCCGTCGAGGAAGCGATCGACCGGTCAGGCCTGCCGCCGAGCCGGCTCGAACTCGAGATTACCGAGAACCTGCTGATCGAGGACGACGCCCGTGCCTTGTCGATCCTCAGGAAGCTGAAGGCGAAGGGCATCCGCATCGCCCTCGACGATTTCGGCGTCGGCTATTCGTCGCTCGGCTACCTCAGCCGCTTCCCGTTCGACGCGATCAAGATCGACCGGTCCTTCGTCGTCGGCATCCACACCAACGCGAACGCGCTGGCGATCGTGGAAACGGTCGCCCGGCTCGGCCATGCGCTCGGCATGGAGGTGGTCGCGGAAGGCATCGAGCGGGAGGAAGAACTGCGGATCATGATCGACAAGGGCTGCGACGAGATCCAGGGTTTCCTGGTCGGTCGGCCGAAGCCGATCGGCGCGCTCGAACGCAGCGTGCCGCCCCCCGTCGGGGCGATCCTGGCCAGCCTGGACGGCGCCACCAGGACGACCCCGGACGCCCACGTCGCACAACTCAAGGACGTGAACGCGGAGCTGAAGGCGGCCGTCCGTGCCGGTGCGGGGGCGCGGGTCAAGCGGCCCGGATAAGTCGACGCGACCGCGTGCGCCATCGTGGGGCCAGTCAGAGCGGGTTTCAGATGCTGCATTGTACTTTTGCAGACTCGCTCATTTTTAGCCTGTTTTTCAGCCATTCAGGCAAAAAATAGGCAGTTCTTGAAAGCAAGTGTTGCAGCGGCGCAATAGTGCTGCCGATTGTTGCGAAACCGCCAAATTTCCATTTCCCTAGACGGCTTCAGATCGTGTTCCCTGTGGTTGTGGGGGATCACCCGATGCGGCCGGTCCGGAGCACCTCCCAAAGCCGATGCTCCACCAACAGCCGCACCGATGACCTGGGTCATGATTTCTGGAGTTCGCAATGCGTTCTAGCCGCATTTTTTCCGTCCTGTCGCTTGGATCCGCGATGATCGCAGGCGTTACCGCGGCGCAGGCCGCGGATCTTCCCGTAGCGCCGGAGCCGATCGACTACGTGCGCGTCTGCGACGCGTTCGGCACCGGCTTCTATTACATCCCCGGCACCGAGACCTGCCTGCGCGTCGGCGGCAAGGTCCGTGTCGACTTCTACTTCAACAACTACGGCGACGCTCCGAGCAACTGGAGCGACCGGACGGCCAACGCCACCGAAACGCGCGCCCGCGGCTACCTGCGCCTCGACGCGCGCACCAACTCGGAATACGGCCTCGTCCGCGCCTACATGGACACCTGGGTGACCAGCGACTCGCCGCACGGCAACGCGACCGTGGAGCTGTACGAGGGCTACATCCAGTTCGGCAACTTCACGTTCGGCAAGACCCAGTCGTTCTTCGACTTCTACACCGGCTATTCCTACGGCGCGTCGATCAGCGACTACACCGATGCCAAGACCTGGAGCGCGGCCTACACCGCCGCCTTCGGCAACGGCTTCTCGGCAACCGTCGCCATCGAGGACGCGACCACTCGCCGGGCCGACCTGATCTCGCCGGTCGTCAACGGCTACGCCGGACACCGCTGGCCGAATCTCGTTGCCAACCTGCGCGTCGACCAGGGCTGGGGCTCCGCCCAGATCATGGGTGCGGTGCATGAGGTCCGCTTCCTCGACGCGACCGCCAGCGGCCAGGTCGGCTGGGCGATCGCCGCAGGCGTCGAGTTCAACGTGCCGTTCTTCGGCACCGACGACGCGATCGCCTTCCAGGTCGGCTACTCCGACGGCGCCAGCAATTTCCCGATGAACGACTGGGACGGCCTGATCACCGACGCGGTGTTCAACGGCGTCTCCACCAAGACGACCAAGACCATCAACTTCGCGGCCGGCTACAACCACAACTTCAATGAGAAGTGGGAAGCCAACCTCGAAGGCGGCTACCACATCGCCGATGCGCTCGGCTCGGCCTTCGACTTCTCGCAGTGGGGCCTGAACGCCAACGTCGTCTGGAAGCCGATCGAGGGCCTCGGCATCGGCGCGGAGGTCGCCTACCGTCAGGTCGACTACAAGACCGCGACCGGTCTCGCCGACAAGGACGAGATCTACACCACGCTGCGCATCGAGCGGGAATTCTGATCCCGCTCCGCATCGCGGACGAACCTACGGAAAAGGCGGCCTTCGGGCCGCCTTTAGCGTGTCGACACACCCGCAGCCTCTCCGGCGGGCGTCATTCCGGTCAAACGTGAGCTGCGAGCCGGAACCGGAGAGCCGCGGTGTCGATGAAAGAGACCGGGAGACCCCGGCTCGCCGATCCCGCATCTGCGCTTCGCTGCGGGCGTGATGACGCGTTTGGAGGGGGTCAGCGGTCTGGGCGGCGCCGCTTGCCGGATTTGGCAAGGGGCGCGCGGCTATTTGCGGCCGAACAGACGCTCGATGTCGCCGAGCTTGAGCTCGATCCAGGTCGGCCGGCCGTGGTTGCACTGGCCCGACAGCGGCGTCGCCTCCATGTCGCGCAGCAGCGCGTCCATTTCCTCCGCCCGCAGCCGTCGCCCGGCGCGCACCGAACCGTGGCACGCCATAGTCGCGGCGACGTGATCGAGGCGCTCCTTCAGCCCCGTCGCGGTGTCCCATTCCGCCAGTTCGTCGGCGAGATCCCGGACGAGCCCGCGGATGTCGATCTCGCCGAGCAGGGCCGGCGTCTCGCGCACCGCCACGGCGCCGGGCCCGAACGGCTCCAGCACGAGGCCGACGCTTTCCAGCTCGGCGGCGCGTTCCGCCAGCCGCCCGACGTCTTCTTCCGGCAGCTCGACGATCTCGGGAATGAGCAGCATCTGGCGCGCGACGGCCCTGGCCGCCAGGGCCTCCTTGAGCCGCTCGTAGACCAGCCGCTCGTGCGCGGCATGCTGGTCGACGATGACCAGACCGTCCTCGGTCTGGGCGATGATGTAGGTGCCGTGCACTTGTGCCCTTGCGGCGCCGAGAGGTCGGCGCAGGGCCTCCTCGTCGACAGGAACGGCCCCCGCCCGCGCATCCGCGGAAAGGGGCAGGACATCGCCGAGACCGGCCTGCATCGGCTCGCTGAAGCCGGCCGGCGCGGGCCCGGGGCGGAAGGCGGAGCGCCGCCAGTCCCAGCCGGCGGCGCCGGACGCCGGGGACCGATACGGGGCTTCGGCGGCTGCGGCGCACCCGCCGAAGCCGCCGGCGCGGATGGCGTCCATCGCCGCGGCCGCGTTGGCAGTCGACGCGCGATGACCGGCCGTGACAAGCGCCTGCCTGATCGCGCCGACCAGCAGCCCGCGCACGAGCTGGCCGTCGCGGAAACGCACGTCGGCCTTGGCCGGATGGACGTTGACGTCGACATGGGCCGGGTCGAGTTCGAGGAACAGCACCGCCACCGGATGGCGGTCGCGCGCCAGGACGTCGGCATAGGCACCGCGCAGGGCGGACAGGAGCAGCTTGTCCTTCACCGGCCGGCCGTTGACGTAGAAGAACTGCTGCTGCGCAGTGCCGCGGTGAAAGGTCGGCAGGCCGGCGAAGCCGGTCAGGCGCACGCCTTCTCTCTCCGCGTCGAGCTCCAGCGCGTTGTCGACGAAGTCGCGGCCGAGGATCTGGGCGATGCGGGCCAGGCGCGGATCGGCGTCGCGGGCGGGTGGCCAGGACTGCGCCTGCCGGTCGGCGCCGGACAGGGAAAAGCCGATGTGCGGATAGGCGAGCGCAATGCGACGCACCACCTCGGTTATGGCGGCAGCCTCGGCGCGGTCGGACTTCAGGAACTTCAGCCGGGCGGGCGTGGCGAAGAAGAGGTCGCGCACCTCGACCTGGGTGCCCCTGTGGCGGGCGGCCGGCCCGAGCGGCGTTTCCCGACCGCCCTCGACCGCGATGCGCCAGGCGTGCGGCTCGTCGACGTGGCGGGTGACGATCGACAGCCGGCCGACCGCCCCGATGGAGGGCAGCGCCTCGCCGCGGAAGCCGAGGGTGCGGATGTCGAACAGGTCCTCGTCGGCGATCTTGGAGGTGCAGTGCCGGCGGACGGCGAGGGCGAGATCCGCCGCAGTCATGCCCGAGCCGTCGTCGGAGACGCGCAGCAGGGTCTTGCCGCCGGCGGCGGTGACGATCTCCACCATGCCCGCCCCGGCGTCGACCGCGTTCTCGACCAGTTCCTTGACCACGCTTGCCGGGCGCTCGATCACCTCGCCCGCGGCGATGCGGTTGATCACCGCCTCGCCCAATTGCCTGACTGCCATTGCGTTTCGAGTCCGTTCGCGGTTCCGCGCCGCGTCCGCTTCGTATATGGTCCGCCCGCCTCCCGGCAGCGGGCCCGATTCCCGGGTCAAGCATATCAGATCAGACCGCAAGAGACGCCCATGAACGCCACCGCTCCGCTCCTCGTTTCCGGTCTCGGGGCGCTCGCCCCCGACTATTCGGGCATCCTCTGCGACGTCTGGGGCGTGCTGCACAACGGCGTCACCGCCTTTCCGGACGCCCACGGAGCGTTGCAGCGCTTCCGCGAAGAGGCCGGCGGCGCCGTCATCCTGATCACCAACGCGCCGCGTCCGGCCGCGCCGATCCATGACCAGCTCGCCGGCTTCGGCGTGACGCGTGCCGCCTATGACGACGTCGTCACCTCCGGCGACGTGACGCGCCATCTGCTGATCGAGAACCTGGACCGCAAGGTCGTGCACATGGGACCGGAGCGCGACATGCCGCTCTACGAGGGCCTGGACATCGCCCTGACCGGCGACGACGCGGCCGAACTGATCAGCTGCACCGGGCTGATCGACGACGAGCGCGAGACGCCCGACGACTATCGCGACCGGCTGACCCGGCTCGCCGCCCGCGGCCTGCCGATGATCTGCGCCAATCCCGACATCGTCGTGGAGCGCGGCGAGCGGCTGATCTGGTGCGCCGGCGCGCTGGCACGGCTCTACGAGGACCTCGGCGGCACCGTGACCATCCTTGGCAAGCCGCATAAGCCGATCTACAGCGCGGCGCTGGCGCGTCTGCAGGACATCCAGGGCGCGGCCTTCGACCGCAATCGCGTGCTGGCGATCGGCGACGGCCTGCCGACCGACATTCGCGGGGCGGTGTCGCAGGATCTCGACGTGCTGTTCATCACCGCCGGCATCCACGCCGCCGATTTCGGGCCGAGCGAGGCGCCCGACGAGGCGCTGATCCGGCGCCGGCTGGCCGAAGAAGGCCTGTCGGCGCGCGCCGCCGTGCCGCGGCTGCGCTGGTAAACGCAAGAAGGCCGCCCGGCGGCGGCCTCAGACCTGCTGACACCCCTCCAAAGGCGTCATCCCGCACGCAGCGAAGCGCAGATGCGGGATCGGTGAGCCGGCCTCTCGGTCTCCTTCATCGAGACCATCGACACCGCGGCTCTCCGGTTCCGGCTGCAGATCACGCTTGGCCGGAATGACACTGGAGAGGCCGCAAGTTTGTCGACAAGCTGAGGCCGCCCGAAGCCGGCCTTCTCAAAAGCGGATGGCGAAGCGACTCAGCCGAACAGCTTGTCGATGTCGGCCTGAGAGCCATTCAGCATGGCGTCGACGTCGTCCTGGGACACGCCCTCGCCGGCATGCTGCGGGCCGTGCAGGATGAGTTCCCGCTTGCGGCGCTCGGCGTCGGTCTCCTCGGGCGTCGTCTCCATGGTCTCGACAATGCGCAACTTCTCGACGAAGGCGGAGACGCGCTGGTCGATGTAGTTGAGCGTGCCGACGACCTTGGAGATGCGCTGGCCGGTGATGTCCTGGAAGGCGCAGGCCTCGAAGATCTCGATCATCTTGGCGTTGACCAGATCCTGGTAGGCGGCGGGGTCGGACGTGTCCGCGCCCATGATCTCCTCCGCCGCCGTCATGATGGTATGGGTGGCGGATTCGGTCGCCTCGACGATGGCATCGAGTTCGCGGCCGGCGTCCGGGATCTTGTTGTGCTTCATGTCGTTGGCGCGCAGCGCCGTGATCTCTTCCTTCATGCGGGAGATCTCGGAGGCGATCGCCGTCAGTTCGCCGGTGACGGCCGGCTGCACGGTGAGCAGGAAATCGTGCATCGAACCGGACATGACTTCCGCCAGCTGCATGACGTCGTTCAGGCTGACGTCGCCGCCGCGGTTGCGGTTGCCTTCCAGGAATTCGATGACGCGGACTACGTTTTCTCTTGTCATTGTGGTCATTTCCCAGCCCTCCTTGGGCGTCGCCCGCGATGCCGCGAGCCCCGTCCCGCGCGGGGACGAGAAACGCATGCTCCGGTTTCGGACGGAAGTACTTCCATGAGCCGGTCCGGGAACCGGGCCGGCCGCGCCACCGGAAACACGCCTTTCGCAACAACACGGGCGGACCGAGGCGCGCTGGCCGCCGTCCGCTCCGCGACGCGAAAGCACTCAGTCGGCGAACACGGCCTCGATCTTGCCCTTCAGCGTCTGCGCGTTGAACGGCTTCACGATGTAGTTGTTCACGCCGGCCTTCTTGGCGGCGATGACGTTTTCCGTCTTGGATTCCGCCGTCACCATGATGAACGGCGTCTTGCAGAGACCGGAGTCGGAGCGAACCTGCTTCAGCAGTTCGTAGCCGGTCATCGGTTCCATGTTCCAGTCCGAGATGACCAGGCCGTAGCGGCGCTGCTTCATCTTCTCGAGGGCTTCGGTACCATCCGCCGCATCGTCGATGTCTTCAAAACCGAGCTGCTTCAGCAAGTTCCGGATAATCCGAATCATGGTCTTGTAATCATCAACCACGAGGACCGGCATCTGAAGATCAAGGGCCATCGTCTACTCCATACTGTCAACTACGCGGCCCACCCTTCGGGCCTAAAGACGCGATCTGACGAAACAGGAGAGAGACACGGGTTCGTGTCCTCGCCTCCCCACACTCCGGTCAATTTAGGTGAAGCCCCTGAAAAGTCCGTTAATAACGAGCGGCTTTTTCTTGGCCGAAAGCCGTATTGAACGGCTGGCGCCGCGCGCCTAGCTTCGGCGTCCAGAGAACGACTGGGACCAGCGAAAAGGTTTGACCGAAATGCTCGAGCTGCGGCGGCTATGCTTTGAAGACCTGGAAGTCGGGATGACGGAAACCCTGGTCAAGCACGTCAGTTCCTCCGACGTGGTCGGCTTCGCGGAGGTCTCCGGCGACCGCAACCCGATCCACCTGTCCGAGCATTTCGCCGCCAAGACGCCGTTCCGCACCCGTATCGCCCACGGCCTGTACACGGCCAGCCTGATCTCCGCGGTACTCGGCACCCGCCTGCCCGGACCGGGGGCGATCTACCTGTCGCAGACGCTGAATTTCAAGGCGCCGGTGAAGATCGGCGACGACGTCACCGTGACGGTCACCGTGGTCGACCTGCTGGAGCGCGGCAACCGGGCGCGGCTGCAGTGCACCTGCGCGGTCGGCGACATCGTGGTGCTGGAAGGCGAGGCGCTGGTGAAGGTGCCCAGCCGAGACGACGACGCGCTGCGCATCTGAACGCGCCAGGGCTCAGGGCATCTTCGACGGCAGGGCGATGGTCTCGCCGTCGACGACGAAATGACCGTAGCCGGTGTGGTGGATCGTCTTCGGCGCGGCCTGCGCAGGATCGCGCCAGGCCCGTACCACCTCCAGGACGAACAGGTTGTAGCGCTTGACGAAGCCGTCGTCGACCACCCGGCATTCCAGGTTGGCGAAACACTCCGCGACCAGCGGCGCGCCGACCTCGGCCGCCGGCAGCGGCGTGAGCCCGATCTCCCTGAACTTGTCGACCGTGCGCCCCGAGCAATTGCCGGCGGCGACCACCTTCGGCGCGAGGCCGACGTCGGGAATGGCGATCACGCATTCGCCGGTCGCGCGCAGGGCGGCGAAGCTGTAGGAGCCACTGACCAGGCAGGCGACCAGCGGCGGGGTGAATTCCATCATCATGTGCCAGGACATGGCCATGACATTGGCCCGCCCCTCGTCTGCGGTGGTCAACAGGACGACGGGACCGGGTTCGATCAGCCGGTAGACCTCGGCAAGCGGCAACTCTTCGAACATGGGGCGACCTCCACGCGAAAGGACGAAGGACAGCCCCTGGAGGCCGCCGGGGTCCAGTCTACACCATCGCGCTCCGCGCCGCGCGCCACGCGTCAGCGCGATGCTTGACCTTTCGCCGCGAAGGCGGCAGGGTCCGGCGCACCCGCCGTTCCCGCTGTCGCCCGCCAGGTTCCCGCGCATGCCCGACACGTCCGCCGTCCGTTTTTCCCTGGTCGACGACCTTGCCGCCTTTCCCGCGCATCTGCGCGGCGGCGTCGTGGCGATCGGCAACTTCGACGGCGTCCACCGCGGCCACCGCGCCGTGCTCGACGAGGCCGCGGCGGTCGCTCGCGCAACCGGCGAGCCGGTCTATGCGATGACCTTCGAGCCGCATCCGCGCACGGTGTTCAACCCGTCCCGGCCGGTTTTCCGCCTGACCCCGGCCCCGATCAAGGCGGCGGTGATGGAGGCCTTTGGCCTCGACGGCCTGCTGGTGGTGCCGTTCACCCACGATTTCGCCGGCATGGAAGCCGCCGACTTCGTGCGCGGCATCCTGATCGACACGCTGCGGATCCGCCACGCGGTGACCGGCTACGACTTCCATTTCGGCAAGGCGCGCGCCGGCACGCCCGACTACCTGCGCAACGCGGGCCGGGACCACGGCTTCGGCGTCAACATCGTCGAGGCGGAGAACGACGAGGGCGGCGAGGTCATCTCGTCGTCGCGCATCCGTGCCGCGCTTGCGGACGGCGACCTCGTGCTGGCCAACGCCCTGCTCGGCTATCGCTGGTTCGTCGAGGGCACGGTCGAGCACGGTGAGAAGCGCGGTCGCGATCTCGGCTATCCGACTGCGAATCTCCGTCTGGCGCCGGAATGCACGCTCAGGCACGGCATCTACGCCGTCCAGGTCCAGGTCGACGGGCAGCGCCACGAGGGCGTCGCGAGCTTCGGCCGCCGGCCGATGTTCGACAACGGCGCGCCGCTGCTGGAGACGTTCCTGTTCGACTTTGCCGGTGATCTCTACGGCCGAACCATGCGGGTGAGCTTCGTGTCGTTCCTGCGCCCCGAGGCGCGCTTCGACGGCATCGAGGCCCTGATCGCGCAGATGGACAGGGACAGCGACGAGGCCCGGGCCGCCCTTGCCTCGGCGCGGCCGCTGTCGGCGCTCGACCTCGCCCTCGGCGCCCAAGGCGTGGAATGACGCCGGCCCCGTCCACCCCGGCCGACACCCTGCGCGGCATCGTCCTGATGACGGCGGCGATGCTGATCGTGCCCTTGATGGACATCGTCGCCAAATATCTGTCCGCCGTGCTGCCGCCGCTCGAGATCGCCTTCGGGCGGTTCGCGTTCCAGGGCGCCTTCGCGGTCCTGACCGCGGCAATCGGACCCGGCTTCGCGGCGCTTCGGACGCGACGCTGGCGCGCCAACCTGCTGCGCGGCGTCCTGCTGGCCGGAGCGACCTTCGCCTTCTTCACGGCCGTGAAGGTCATGCCGGTCGCCGACGCGATCGCCATCTTCTTCGTCGAGCCGATGATCCTAACCGGCCTGTCGGCCGTCTTCCTGCGCGAGACAGTCGGCTTCCGGCGCTGGATCGCGATCGCTGTCGGCCTCGCCGGCGCGCTGCTGATCATCCGCCCGGGCTTCGCCGAGTTCGGACCGGTGGCGGTGCTGCCGCTGGTCACCGCCTTCCTGTTCGCGCTCTACCTGCTGATCACGCGGCACCTGTCCGGCGAGGACAGCATGCTGTCGATCCAGTTCACCACCGCGCTTGGCGGCGCCGCAGTGCTCGGGGCAGCGCTGCTGGTCGTCGGCGCCACCGGAGCGACGGCCGAGCCGCTGGTATTGCCCGGCGTGCCCGAACTCGGCCTGCTCGCCGTCATCGGCGCCATCTCGTTCTTCGCCCACGGGCTCATCGTGCGGGCCTTCGCGCTGGCTCCGGCCTCCGTGCTCGCGCCGTTCAACTATCTGGAGATCGTCAGCGCGACCCTGTTCGGCTTCCTGGTGTTCGGCGACTTCCCCGACCTGCCGACCTGGGGCGGCATCGCGCTCATCGTCGGCAGCGGGCTCTACATCGCCCACCGCGAGCGCGTTCGCGCGACCGTCGTGGCGGCCGGGACCGCCGACCGCACCGGCGCGGTCGAGTGAGCAGGTCCTTGATTTTTGCGGCAGCGCAGCAAAAACTGCGGACCGCAGGCGTCCTTGCACTGAATTCCCGTCCGTTTCCCGAAAGGCTCCCGATGACGTCCTCGCCCGCCGACCACACCAGCTACGCATTCGAGGATCTGGAGATCGGCATGCGTGCCGAGAGCGTCGACACTGTGACCGAGACGATGATCGCGCAGTTCGCCGCGGCGAGCGGCGACTACAATCCGGTGCATTTCGACGCCGACTATGCCGCTGGCACGCGCTTCAAGCGGCCGATCGCGCACGGGCTTCTGACCGCGTCGCTGATTTCCAAGGTGATGGGCATGAAGCTGCCCGGCGCCGGCGGCATCTACGTGTCGCAGTCGTTCAACTTCCGCGCCCCGGTCTATCCGGGCGACACCGTGGTCTCGACCGCGACCGTGACCAGCCTCGACCCGCAGCGCGGCTTCGCGACCATCTCCGTGCGCTCCGAGGTGGACGGGCGGACCGTGCTCGACGGCGAGGCGCTGGTCATGCCGCGCCGGGCCGCCCGAACCGCCCATTGAGGCGCGGCCGCGATGCCATTTCGCGCTTTATTCCGTTTCGCGACGCTGGTAGTAGAGCCGGCATGACCCGTCATGCGCCCTTCCGCCGGAGCCAGGCTGCCGCCGGCCTGCGAATTACCGGCCCGGCCTTCGGCTGACGCCCCGCGCGGCGCCGAAGGACCGGGAGCACGTCCACGACCGCCGGACCGCCGCCGCAAGGGCGTGCCGCTCCGCGACCCGACCGTCCGAATTCCGGCGCATGCCAGCGCCCCACCTGCGGATCCCATTCGATGACCGAGACCCCGAGCCGCGACTATTCCGAAACGCTGAACCTGCCGACCACCGACTTCCCCATGCGCGCCGGCCTGCCGCAGAAGGAGCCGGAGATCCTCGCGCGCTGGCAGAAGCTCGGCCTCTACGGCCGCCTGCGCGCGGCGGCAAAGGGCAAGGCGAAGTTCCTGCTGCACGACGGCCCGCCCTACGCCAACGGCCACATCCACATCGGCCATGCGCTGAACAAGACGCTGAAGGACATCGTCACGCGCTCCATGCAGATGCTGGGCTACGACAGCAACTACGTGCCCGGCTGGGACTGCCACGGACTGCCGATCGAGTGGAAGATCGAGGAGGAGAACTACCGCTCCAAGGGCCGGCAGAAGCCGGATCTCGCCGATCCGGAGGCGATGATCGCCTTCCGCCAGGAATGCCGCGCCTATGCCGAGCACTGGATCGGCGTGCAGCGCGACGAGTTCCGCCGGCTCGGCATCGAAGGCGACTGGGACACCCCCTATCTGACCATGAACTTCGACAGCGAGGCGGTGATCGCCGAGGAACTGATGAAGTTCGCCACCTCCGGCCAGCTCTACCGCGGCTCCAAGCCGGTGATGTGGTCGGTGGTCGAGAAGACCGCGCTGGCCGAGGCCGAGATCGAGTACCACGACTACCAGTCGGACATGATCTGGGTGAAGTT
Source organism: Polymorphum gilvum SL003B-26A1 (assembly GCF_000192745.1). Lineage (NCBI taxonomy): Bacteria > Pseudomonadati > Pseudomonadota > Alphaproteobacteria > Rhodobacterales > Paracoccaceae > Polymorphum > Polymorphum gilvum. The sequence goes on from NC_015259.1 coordinate 3,720,231, forward strand.
CCCGGTGATCGAGGCGGGCGGCACCGACGAAGCCGCCGCCGAAGACCTGCTTGACGCCTCTGTCGTCATCTGGACAACCACGCCGTGGACCATCCCGGGCAACCGGGCGATCTCCTATTCCGCCAGGATCGCCTACGGCCTCTACGAGGTGACGCAGGACGGGCTGCCGGACGAAAACTGGGTGCAGAAGGGCGACCGGCTGATCCTCGCCGACGCGCTGGCCGAGGACGTGTTCAAGAACGCGCGCATCGGCGCGTTCCGCAAGCTCCGCACTGTCACCGCCGACGAACTCGGCGCGATTACCTGCGCCCATCCCTACCGCGAGCTCGGCCTCGGCGGCTACGCCTTCGACGTGCCGCTCTTGGACGGCGAGCACGTCACCGACGACGCCGGCACCGGCTTCGTGCACACCGCGCCCGGCCACGGCACCGACGACTTCGAGATCTGGACGGCGAAGGCGCGCGAGCTGGAGGCGCACGGCATCGACACGGCGATCCCGTTCACCGTCGCCGACGACGGCTTCTACACCAAGGACGCGCCGGGCTTCGACGGCATCCAGGTGATCGACCACAAGGGCGAGAAGGGCAAGGCCAATAAGGCCAACATCGAGAGGCTGAAGGAGGCCGGCGCGCTGATCGGCCTCGGCCGGCTCAAGCACCAGTATCCGCATTCCTGGCGCTCCAAGAAGCCGATCATCTTCCGCAACACGCCGCAGTGGTTCGTCTACATGGACCGCGCGATCGAAGGCACCAATGACGGTTCTGGCGACACCTTGCGCGCGCGCGCGCTGGCCGCCATCGACGCCACGCGTTTCGTGCCGGCCGGCGGCCAGCGCCGGCTGCGCTCGATGATCGAGAACCGGCCCGACTGGGTGCTGTCCCGGCAACGGGCCTGGGGCGTGCCGATCACCGTGTTCGTCAACCGGGACACCGGCGAGGTGCTGAAGGATCCGGCCGTCAATGCTCGCATCGTCGAGGCGTTCCGCGCCGAGGGCGCCGACGCCTGGTTCGCCCCCGGCGCCAGGGAGCGCTTCCTCGGAGACGCCTATCGGGCCGAGGAGTGGGACAAGGTCGACGACATCCTCGACGTCTGGTTCGACAGCGGCTCGACCCACGCCTTCTGCCTGGAAAAGCGCGCCGACCTGATGCCGAAGCGGCGCGGTCTCGGCGGCGAGGACTACGTGCTCTACTTGGAGGGCTCCGACCAGCACCGCGGCTGGTTCCACTCCTCGCTGCTGGAAAGCTGCGGCACACGCCGCCACGCGCCCTACGACGCGGTGCTGACCCACGGCTTCACCATGGCCGAGGACGGGCGCAAGATGTCCAAGTCGCTCGGCAACCAGGTGTTCCCGCAGGACGTCATCAAGCAGTACGGCGCCGACATCCTGCGCCTGTGGGTGGCCTCGTCGGACTATGCCGAGGACCAGCGCATCGGGCCGGAGATCCTCAAGACCAACGTCGACAGCTACCGCAAGCTGCGCAACACTATCCGCTGGATGCTCGGCTCGCTCGCCCATTACCGCGGCGAAACGGTGGCGCTCGCCGACATGCCGGAGCTGGAGCGCCTCATGCTGCACCGGCTGGCCGAGCTCGACGCGCTGGTGCGCGAGGCCTACTGGGCGTTCGACTACAAGAAGGTCTCGCACCACCTGTTCACCTTCATGACGGTGGAGTTGTCGGCGTTCTATTTCGACGTGCGCAAGGACGCGCTCTACTGCGATCCAGCGTCGTCGGTGCGGCGCAAGGCCGCGCTCCACGTCATCGACCGGCTGTTCGACTGCCTGGTCACCTGGCTGGCGCCGATGCTGCCCTTCACCATGGAGGAGAGCTGGCTGGCGCGCCATCCCTCCGAGGACGGCTCGGTGCATCTGCAGCTGTTCCCGCAGGTGCCGGCCGCGTGGCGCGACGACGCGCTGGCGGCGAAATGGGCGCGCATCCGCACCGTGCGGCGCGTCGTCACCGGCGCGCTGGAGATCGAGCGGCGCGACAAGCGCATCGGCTCCTCGCTGGAAGCGCATCCGGTCGTCCATGTTACCGATCCGGAGCTGGTGGCCGCGCTCGCCGGCATCGACATGGCCGACATCTGCATCACCAGCCAGCTGACGTTGACCGACCGACCGGCGCCGGAGGGCGCCTTCGCGCTCGACGATACCCGCGGCGTCGCCGTGGTGCCGGGCTTGGCCGAAGGCCGAAAGTGCGCCCGCTCGTGGAAGATTCTGCCCGAGGTCGGCTCGGATCCGGACTATCCGGACGTCACCCCGCGCGACGCGGCGGCGCTGCGCGAGTGGGACGCGGCGCACAAGGCAGCGTGACGTGGACGGCTGGACCGCGCGCTGGCTGTGGGGCTCCAGGAGCGGCTTCGTCGCCGCCGTGGCGCTCGCCGGCTTCGTGCTCGACCAGGCGACCAAGCTGTGGGTGCTGTTCGTGTTCGACCTGCCGGCACGCGGCTCCGTCGCTGTGCTGCCGGTGCTCGACCTGGTGATGGTGTGGAACCGGGGCATCTCCTACGGGCTGTTCCAGCAGGACGGCCCGGTCGGGCGGTGGGCGCTGGCGCTGTTTACGCTGGCGGCGGCGGTCGGCCTGTGGATCTGGTCGGTGCGCGCCACGACGCGCCTCGCCGCTCTGGCGCTTGCGCTGGTCATCGGCGGAGCGCTCGGCAACGGCGTCGACCGCTTCGCCTACGGAGCGGTCGCCGACTTCGTGCACATCCATGTCGGCACCTTCTCCTGGTACGTGTTCAACCT